>NZ_JAAKVA010000018.1:0-95476 GCF_049175415.1 Aeromonas sp. 600527 | reverse complement strand
TTCTCACTGATATAAGGGATCTTTGATATGGCTGGAACCAGTTTGTTGGCCCTGCTCGACGATATCGCCAGCGTGCTTGATGACGTGGCGCTGATGACCAAGGTCGTGGTGAACAAGCGCGAGACATTTTTCGGGAAGACGTTTCTCACTGATATAAGGGATCTTTGATATGGCTGGAACCAGTTTGTTGGCCCTGCTCGACGATATCGCCAGCGTGCTCGATGACGTGGCGCTGATGACCAAGATGGCGGCGAAGAAGACTGCCGGGGTGTTGGGGGATGATCTGGCCCTCAACGCGGAGCAGGTTTCCGGGGTGCGTGCCGAGCGGGAGTTGCCGGTGGTGTGGGCGGTGGCCAAGGGGTCATTTCGCAACAAGCTGATTCTGGTGCCCGCAGCCATCGCCATCAGTGCGCTGGTGCCCTGGCTTATCACGCCACTCTTGATGCTGGGAGGCGCCTACCTCTGCTTTGAGGGGGCCGAGAAGCTGGCCCACAAGTTCCTGCCTCATGGAGTGAGCGAGGGTGAGGCACACACTGCTCCTATTCCCGATGATTTGGCCGCGTTTGAGCAGCAGAAGGTGAAGGGAGCGATCCGCACCGATTTTATTCTCTCTGCCGAGATCATCGTCATCGCCCTTGGCACGGTACAGGGAGCAAGCCTCGCGCTGCAGCTCTCGGTAGTGGCAGGCATCGCCCTGCTGATGACCATCGGGGTCTACGGGTTGGTGGGGCTGATCGTCAAGCTCGATGACATCGGTCTGCATCTGCTGCAAAAGCCCGATGGCAGCGCCCTGCGCCGCGCGGTGGGGCAGGGGCTGCTGGTGACGGCGCCCCGTCTGATGCACCTGTTGGCACTGGTCGGCACCATCGCCATGTTTATGGTGGGCGGCGGCATTCTGGTGCATGGCTGGCCTTTTGCCCATCACCTGATTGAAGGCGCAGCCGCTGTCGTTGCTACCCTGCCCACAGTAGGGGCCGTACTGGCGGCGGTGACGCCGACTCTGCTCAACGCCGTGGCCGGTGTGGTGGCGGGTCTGCTGCTGGTTGCCGTGATGACGCTGGTGAGCCGTCTTGCCCCGGCCAAGGGATAAGCGAGCTTGCGGGCCATTTTCTCTTTTTTCCTCTCTTCATTTTTTGGCCTTCGGGTTGCCCGGTGTCGGACTTGCTGCCCGCAGGTCTGTTGCGCCTCCCGATAAAGGCCTTTGCGAGAAGTTATGTATCAACAACAGTGGAATAACGACCATATCTACCCGGGCCTCGACAGCCCAGAGCTGGAAGCGGACATGCGCGCAGCCCGCCACGCGCTGGAAGAGCTGACCAGCTATATGGCGGGTCTGGACGGGGTACGCGACGATGCAGCTGCGCTGCTGGATTTCTTGCGGGAAGTGCGGCTGCGCGCCCGTGATATTCGCCATATCGGCTGGAACGTCGCCATTCTGGCCGCGTGCCGCGGCAGTCAGGATGCGCGGGATCCGCAGGCCAAACAGCTGGCGTCTCGTGCCCGCGCCCTTAATGCCGATCTGTTCAAGACGCTGGCGCCGGTGGAAGATCTGATGCTGGCGTTGCCGGAAGAGAAATTCGCCGCGCTGATGAGTGATCCACTGCTCGGTGAGGAGGCGTACCGCCTGCGCCACGAGCGTCGTTTGCAGGATCAGCGCCTGCCGGTGGCGGCGGAGCAGCTGGTGATCGGTCTGGGCACCGATGGCCTGCACGCTTGGGGCAACCTCTACAACGATCTGGTGGGCAAGATCCGCTTGACCATTGATGGCCGCGAGATGGGGCTGGCCGAGGCGAGCAATCTGCTCTCCAGCCCGATACGTGCGCTGCGTTTAGAAGCCTTTGATGCCATCAGCGCCGGTTGGGAAGGGGAGCAGGAGACGGTTGCCGCTATCCTCAATGCCCTCAACGGCTGGCGGCTGGAGCTGGCCCGTCAGCGTGGCAACACCCGTGTGCTCGATGCGCTGGATCTCTCCTGCCATCAGAGCCATATCGAGCGAGCCACCCTCGATGCCCTGATGAGCGAAACCTGGCGAGCCCGTGGGTTGGGTCAGCGCGCCCTGGGGCTGATGGCCGAGCGCCTTGGTCTCGACGATCTGGGGCCGGAGGATCTCTTTGCGCCGCCGCCTGCTTCCAGCAGCCGCGACATTCCTTTTGATGAGGCGATCGAGTTGATTGCCAATGCCTTTAGCCGTTTCGATCCCGAGATGGGGGCATTTGCCCGCATGATGGTCGAGAAGGGGTGGATTGATGCGGCGCCCACACCAAATCGCCGCACCGGCGCCTACTGCACCAAGTTTGCCGAACCGGTCGAGCCGCGGGTCTTCGTCACCTATGCCGGCACCATGGACAATGTCATTACCCTGGCCCATGAGCTGGGTCACGCCTGGCACAACTGGGTGATCCGCGATCTGCCGATGAGTCAGCGCAGCTACCCCATGACGCTGGCGGAGACTGCCTCCATCTTCGCCGAAACTCTGGTGCGCAGCGCCCTGTTCGAGCAGGCGCAAAGCCCGGAAGAGCAGCTGGTCATCGCCTGGGCCGAGGCCGACGTCGCGGCCACCTTCCTGGTCAATATCCCGGCTCGCTTCGATTTCGAGCAGGCCTTGGTGGCCGAGCGGGCGCAGGGTTATGTGTCGGCAGAGCGGCTCAAGGCGTTGACCGACGAGGCGTGGGGACGCTGGTATGAGGGGAGCCTGACCCGCTATCACCCCATGTTCTGGGCGGCCAAGGCGCACTTCTCCATCGCGGGGCTGGGCTTTTACAACTATCCATATCTGTTCGGTTATCTGTTCAGCCTCGGGGTCTATCAGCAGTTGATGAGCCGCAAGGCGGCGGGGGAAGAGGGCATTGCCGAGGCCTATCGTGCCTTGTTGCGCGATACCGGCCGGATGAGCGCCGAAGATCTGGTAGCCAAGCATCTGGGGCAGGATATCCGTGAGGCCGCCTTCTGGCAGGGGAGTCTGGCACAAGTAGCGCAGGCGGTAGAGCGCTTCGCGCAGTTGCCTGCCTGATTGGGTCTGCGGTGATATGAACAACAGGCCCCCGGACAGTCTCGCTGTCCGGGGGCCTGTTTGTTATGCCTGCTCTTGCTGCGGTTTGATGGGACCAACGAACAGAGGACGGGTCTGGTGAGTCAGATCCGGCTGATAGCCGTTGAAGAAGAGGTTGAGCAGCACCGAACTGATGGTGGCCAGCAGGATACCGCTATGAAAAAGCGGTTGTAGTTGCGCCGGAAGCTGCTGGAAGAAATTCCCGGAGACCGTCGGGATCATGCCAATTCCGAGACTGATGGCGACGATATAGAGGTTGTGGCGGTTGCTATTGTAATCGGTGCGCGCCAGGATGCGAATGCCGGTGGCCAGCACCATACCGAACATGACGATACCGGCGCCCCCCAGCACGAAGGGCGGGATGGAGGCGACCAGCACCGACATCTTGGGGATGAGGCCAAAGACGAGCAGGATCCCCCCCGACATCACGCAGACCCAGCGACTCGATACCCCGGTCACGCTCACTAGACCGATATTCTGGGAGAAGGAGGTGTGGGGGAAGCTGTTGAATATCCCACCAATAATGGTGCCGATGCCATCCACCCGCAGCCCGCGCACGATATCACCGCGCCTGGCCGGATGGCCGACGATGTCGCCAAGGGCCAGAAACATCCCCATCGACTCGATAAAGGTGATGAGCATGATCACCGTCAGGGTGGCGATGGAGATGGGATCGAAGGTGGGCCAGCCGAAGGCGAAGGGCACTATGGGGGCAAACCAGGCTGCCTCGCCGAGGCCATCGAGGCTCACTTCGCCTATGGCGATGGCCACCACGAAACCGAAGATGATCCCGAGCAGCACCGAGATATTGCTGAAAAAGCCCTTGGTGAAGCGGGTCACCAGCAGGATAAAGACGAGCACCAGAAAGCTGGTGCCGATATAGCGCAGGCTGCCATATTCCGGATTGCCCTTGCCCCCCGCCATCCAGTCGATCCCCACTTGCATGATGCTGATCCCGATGGAGGTGATAACCACCCCGGTCACTACGGTGGGGAAGAGCGGCATCAGTCGTCCTATCAGCGGCACCAGCAGGGTCGAGATGATACCGGCGGCGATGGTGGCACCGAAGATGCCCGTCAGCCCCAGATCCGGGTTGGCTCCGATGGCCAGCATGGGCATCACGGCGGCAAAGGTGACCGACATGATGACCGGCAGCCGGATCCCGGCAAAGCGGCCAATCCCGACACATTGCAGCAGGGTGACGATGCCGCAGCAGAAGAGATCCGAACTGATAAGGTAGGAGATCTGCTCCTTGGGCAGCCCCAGACTGCCGCCAATCACCAATGGCACCGCCACGGCGCCAGCGTACATCACCAGCACATGTTGCAGGCCCAGGGTAAAGAGTTGGCCCATGGGGAGCATGCGCTCCACTTCATCCACCGGGCGCTTGCGCGCACCCGGTCGGGGGGAGGGGGGATTGGTCTCGTTCATGAACAGATCACTCCTTGAAGCCCGCGCAACTGCTACAGGCAAGATAGTGAAAGCCGCAGCTTTCCCGGTCATTGATCTCGTGTATTGACAGAGGTGCCAGATCCCTCGGCAGTAGTGAGAGGGATCCGGTGCAGCACGGGTCAGTGCACAAAACATGCACAACGCCACTCACGAGAGAAAACGTTTGGCGATAACGCCTTGTTTTTGCGGGATGAGTCACATACCGGCCAGATAAGTGTCCGGCTGTTGGCAGGGGAAGGAGGTGGGGGCATCTCAGATTGGTAAGGGGTTTATCATTATCAGTTTGGTGATCTCACTTTGATAGCCGGGCACCATAACGTTGCTCGCAATGCGCCCCTCTGCATGTGACGGCGCTCGCGGGCTGCTGGGCGCAATCGGGGGCGGGGGCGTGATCCAAAGCAAGAAAGTTGGATGTTTTGGTGGCGCGCATGGCCGCCGCTGGGGTAGTTTCGATAAAACCGACACAGATCCTGAGGTCTTATCCATGATCATCTATCTGCATGGCTTTGATGCCACCAGCCCAGGCAATCACGAGAAAGTGCTGCAGTTGCAGTTTATTGATGATGATGTGCGTTTCGTGCACTACAGCACGGTTCACCCCCGTCATGATATGAGCCATCTGCTCAAGGAAGTGAAAAAACAGCTCGATATGAGTACCGATCCCAAACCGCTGATCTGCGGCGTGGGTCTTGGTGGCTACTGGAGCGAGCGGATCGGCTTTCTGTGCGGCATTCGCCAGGTGATCTTCAACCCCAACCTCCATCCGGAAGATAACATGCAGGGCAAGATCGACCGGCCGGAAGAATATGACGATATCGGTACCAAGTGTGTAACTGAATTTCGTAAGAAAAATTCAGGAAACTGCCTGTGTATCCTTTCCGTTCAGGATGAAGTGCGCGATAATCGGGACACTGAACGTGAATTGAAGAACTATTACGACATCGTGTGGGATGAGCGCGAGACTCATAAGTTCAAAAATATCTCGCATCATCTGCAGCGGATGAAGGCCTTCAAAGAAGCCTGATCCATCACGTCGACCGATTTCGTTTTAGGGAGCCAATGGCTCCCTTTCGTTTTGAGGAACCGAGGAAAATCATCATGATGAATATTGTCGTTGTAGGCGGCGGCGCCGGTGGCCTGGAGCTGGCCACCAGTCTGGGTCGCAAGCTTGGCAAGAAGAACAAGGCCAAGATCACTCTGGTCGATCGCAACCGCACCCACCTGTGGAAACCCCTGCTGCACGAAGTGGCCACCGGCTCCATGGATGCAGGCATCGATGCCCTGAGCTACCAGTCTCACGCCAAGAACCACGGTTTCGACTTCCAGCTCGGCACCCTGACCGACATCAAGCGTGACGATAAACGCATCGTGCTGGCCCCGATCCACGACGACAATGGCGACATCGTGGTCAACGAGCGCGAGCTGCCCTACGACTATCTGGTGATGGCCATCGGCTCTGTTTCCAATGACTTCAACACCAAGGGCATCAAGGATAACTGTATTTTCCTCGATAGCCCCTCCCAGGCGCACCGTTTCCACAACAGCATGATGAACCGCTTCCTGCAGTTCGCCACCGAATATAAGCCGGGCGACAAGGTGAAGATTGCCATCGTCGGCGGCGGCGCCACCGGCGTTGAGCTCTCTGCCGAGCTCTACAACGCGGTCGAGCAGCTCTACGCCTACGGCTTCAAGAACCTCACCACCGACAGCCTGAAGGTGACCTTGGTGGAAGCGGGCCCACGCATTCTGCCGGCTCTGCCGGAGCGCATCAGCGGCGCCGCCCATCAGGAGTTGGTCAAGCTGGGTGTGGACGTGCGTACCGCCACCATGATCACCGAAGCGACCAGCGACGGTCTGCACACCAAGGATGGCGAGCTGATTGAAGCTGACCTGATGGTGTGGGCGGCCGGTATCAAGGCACCTGACTTCATGAAGGATATCGCGGGTCTTGAGACCAACCGCATCAACCAGCTGGTGGTGAAAGAGACCCTGCAGACTACCCGTGACGAGAGCATCTTCGTTATTGGTGACTGCGCAGCCTGCCCGCAGCCGGATGGCAAGTTCGTGCCGCCGCGCGCCCAGTCTGCCCACCAGATGGCCAGCCAGGCGTTCAAGAACATCCTGGCCAAGATGAACGGCGGCGAGATGAAGCCCTACCTCTACCACGACCACGGTTCGCTGGTCTCCCTCAGCCGCTTCTCCACCGTGGGCAGCCTGATGGGTAACCTGATGCGCGGCTCCATGATGGTGGAGGGCTACATTGCCCGTCTGGTCTACATCTCCCTCTACCGGATGCACCAGATCGCCCTGCATGGCTACGTCAAGACCGGCCTCATCATGCTGGTGGGTCGCATCAACCGGGTACTGCGCCCGACCCTGAAGCTGCACTAAGCCGGGATTTGGCATAATTCGGAATACCAAAAGGAGAGGCGATGGCCTCTCCTTTTTTATGGGCGCAGATCAGGAAAGAGAGCGTTACTTGCCCAGATAGGTGCGGTCGAAAAAGGTATTGACCCAGTGGGGGCGGTAGATGGCCAGCACCGTCATCGCCATGCCGTTGAGCAGGGCTTCGGGGAATAGCAGCAGTGGCCAGATGGAGAGGTAATCCGCCGTGATGGTGTGCCAGGGGTAGCTGTGACTCAGCCCCATCAGCAACGCACTGGCGGCCACCTTGACCGAGATGGTGATGGCGCCGCCGAGAAAGGCGGCCACGAAGATATAGACAAAGAGGTGGCGCGGCAGCCAGGCCCAGCTGGCCAGAAACAGCAGCCAGCTGGTGGCTACCGGCAGGGCGATGCCCACCAGCGCTTGCCAGCCAAAATCGGCCAGATTGGTGACACCAAAGTAACCGAGCACCAGCAGGGTCAGGCAAGGGGCGAGCAGTGCCAGCCGCCAGCCAAGCAGCAGGGTTAGGGAGGTGAGCCCGAGAAAATGGACCTCCAGCCCCTCATGCAGACCGGCCCTTAGATACCAGAGCGGCACCAGCGCGATGGCACTACCCAGCAACAGGTGCTGATAGAGGGGGTTGTCACGGAGGGTCTGCCACAGGGAGCGGCGCAGGCTGAAGGTCAGCAGTACCAGCCAGATCAGGAGGGCGGCGAGTTGTCCTTCACTCATCTTGTCGTCCATTCATGCAGTAGAGTCCGGGCGGCCTTCCCGACCGCCCCATAGCAGAGCAGGCTGACGAGTCAGCCTGCTTTTACCATCAATATTTGACGTTGTTGTGGTACTTGCCGAGGATGCCCTTGACCCGTTCCATGGTCTCCTTGCTGGGGGGCTTGATCCCGCTCAGCTCGTACGGGTCGCCCAGTACGTCCCACTTGTGTTTGCCGAGCTCATGGTAGGGGAGCAGCTCCACCTTCTCCACGCTCTCGCCCAGCTCGGCGATAAACTGGCCCAGCCCTTCGGCGCTCTCGTCGTCGTCGCTCCAGGTCGGTACCACCACGTAGCGGATCCACATGGTCTTGCCTTTGGCTGCCAGATAGCGGGCAAACTCCAGGGTGTATCTGTTGCTGACGTGGGTCAGCGGAATGTGTTTCTCGTCATTGATCTGTTTGATGTCGAGCAGCACCAGATCGGTCTGGTCGAGCAGCTTGTCCACCTGTTCGTCGAGATGACGGACGAAGCCGTTGGTGTCGAGACAGGTGTGGATCCCTTTCTCTTTGCAGGCGGTAAAGAGTTCGGTAATGAAAGCCGGTTGCAGCATGGCTTCACCGCCGGACGCTGTCACGCCACCGCCGGAGGCATTCATGAAGTGGCGATAGCTGGTGATGTCACTCATCAACTCCGGTACGGTCACTTCGCGGCCACCTTCGGTATCCCAGGTATCGCGGTTGTGGCAGTACTTGCAGCGCATCAGGCAGCCTTGCATGAATACGATAAAGCGTATTCCCGGGCCATCGACAGTGCCGCAGGTTTCGACGGAATGGATCCGGCCAACAGTGCCGTGAGCTCCGGCTGGCTGGCTGATTTCAACGGCAGGGATCCGATTAATGACAGACATAAACAACTCCAACGATTCGAGCAGGCCGTTATTTTATTACATAAACCCCTATTGATCCTACACCTTTAGTCCGGCGCCCGGCTGCCAAGCAGCTGCTCCAGCCCCTTGACGGTGAGCGGCCGACTGGTGAGAAACCCTTGATAATGCTGGCATCCCAGCGCTTTGAGGATGGCCAGCTGCGCCTCCTCTTCCACCCCTTCGGCGGTGACGGTAAAACGGAAGACCTGGGCCAGATCGAGTATTGCCTTGACGATGGCTCTGTCCTGTTCGCTGTGTACCAGGGTCTGAATGAAGCTTCTGTCCAGCTTCACCTCATCGGCGGGCAGATCCCGCAGATAGGCCAGCGACGAGTAGCCGGTACCGAAGTCATCGATGGAGATGAGGATGCCGAGCTCCTTGAGCTGGCGCATTCTGGCAATACTCTCCTGCCGATTTTCCAATACTACCGATTCGGTCACCTCCAGCAGCAGGCGGGAGGGGGGCACACCGGTGTCGCGCAAGATGTACTCCACCTGTTGTACGAAGCCCTGGGTGTGGAACTGGCGGGCACTGACGTTGACCGACAGATGGGGGATCTGCAGGCCACGGTTGAGCCAGAAGCTGTATTGGGCACAGGCGGTCTTCATCACCCAGTAGCCGATTTCGAGGATCAGGCTGGTCTCTTCGGCGATGGGGATAAATTCCCCGGGCGGCACCATGGTGCCGTCGCTGCGCTGCCAGCGCAGCAGCGCCTCGATACCCGACAGTGAGCCATTGTCGACCCGGTATTGCGGTTGATAGTGGAGTTGCAGCTCGTGATGACGCAGGGCATCGCGCAGCTCATTAGTTAGGGTCAGCCGATTTTTCTCGTGCTGGGCCATCGCCTCGGTAAAGAAGACGTAGTGGCCCTGACCGGCGCGCTTGGCCATGTGGGTCGCGGTGTCGGCCTGTTGCATCAGGACCAGATGATCCGTCTCGTTGCCGGAGAAGAGGCTGATCCCCACCGAGGCGCTGCAGTGCAGCTTGTGATCGCCGATGTCAAACGGGGTGCGAAACAGCCCCATCAGCTCGCGGGCGAAGTGCTCTGCCAGAATTTTGGCAGTGACTTCCCCTTGTCCGAGCTGGGTAAAGAGCAGGGCAAACTCATCCCCCGAGATGCGCGCCTGCACCAGATTGTCCTGGGGCAGCTCCCTGAAACGCTGCACCACGGCCTGCAGCAGCAGATCGCCGCAGGCGTGACCGAGGGAGTCGTTGATCGACTTGAAGTTGTCGAGATCCACCAGCAACAGGGCGCCCCACTGGCCGTTGGAGGCGCTCAGGGTCTGCTGCAAAATATGGTTGAGGCTGCGGCGGTTGTGCAGACCGCAGAGATCGTCGTAGTAGGCGAGCTGCTCGATATGTCTGGCCGCCTCTTTTTCCTGGGTGATGTCGTAGAAGCTGCAGATAAAGTGGCTGAGCTCCCCCTGCTCATCCTTGACGCCGTTCACCATCAAGCGCACCGGAAAGAGGTGCCCATCCTTGTGCAGACAGCGCTCTTCACCGAGCCAGAACTCCTGCTCGTTGACGGTGCGGCTGACATCTTCCTTGAGATGATCCCCGTAGTAGGTGGGACGCAGCTTGCGAATGGAGTGACCGATCACCTCTACCTCGCCAAATCCGGTGATCCGGCTGAAGGAGTGGTTGACCTTGAGGATGATGCCGTTGTGATCCATCACGATCAGTCCATCGTGGGTATTGAAGGCTACTTCCGCCAGCCGCAGGGCGTCGTCGGCGGCGAGGCGCTTGAGCTCGATGGCGGCCCGCTCGTGCTGGCTGCTCAACAGATCCAGCAGAAGCTCTGGCTCTTTCAGTGGGGCGTCGAGCAGCAGGGTGATCTGCCCCATGACGGCACCGTGCTGGTCATGAAGCGGGATACCGATATAGGTGTCGGCCTTGAGGGCCAGCAGCCGGGTCGCTTTGGGATAGCGTACGGGCAGATCTTCCACATAGATGGCCTGACCGTGCTGGAACAGCTCCTGAGCGGGGCCGGGGTCGAGCTGGATAGGCTTGAGGGTGGAGCAGATCTCCTCGTTGATGACGCAGCGGGGGATGATCCAGAGATCCTGACCGCGGGGCTGGAACTCGCCGATCCAGCCCACCCGGGCACCGCTGGCGCTCATGGCCCAGCTTACCAGCGTCTTGCAGTAGTCGATGCCGGTCTGCTGGTGCAGCTCGGGCGGGAGGGCCAGCTCGGCGCGGTGCTCTTCCGGTTGCGGTTGCCAGTGGCCGAGCAGCTGGGCGCTGCTGCGCACCAGCTGCAACATCTCCTCGCTAAGCGGGGTGGGATCGATATACTCCAGACTCAGCACCCCGAACAGCTTGTCCTGCTCCAGCAGGGCACCATCGAGGCGTGAGCGCACACCGGCACTGGTCAGATAGAGGTGATTGCTCAGCATCGGCTGGTGGGCCGCTTCCGAGAAGCTTAAGGATTTGCGGGTACGCAGGGCGCGGATATAGCGGCTGTCACCGCGAATGGGGTAGAGCGCCTCGACCCCCAGGGTGAACACCGGGGTGAGTTGCTCGCTGCCGAGATCGCCGTTGGCCTGATAGTGCCAGAGTATGAGCCGATCGGCCCCCAAGCTCTCTTTAAGGGCTTCGAGCAGGGGCGCATACTGTTGCTGGCTCGCCATCTGGCTGAGGCGCGGCAGTTGCAATGCAAGATCGGCGATGGGCTCCTGACGAAGGTTCTGCAGACAGATGAGCCAGAAGCCATCCTGCTCGTGAGCGAGTGCGATATGCCAGAGCTGGCTGGCAAAGCGCACGGTGATCTTGCCGCCATGGCCGTTGGCCAGCAGTTGTTCGATGGGCAGGCGCAGGGCATCGGGCAGCTGGGCAGGCCAGGGGGCGCGCGGTTCGTCGAGCCAGTAGAGCGGGGTTTGCATCACGTCGGTCAGGGCGACCAGCCGTTGACTGCGCAGGTCCAGACGGAAAAAGAGTGGCGTCTGGAGGGCAGGAGGAAGATGACTGAGTGCGGTAGACGACATGAACAAACAACATCCTGTTAAGCAACCGTCGGGGTTGCAAGAATACTGCAAAATGGTGTGAAACAAAATTTCATTGAATTCTAAATTAGAAAAGTCTAATTTATTGCCCATTATCATGTATGAGGAGTCTTGCAGATGAAACGGATCCTGATTATCGGTGGTGTCGCGGGGGGCGCATCGGCGGCGGCTCGTGCTCGTCGTTTGAGTGAAGAGGCAGAGATCGTGATGTTCGAGCGGGGCGAGTTTGTCAGCTTCGCCAACTGCGGTCTGCCCTATCACATCGGGGGCGATATCCCCGACCGGGATGCCTTGCTGCTGCAGACTCCCCAGAGTTTCAAGCGCCGTTTCAACGTCGATGTGCGGGTCTTCCACGATGTGATTGAGATCGACAAGGCGGGCAAGACCTTGCTGGTGCGCAACCTGCAAACCGGTGAAGAGCAGCGCGAGCATTACGATGTGCTGCTGCTGAGCCCGGGAGCTGCGCCGATCCGTCCTCCCTTCCCCGGTATCGACAGCCCCCATGTCTATACCCTGCGCAACATCCCGGACATGGATCGCATTCTGGCGGCTCTGCATCACGATCAGCCGCGCCACGTCACAGTGGTGGGCGGCGGCTTTATCGGGCTGGAGATGATGGAGGCACTGCACCAGCGCAAGCTGGATGTCACCCTGCTGGAGCTGGCCGATCAGGTGATGGCGCCGGTGGACAAGGAGATGGCCAACATGCTCCATGCCCGCATCCGGGAAGAGGGGATCGACCTGCGCCTGCGCACCGGCCTCACCGCCATCGAGAGTCTGGATCTGCCTGCCGAGAAAACCTCCGCCGTGCCGACCGCCAAAAGTGGTGGCCTGCGCCTGACCCTCAATGACGGCTCCCATCTTGATACCGGTCTCTTGATCCTCGCCATCGGCGTCAAGCCGGAAACCCTGCTCGCCGCCAAAGCGGGGTTGGAGCTGGGCCCGCGGGGCGGCATCAAGGTGGATGCCGGGATGCGTACCTCGGATCCCTTCATCTATGCGGTGGGGGATGCGGTGGAAGAGATTGACTTCGTCACCGGCGAATCTGTGCTGATCCCGCTGGCGGGCCCGGCCAACCGGCAGGGGCGCATCGCCGCCGACAATATGCTGGGCCGAAGCGAAACCTACAAGAAGACGCAAGGGACCGCCATCTGCAAGCTGTTCGATCTGGCGGTGGCCAGCACTGGCCTCAACGAGAAGCGACTGGTGCAACTGGGATTGCCCTTCGAGAAGGTTTATGTCCATCCGGGCAGCCACGCCGGTTACTACCCGGGCGCACATCCGGTCAGCCTCAAGCTGCTGTTTGCCCCGGATGGCAAGATTTATGGCGCCCAGGCCATCGGCAAGGATGGCATCGACAAGCGCATCGACGTACTGGCGGTGGCCCAGCGTGCCGGTCTCACCGTGTTTGATCTGCAGGATCTGGAGCTCACCTATGCGCCGCCGTTCGGGTCGGCCAAGGATGTGATCAACATGGCGGGCTTTGTGGCAAGCAACCACCTGAAGGGGGACACCCTGCTCTGCCACGTGGCCGAGGTGCAGGCTCGTAACCCCCATCAGCTGGTGGTGGATGTGCGCAATGGCCCCGAGCTCGACAAGCTGGGCCGCATTCCGGGGGCGCTGCATATCCCCCTCGACGAGTTGCGTGGCCGCCTCCATGAGCTGCCCAAAGAGAAAGAGCTGCTGATCAGCTGTCAGGTCGGGCTGCGTGGTCACGTCGCTTGCCGCCTGCTGAGCCAGCACGGCTTTAAAGTGAAGAATCTCTCCGGCGGCTTCAAAACCTGGCAGATGGCGACCGCCGAGTAACCGTTTTATTTCTGTGCCTGTTTGCCCCTCTCCCTTGTGCGTGCAAGATGAGGGGCTTTTTGTTTCTGCTTTTCGCCCTTCTTGCATTCCCTTCGTTGCTGCAATATTTCGACACACTTTATTTTCTGTGCCGGACAAAATTAACGTTTTGTTCAGGGGATGGGTGCTATAACCCCTGCCTCGTTCATGATGAACCGTGTAGTAGGGAGAGTGACATGCTGGATATGCTGATGGCCATTTGGCATCAGGATTTTGACGCCCTGGTTCAGATGCAGGCGGTACCCCTGCTGATCAGTTGCCTGATGCTGGTACTGCTGCTGGAGTCCGCATTCGTCTTCCTGCCCCTGCCGGGGGACAGCCTGGTACTGCTGGCCGGTGGGTTGGTTGGCATGGGGGTGTTTGGCCCCGAAGTGACTCTTGTCTATCTGCCGTTGGCTGCTGGCATAGGTTCCGTGCTCGCCTACTGGCAGGGACGGGCCCTGCAGCGCACCCGCTTTATGGATCATATCGAACGGATGTTGCCTCCCGACAGCCTGCCCAAGGCGACCCGGCTGCTGAAAAAGTACGGTTTTCTGGCGATGTTCTCCTCCCGTTTTATCCCGTTCGTGCGGGTGCTGACCCCCATGTTGATGGGGATTGGCCGCCTGAGCGTGCTGCGGATGTGCGTGGCCAGCTTTGCCAGTGCCTTTATGTGGGCGCTCTGCCTCAGTTTGGTGGGCAAGCTGGCGATGAATACCCCCTTCTTCCTCCACCACAGCGAACTGTTGACCCGGGCCCTGCTGATTACCTCGCTGGTGCTGTTTCTGGCGGCCGTCATGGCCATCCTGTTTCGCTGGTTCAAAGGTGGAGCAAAAAACGAGACCAGCCACGACTAGATGACAACCCTTGCCGCACTGGATCGGTGGGCAAGGGGGTTCTCGTGCTGCTGGGGGGCGGAATTGTGTCCATTCGGGTAATGAGCTTTGTGTCGGGTGAGCAGGATGCCTTATCCTGTTTCCAGCCACGCTGCGTTTGCAGCGCTCCAACTCGGGATGGAACCTATGCGCCTCTTCGACTCTCCCTCTGCTTCTCACCGCTCTATCGCTGAAACCGGCGCTCTGCGCCGCCGCTGGTCAACCCTGCTGCTTTGCGGGGTAGTCGGTTTGCTGTCTGGCTGCGGCCCTGACAAACCCACCAGCCAAGTACCGACCACAGAATCTACAGCCCAGCAGGAGGCCGGGGCGCCAACTTCTGTAGTGCAGGCCAATGCCCGCCAATATCGCGATGCGCCGGCACTGGCGCTGGTCTTCTCCGGCTCCTTGGTGCCCAAGGCCAATTGGCAGAGCTGGCTCGGGGTCAGTGAGGGGGGCAAGCAGGTGCAGGGGGAGTGGATCTTGGCCGACGATGGTCGCACCCTCTATTTCCCGAACGTTCAGCCCGATAAAAGCTATGAAGTGAGCCTCAAGGCGGGGCTGGGCCCATCCCCTCAGAGCTGGACCCTCAAGACCCGGCCGCTGGAGGCGGGGGCCTCTTTTACCGCCAGTGGCATGGTATTGCCGCTGCGCGACGAGCTGCGCCTGCCCATCAGCGCGGTCAACGTGGACGAGGTCAATATCGACTTCTTTCGGGTCGATGCCGAATATCTGCCCCGTTTTCTGGCGGAATATCGCCCCGGTGCCGGCATGGGCAACTGGGAGCTTGAGCAGATCACCCAGCGGGCCAAGCGGGTATTCAGCGGCCGCTATGGGCTGGAGCTCGATGCCAACCGGCGCGAGACCCGCCTCATCAATGTGAAGGAGCCTCAGCTGGCTGAGGCTGGCGTCTACTTTGCGGTGATGTCGCCCCTTGGCAACTACGACTGGCGCAAGGAGACCACCTATTTCGCGGTGAGCGACATGGGGCTCAGTGCCCGCCGTTACCGCGATCAGCTGGAGGTGTTCGTCAGCTCCCTGGCCAGCGCCGACCCGCTCAAGGATGTGCAGCTCTCCCTGCTCGATGAGAAGGGCAACCGGCTGCAGGTGCAAACCACGGATCCGCAGGGCCATCGTCGCTTCGATCAGGTGCAGGGGGCCCGCTTGCTGCTGGCCGAACAGGGCAACCATCTGGCGGTGCTGCGCCTCGATGGGGCGGCGCTCGATCTCTCCACCTTCGATCTCGGCACCCAGCCCTGGCAGGCCCAGCAGCTTTATCTGTTCAGCGGGCGCGATCTCTATCGTCCCGGCGAGCGGCTTGACAGCGAGATCCTGCTCAAGGGCCAAGATGGCCAGCTGTTGCCCGGTATGGCAGTGGAGCTGGAGGTGAAACAGCCGGATGGTCAGCTGCTCGAACAAAAGCGGCTGCTACCGGACAATCTTGGCGCGGCCCACTACGGTCTGCGCCTGCCGGACGATGCGCCGCTCGGGCGCTGGACCATTAACCTCAAGACCGCCGCTGGTAGTCGTTTCGAGTGGCCCTTTTTGGTGGAGGAGTTTTTGCCGGAGCGGTTGAAACTGCAGCTTGGCAAGGGGCCGGATGGGGAAGTGACGAGTCTGGACGCCGCCCTGATGCTGCCACTGCAAGGGGACTATCTCTACGGTGCACCGGCGAGCGCCACCAAGGCCAAGGCAGAGGTGAAGATCAGCCGCGCCACCATGCCCTTTACCCAGTGGCAGGAGTTCACGCTGGGTGACGTACAGCTCGCCGAGCAGGCCAAGGATCTCGAGCCCCTCAGTCTCACCCTCGATGCGCAGGGGCAGGGGACTTTTTCGCTTGCTGATGAGCTCGACGGGGTGCGTGCCCTCGGGCCGCTGGAGGTGGCCTATCGGGTGTCGCTCTCCGAGCCCGGTGGCCGCGCCGTCAATCGCAGCCGCACCCAGTATGGCTGGCTCGCGGGCAGCCAGTGGCCGGCACTCAAGGCCGACTTCGTGGCCGATCGTGTGGAGGGGGGCAAGCCGCTCCCCTTCCAGATCCTCAACCTCGATGAGCAAGGTCAGCCGGTGGCGGGGGCGGTGAAGGTGCGCCTTATCAACGAGTACCGCGACTACTACTGGCACTACGCCGATGGGGAGGGGTGGAAGTACGAGTTCAACAGTCAGCCCTATCTGGAGCAGGA
Source organism: Aeromonas sp. 600527 (assembly GCF_049175415.1). Classification (NCBI taxonomy): domain Bacteria; kingdom Pseudomonadati; phylum Pseudomonadota; class Gammaproteobacteria; order Aeromonadales; family Aeromonadaceae; genus Aeromonas; species Aeromonas sp. 600527. The sequence goes on along the minus strand of NZ_JAAKVA010000018.1, from coordinate 79,076 downwards.
GCAGACCCTGCAGCTGGATGGCAAGGGGCCGACCCCGCTCACGCTGCAACTGGCGGCGGGCTGGTATCGGTTAGAGGTTGAGAACAGTCAGGGCCATCAATCGAGCCTGCGGGTGGAGATCGGTAGTTACGCCTGGGGCGGTGGTGGCGAGCAGGCACGGCCCGACAAGATTGCCATCACCCTCGACAAGCGCGCCTATCAGGCCGGGGAGAAGGCCAAAGTGACCCTGGTGGCCCCGCGCCCCGGCAAGGGGTTGCTGCTGGTGGAGGATGGCGACGGCCTGCGCTGGTGGCAGCGTATCGAGCTCAAGGGCGCAGGTGGCGATGCCAAGGATGCCCGCGGCGAGTTCGAGATCCCGGTCAGTCCCGAGTGGCAGCGTCATGACCTGCATATCTCGGCCCAGATCGCCGCGCCAGACAGTGCGTCCAAACCTTCCGGCAAGCAACAGGGGCAGAGCCTGCGCTCGGTCGGACTGGTGCCGCTCACCCTGGATCGGGAAGCGCGTCGTCTGCCGCTTACCCTGAGCGCACCGGATAAAGCGGTGCCGCTTACCCGGCTGGAAGTGACCGCCACCTCCACCCCCAACAGTCAGGGGCGCGTGGTGCTGGCGGCGGTGGATCGGGGCGTGCTCAATATCAGCGACTACCAGCCGCTCGACCCGTTCGAGATCTTCTTTGGTCGCAAGCGCTTCGCTCAAGATTTGTTCGACAACTACGGCCAGGTGATCCCGCCGCAAGATGGCAAGCTGGCCCGCCTCAATTATGGGGGTGACCGGGCGCCGCTGAAAAAGGGTGGCGCGCTGGAGAGTCGGGTCGAGATCGCCGCACTGTGGAGCGGCGAGGTGAGTTTTGATGAGAGCGGCAAGGCGGTGATCCCGCTCGATTTGCCCAACTTCAACGGCGAACTGGCGCTGATGGCGCTGGCTTGGAACGAACAGCAAGTCGGGGAGGCCGAGCGCGCCGTCAAGGTAGTGGCGCCGCTGGTGGCAGAGATCGGCTGGCCGCGCTTTGGCGCCAGAGGGGATGAGACCCGGGCGCTGGTGCAGCTTCGCAACATGAGCGGCGAGGATCAGACCCTCTCCCTTGTCTGGACCCTCAACGGCGGGCTCAAGGCAAATGGCGAGCTGCCCGGCACCCTTTCCCTTAAAAACGGCGAGGAGCAGTGGCTGACCCTGCCGCTCACCGTGACCGGGGCGAGCGGCGTGGCAAGCCTGCAGTTGGCGGCCAGCGGTAAGGATTTTGCCATCAGCCGCGACTGGTATTTGCCGCTGCGTTCCCCCTGGCCGGCCGAGACTCGCCAGCGTTACCAGATGCTGGCCCCCGGCCAGCAGATGAGCTTTGCGCAAAGTGAGCTGGCCGGGCTGGATCGCGCCAACCTGCAGGGGCTGCTCAGCCTCTCCGGTACTCCGCCCTGGGATCCGGCTGCCCAGTGGCAGGCGCTGGCCGATTACCCCTATGCCTGTCTGGAGCAGACCTTGTCCCGTGCCTGGCCCTACTTGCTGACCACGGCCGATGAGCGGGCCGCCTGGCGCAAACCCGCAGAGGGCAAGAAAGCGGCGAGCGAGGCGGATGTGCAACGCGCCCTGCTACAGCGGCTGCAGCGGTTGCAACTGCCAAGCGGTGGCTTTGGCCTGTGGGATGGTCGCTCCGACGAGGAGCAGTGGCTCACCGCCTATGCCGCCGACTACCTGCTGGCGCGCAAGGAGGCGGGTAACGCAGTGCCGGAGGCGATGCTCAATCAGGCTTTGAACCGGCTGCAAAGCTATCTCACCGACAGTCAGTATGGTGAGCGCTGGAGCAGTGCCCCCGAGCACAGCCGGCTGGCCTATCAGGCCTACAGTGCCTATGTGCTGGCCCGGGTGGGCAAGGCACCGCTTGCTACCCTGCGTCTTATCTGGGAGCAGCAGGCCGATCACGCCCGTTCCGGTTTGCCGCTGCTCCACCTCTCGCTGGCCCTCTCGGCCATGGGGGATGAGCAGAACGCCGCCAAGGCCCTAAGTCGGGCATTGGCGACCGAGCGTGGTGATGATTATTTGGGTGATTACGGCTCGCCGCTGCGCGATCAGGCCATTGAGCTCTCCTTGCTGCGCCAGCACAAACTGGCTGCGGAGCGCTGGCCAGCCCTCAGTGCCAAGGTGGCAGATACCCTGGCTCATCGTCAGTGGCTCAGCACTCAGGAGCGGCTCGCCCTGCTGCGACTGGCCCGCTTCGATCCGGCCGCCGACTGGCAGGCCAGGGTGACTTCCTCTCTTGGCAGTGGATCCCTGAGCGGTTCGGCTCCGTTGCAGCAGGGTGCCCCCGAGGCGCTGGCGGCGAGCACCGTCACCAACGAGGGCAAGGGCTCCCTCTATGTGCAGCGCACTCTGGCCGGTTACCCCGAACAGGCTCCGGCACGGATCAGCAAGGGGATGAGCGTGACCCGTAGCTGGTTCAACAGCGACGGTCAGCCGTTTGATCCCGCCAAGGTGAAGGTGGGCGATCTGGTGGTGGTGCGGCTCAATGTCAGCAGTGAATCGGCGGTGCCCGATGCCCTGCTGGTAGAGATGGTGCCCGCTGGCTTCGAGCTGGAGAACCCGGCCCTTGGCAACAGCATCAAGCTGGAAGAACTCTCCATTGAGGGGAAACCGGCGTGGCAGAGCGAGTGGAACGACTATCTCAAGCATCAGGAGTTTCGCGATGACCGCTACACGGCAGCGCTCGATCTGAGCGAGGGGAGCAACCAGCAACTGGTCTACCTGATGCGGGCGGTGACGCCGGGTCGCTATCAGGTGCCGCCGACCCAGGTGGAGGATATGTACCGCCCCGAGCTGCGTGCCGTGGGTGAGGATATCCATGAGGTGATCATCTCTGAGTAACGTTCCCTCCCTTGAGCGGGTTCACCCGCTCACTTTATGGCAGCGTGGCTGGCTGAAATTGGGTCGCAGTGGCCGCGCTGGCTGGCGCTGGCTTGGTCGTTTGCCACGCTGGCTGCGTTTCTCGGTGCTGGGCGTTGTAGCACTGCTCCTGTCATTGCTGGCGCTGGATCGACTCTTCCCGCCGCCACCGCTCGACCCTGCCTACGCACGGGTGGTGCTCGACATGAAGGGGCGACCGCTGCGCGCCTTTGCCGATACCAGCGGCGTGTGGCGCTATCCCGTGACCCTGGAGCAGGTCTCCCCCCGCTATATCGAGGCGCTGCTGGGCTACGAGGATCGCTACTTCTGGCGTCATCCCGGGGTCAATCCGGTGGCCATGGTGCGCGGGGTCTGGCAGTGGCTGCGTTACGGGCGGGCTGTATCGGGCGGCTCGACCCTTACCATGCAGGTGGCGCGTCTTATCGAGCCCTACCACCGGAGCGTGCCCGGCAAGCTGCGCCAGATGGTGCGTGCGCTGCAACTGGAGTGGCACTATGACAAGCGCACCCTGCTCACCGTCTACCTCAATCGGGCGCCGTTTGGCGGCAATCTGGAGGGGGTGCAGGCGGCAAGTTTTGCCTATCTCGGCAAAAGTGCGGCCAAGCTGACCTATGCCGAGGCGGCGCTGTTGGCGGTGCTGCCGCAGGCTCCCAGCCGCAACCGGCCGGACCGCCATCCCGAGCGGGCCCGCACCGCCCGTGACAAGGTGATGCAGCGACTGGTAGCGCAGAGTGTCTGGCCCGAACAGGCATGGTTGGAGGGACGTATCGAGCCGGTGCTGGCCCGTGGTCACTTCACGCCGATGGAGGCGCCACTGTTTGCCCGTCTCGCCGCCGACAATCAGGCCGGGGCGCTGGTGCACACCACCATAGACGGCGATCTGCAGCGCTGGCTGGAGGGGCGGGTGGCCAGCTATATCCGTCGTTTCCCTGAGCAGACCTCAGCGGCGCTGCTCTTGGTAGATAACAAAACCATGGCGGTGCGCGCCTATGTAGGCAGCGCCGAGTATGGCAATTTGCGCCGCCACGGTTATCTCGACATGGTGCAGGCGATCCGCTCTCCCGGCTCCACCCTTAAGCCCTTCATCTACGGTCTGGCGATGGACGAGGGGCTGGTGCATTCGGCCTCCTTGCTCTCCGATGCGCCAAGGCTGGGCTCGGACTACCGCCCCGCCAATTTCTCCGGCGCCTTTCAGGGGCCGGTGACCCTGGCCCAGGCGCTGCAGCAATCCCTCAACGTGCCGGCGGTGCAGGTGCTGGAGGCGCTTGGGCCCGACAAGCTGGTCAGCCGCCTCGACAACGCCGGGGTGCGGCTGGCGCTCTCCGACAAGCCCAACCCGGCCATCGCGCTGGGGGCGGCGGGCATTCGGCTCGAACAGCTGGTGGCGCTCTACAGCGCGCTGACCCGGCAGGGGCAGGTGGCGATGCCGGTCTGGCTGGCGGGGCAGCAGGCGGTGTCGCGCCCCTTGCTGAGCCCGGGAGCGGCCTGGATCATCTGGCAAATATTGAGCGCGCAGGGACGGGCGGATCAGCCCTTTGCCAGCGAGGCGACCGGCCGGGTCAATCGACTGGCCTGGAAGACCGGCACCAGCTATGGCTATCGCGACAGCTGGGCGATGGGGGTCTCCGGTCGCTGGACCATAGGCGTCTGGCTTGGTCGCCCCGACGGTACCCCCATGCCCGGTTTTTACGGCCAGAGTGCAGCGGTGCCGCTGCTGCTCTCTGTCTATTCGCGGCTCTCGGACAACAGCCCCTTGCCGGCACAACCCAACACGGTGAGCGAAGCAGAGATCTGCTGGCCGCTGGGGCGCAAGGCGAGCGCGACCCTGTCTGAGGTTTGTTTGCAGCGCCAGAGCGCCTGGTTGCTGGAAGGGCGCGATCCTCCCACCTTGCCGGATCCCATGGACTGGCCCTCGCCGCTGCGCCAAGTGGCGCTGACCGCCGAGGGCAAGCCGACCCTGGCCCGCTGCCAGGATGCGGCGCAATCCGGTTTTCGGGCGCTCTGGCCGTTGTCGCTGGAGCCTTGGCGGTCACCTGGTGAGCGACGGCAGGCGCTGCTCGCCAGCGGCTGCGCGGGGGAAGGGCAGAGCGCCGAGCTGCAGGCCCCCATTCGCATCGTGGCGCTGGGGGAGGGCAACCTTATCCGCAGCCAGCGCTATCGGTTGCAGCCCAAGGTGCTCGGCGGTGTCGGCAAGCCAGCTTGGTTTCTCAACGGCCAGCGGCTGCGCTGGGACGGGGATCAGGTGCTGAGTGTGGCGGGTCGTTATCAGCTGGTGGTGGTGGACGAGGCGGGTAACAGCGATCGCATCGAGTTTCGCGTGGTGCATCCTGACAGTGATGCCGGCACCATCACCCGTTGAGCGTTTTGCCGACAGCCATTGAGGTGAATGTAATTAACTATTTGAAATGCATCAATATTTGATTGGATGAATTAATTTGTGAATAATTACGAATTCATTCAAATCCAATCGGGAGTTCTCTTTTGCTGCGTGTTCTGTGTCCCTTGCTGGTGCTGATGAGTTCGGGTTGTGCCACAACCAATCATGGTGATCACCATGTTTCTCCTGAACGTACCGGGTTCTATTCACCTTTCGAACCTGCTTCCGATAGTTTTGCGCGTTGCTATCAGAAACAGTTTGCCTGTACCCCTGCCAATATCCGCCGTGACAGGGCGATGGAGGCGCGCAGGCAGGCGCAAGAGCGGGCCAATCACCGGGGTGATGATTGGTAGGCCGCAGAAAACGAGAGGGGTTGGCAGATGCCAACCCCTTTTTCATTCCGCCAATTCAGCCCTGTTGGCGCAGATGACCGAGCCGGGTGAAGAAGTGCTGGCTCTTGCGCTGGTGAAAGTGGCTCTTCTTGATGGGATGGAAGATGAGGTTGCTTTCGGGATGGCTCGCTTTTAACTGGTGGAGCATTGCCACGGCGGGCAGGCTGGTGCTGACCAGGGTGGTGAGTGGCATGCTGATGGTCTCGGGGCCGAGCAGTTGATTGAGCCCTTGCTGAGCCTGCTCAAAGCGGGTCAGGGCCGCCGGGTCGGCATAGCCGCTCCCCAGCATGGTGAGCAGGTTGTCGAGGGCCAGATTAAATTCGGCCAACTGCTGGCGAAAGCCGCTGCGCCCGCGCAGAGCGATAAGCTCGGCGAAAGAGATCTCGCCGAGGTGAGTGGGTACTTGCAACGGGATCTCGAGGTGGAAGCAATCCTGCCCGCCCCGGTTGTGGTAGCGGGATTCGAGCAGATGGAGCAGGCGGTCCAGATAGTCGTGATCGGTAATAAGCGCCCCGTCATTGGCGAGTGCCCACTCACGGGCGAGACGCATGGAGAGCAGATTGGCAAAGCGTCGTGCCATTCTGATCCCACCCTCATCCCGGGTCGCAAAGCCGTGAGTCAGGCAAAAGCCGTGCAGCCGTTCCAGCCCCGCCTGATCCGGGCAGAAGCAGTCGTGGTTGGCCTCCTGACGCCAGCGACCAATCAGCTCCTTGTTGCCAAACACCTTGTGGCGGACGAAATCGGGGGCCACCAGGCCGCTTATCTGGCACTCCAGTTGCGGGGTAATGGCGGCAAAAAAGGCTGCATCGGGCCGCTCGGCCAGCAGATCGGTCTGCTGTTGAAGGGTATCGAGCAGGGCGGTGAGACCGCTCTTTTCGCTGACGGTGAAGACAAAGGCAAGCCGCTCCAGATAGAGCAGGGCAAATTTGAGCCAGAGCTCGTCGCGTACCTCCATGCCGGGGTAGTAGATATAGGTCTTCATCGGATCAGTCTGTTGTCAAAAATCTGGCGAGGCGCAGGGTCGGGAATATACGCAAGATTGCGGTCGCGCGGCAAACACTGCGTGGGGTAATGTGAGCAAACGCTCATCCAGTAGGCGCTGGCCACAAAGTTCTGATATAATTCGCGCCCTTAAATCAAGGTCACCCGAGTCATTACCATGAAGTTCATTATCAAGCTGTTCCCGGAAATCACCATCAAGAGCAAGTCGGTTCGCCAGCGCTTTATCAAGATCCTGCAGGGCAATATCCGCAATGTCCTGCGCCGCTTCGACGACGATGCCCGCGTACGGATGGATTGGGACAAGCTGATCGTGAGCTCCCGCAATGACCAGTTCCGCGAGCAGGCTATCGAAGCTTTGGCCTGTATTCCGGGCATTCAGGCCTTCCTCGAGGTACAAGCCAGCAAGTTTACCGATCTGCACGACATCTTCGAGCAGGTGAAAGCCGTTTGGGGCGACCAGCTCAAGGGCAAAACCTTCTGCGTGCGCGCCAAGCGCCACGGCAAGCATGAGTTCTCCTCCCTCGAGGTTGAGCGCTATGTGGGGGGTGGATTGAATCAGCACTGCGAAAGCAACGGTGTGCGCCTCAAGAACCCGGATGTGAAGATCAACCTCGAGATCGACGGTGAGGAGCTCTTTATCGTCAGCGCCATCCATCAGGGCCTGAGCGGCATGCCCATCGCGACCCAGGAAGATGTGCTGAGTCTGCTCTCCGGCGGTTTTGACTCCGGTGTGGCTTCGTTCCAGTTCATCAAGCGCGGCTGCCGGGTGCACTACTGCTTCTTCAATCTGGGCGGTGCGGCCCACGAGATCGGCGTCAAGCAGGTGGCCTATCACCTGTGGAACCGTTTCGGCTCCTCCCACCGGGTACGTTTCACCGCTGTGGACTTCGAGCCGGTGGTTGCCGAGATCCTCGAGAAGATCGACAACGGTCAGATGGGCGTGGTGCTCAAGCGGATGATGATGCGTGCTGCCGCCAAGGTGGCCGAAGAGTTCCAGATCCCGGCGCTGGTGACCGGCGAGTGTGTGGGTCAGGTATCCAGCCAGACCCTCACCAACCTGAACGTGATTGACCGGGTGACCGACAAGGTGATCCTGCGCCCGCTTATCACTTGGGACAAGCCGGATATCATCAGTGAAGCCCGCCGCATCGGCACTTTGGAGTTTGCCGAGACCATGCCGGAGTATTGTGGGGTCATCTCCAAGAAGCCGACCGTGAAGGCCGAGCTCTCCCGCATTGAAGAGGAAGAGGCCAATTTTGACTTCGCCATTCTGGACAAGGTGGTCTCTGAGGCCCGTTACCTCGATATCCGCCGTATCGGTGAAGAGACTGCCGCTGAAGTCCAAGAGGTGGAAACGACTCAGGTGCTGGGCGCTGACGAGGTGATCCTGGATATCCGCTCTGCCGACGAACACGATGAGAAGCCGCTGGTGGTGGAAGGTCGTGAAGTACTGCATATCCCCTTCTTCAAGCTGGCCACCGCCTTTGGTGATCTGCCCAAAGAGAAGACCTATCTGCTCTACTGCGATCGCGGTGTGATGAGCAAGCTGCAGGCGCTTTACCTGAAAGAGAAGGGTTTTGATAACGTCAAAGTTTACCGTCCGTAATTTGGCACTCAATCGCCTATAAAAAGGCTATGCACCCATTACGTTACATGTTGCATGGGGTGCCCAAGCACCTCATGCAAACACACATTGATATTCACCTCCTTCCCGTAATGTTCCAGTATTCTGCGCCAACCCATAACTAAACAGCTAGCCTCCGACGACGATAGATAAGGGCATGACGTTTCCGATGGCTTCGGCATTCATCTGCTCTTACTGAAAACCTGCATAGTCCTGCTCCACCATATAGTTAGTGCGATGTAAACCGGCCCGGTCCCCGGATTCGCTCTCTGTCTCCTGGCTGTCTTGTCGTGCCAGGTAAGCCCCGTAGCCTTTTGAGCAACTCAAGGAAGAAGGTCTCATCGACTTCAGCAATGCCCTCTTCCCGTGTGGCTTGATACTTGGCCATCGTACGCAGAGAGTGGGGACGTCAGCGCAAAGCGGTATGTTTGTTGACGTCGTAGCAACACAGATCTGTCTTGCGGACGGTCAATCTCTGGCTTACATATCGTCTTCCCAGCACTGCGCTTTACGCAATCTGGTAAGGGGGAGCTGTATAGAGCTGGTGTGTAGACAGTACTGGTTTTATTCAAACTTAATTTTTCGACATGCCATTGGGACAGTGTTTGTCCTGAGCACTTGGCGCGGAGACGCATGAAAAAGCCGACTCATTGAGTCGGCTTTACGGTGCAGAGAATGGTCAGGCTGTGACGGTGTCTGCTTTCGCGACTTCCGCTTCCGGTGCGGGGTTGCGGATGAGGTAATCGAACGCCCCCAGCGCGGCAGTGGCGCCGGCACCCATGGAGATGATGATCTGCTTGAACGGTACCGTGGTGGCATCCCCAGCGGCGTAGACGCCGGGCAGGGAGGTCGCACCCTTGGTATCGATCTCGATCTCGCCAAAGCGGGTCAGGGCAATCTCGCTCCCTTTCAGGAACTCGGTGTTCGGCACCAGACCGATCTGGACGAAGATGCCAGCCACCGCCAGGTGTTTGATCTCGCCGGTAGTGCGATCTTCGTAATCCATACCGACCACCTTGCTGCCATCACCGATCACTTCGGTAGTGCGGGCACTCATGATGATGTCGATATTGCCCATAGAGCGAGCCTTCTTCTGCAGCACTTCATCGGCGCGCAGGGTGTCAGCGAATTCCACCACGGTCACATGCTCGACGATGCCAGCCAGGTCGATTGCTGCCTCGATGCCGGAGTTACCGCCACCGATCACTGCAACCCGCTTGCCTTTGAAGAAGGGGCCATCGCAGTGCGGGCAGTAGGCCACGCCCTTGGTGCGGTACTCGAGTTCGCCCGGCACGTTCAGGTCGCGCCAGCGGGCACCGGTCGCCAGGATCACGGCGCGGCTCTTCAGGGTGGCGCCAGAGGCGAGATCCACGTTTACGTAGCCATCCTTGCTGATGGCGGCAGCGCGCTGCTCGGTGATCACTTCCACGCCGTACTGCTTGACGTGCTGCTCCAGGCTCGCGGCCAGCTTGGGGCCTTCGGTGTAGGGCACGGAGATAAAGTTCTCAATGCCGACGGTGTCCATCACCTGACCACCAAAACGCTCGGCGACGATGGCGGTGCGAATGCCTTTACGGGCGGCATAGATGGCTGCTGCGGCGCCAGCCGGGCCACCTCCGACAACCAGAACGTCGTAGGGATCTTTCTCATTCAGCTCGGCGGCTTTGCGCTCTGCAGCACCGGTGTCGAGTTTGGCGACGATCTCTTCCAGCGAGATGCGGCCCTGGCTGAACGGTTGACCGTTCAGGTAAACATTCGGCACCGCCATGATTTGACGCTCATTGACCTCTTCCTGGAACAGGGCTCCGTCGATCATGGTGTGAGTGATGCCGGGGTTCAGGGTGGCCATCAGGTTCAGCGCCTGCACCACGTCCGGGCAGTTGTGGCAAGAGAGGGAGATATAGGTCTCGAAGTGGAACTCGCCCTTGAGATTGCGGATCTGCTCCTGCACGGCCGCATCGGCCTTGGAGGGGTGACCGCCGCTTTGCAGCAGGGCAAGCACCAGCGAGGTGAATTCATGACCCATGGGGATGCCGGCAAAGTGAACGCGCGGGGCTTGGCCCTGCGGCGCGATACTCATTGAAGGCGTGCGGGTGGCATTGCCAGAGGTCTGGGTGATCTTGGGGGACATTTCGGCGATCTCGCTGGCCAGCGCCAGCAGCTCTGCAGATTTGTCGCTGTCGTTGCCGGACACGCTGATCTCGATGGGATTGACGATGTACTGCAGATAGGTGTTCAGCTGTTGTTTGAGGTTGGTATCCAACATCTTCGAATTCCTTCTTGGTGATTGCGGGTCGGCATCTTCACAGGTCAAAAGCGCGCGATGGCGTTTCTGAGGGCCGGAAAGCAGACCGGCCCTTATGCGGGCCGGTCTTGGAAGCGGAAGGCTTAGATCTTGCCTACCAGATCCAGGGACGGAGCCAGGGTAGCTTCACCTTCTTTCCACTTGGCCGGGCACACTTCACCCGGGTGGGAGGCGACATACTGGGCTGCTTTGACTTTGCGCAGCAGCTCCAGCGCGTCACGGCCGATGCCGCCAGCGTTGATCTCGACGATCTGGATGATGCCCTGCGGATCAATCACGAAGGTACCGCGGTCGGCCAGGCCGGCTTCTTCGATCATCACGCCAAAGTTGCGGGTAATGGTGCCGGTCGGGTCGCCAATCATCGGATACTGGATCTTCTTGATGGTGTCAGACGTGTCGTGCCAAGCCTTGTGGGTGAAGTGGGTATCGGTAGAGACAGCGTAGATCTCGACGCCCAGCTTCTGGAATTCAGCGTAGTTGTCAGCCAGATCGCCCAGCTCGGTCGGGCAGACGAAGGTGAAGTCAGCCGGGTAGAAGAAGACCACGGACCACTTGCCTTTCAGGTCTGCGTCAGAGACCTGCACGAATTTGCCATTGTGGTAGGCGGTAGCATTAAACGGCTTGATTTCAGTGTTGATGTAGGTAGACATGTAATTGCTCCTTGGTGATGTACATATGCCTGTCTGGTGTTGAAGAGTCTTGCCAGACGAGGCGCTTAACTTTCGATGGATTCATCATAGGGGCTTCTGCTAATCGATAAAAGCCGCATTTTTGAATCGCTTAAATCTACTTATTAGATAGCTTACTATGGCTGTACCTAACATGAATATCTCTGGCCTACTGAGATAACTCCTTATCATGGTTCAATATCTGTGTGCTACATCGCCTTTTCAAGGCATGAGAAGAGGTGTGCAGAGGCATGGCGACGCGATGAGATAAGCGGTGGAGCAAACAGGTGGCGCAGGAGGTTGAGGGAACTGGTTGCAGCGATGGAGATGTGCTGACAAGGGGGAGAGCAGAAAACGCGTATAAAAAAATCCCGGCGCTATCGCAACGACAGGGCCGGGTCATCAAACAAGGAATGGCTATATAAACAAATGCTTTACAGCAAAGACTAACTACGGGGTGTGCAAACTTGCAGACATATGAGAGGAAGAGGATGGGTGCACACTCCTTCATCTCCCCCTCGGCAACTATTGCATGAGGGGGATAATAGTGTGATGAAGATCACATGGCAAGCGGTTGGTGTAATTTTTCAATCAAAATGAAACACTTTCACCTTTATTGCTCTTTATTACTGCTGAAAACGCTTTTTCTGTAATTAAATTACATATTGTTGTGTCAAAAATCGGTTGGGGGCTCCTGCTCCTCCATCAATTCCAGCAGGTTGATGGCCACCGAAATGAAGTCTGACTCGGTGACGATGCCGATGAGCTTGCGTCCCTTGAGCACCGGCAGACAGCCATACCGGTGGCGCTGCAGGTAGAGCGCAGCCTCCTTGATGCCGGCATGGGGATCCACGCTCGCAACCTGGCGGGTCATGATCTCGTCAAGGTGGACGCTGTCGGTAAATTCCGCCTCCCGCTCCGGGCTTATCAGCAGCAGCTTGGATTCGCGGGTGGCCAGGATGTCGGTGAGGGTGACCAGCCCCTGCAGATGGTGGTGTTCGTCAACGATGGGAATGTGGCGGATCCGCTCCTGCTGCATCAGATCCATCGCCTGTTTGACGCTGTTCTCCGGCCCCAGGGTAAAGGGATGTTCCGTCATGATTTCGGATATGGTCATCATGGTAGGCCTCCTGATTGCATTGGTTTTTCTTCTCCGCCTGTCTCCACCCTAGCCCAGCCATGGGTGGCAAAACATGATCAGGGTCAATACAAAACATTAAAGAGTCATTAACCGGTTAGTGCTCACAAAATTGCCCGCTACCCCTTGTCTCTCTTGGGTTTTTGGTCTTTTGGGTTGCCTTGGAAGATGGGGATAACTAGACTAGCCGCCGATTCCCCCCGAGGTGAAAGATGCAAGTATCCGATTTTCATTTTGATCTGCCAGACGAGCTGATTGCCCGCTATCCGATGGCGGAGCGTACCGCCAGCCGCCTGTTGCAGCTCGACGGTCAAACTGGCGCTCTGCGCCACGGTCAATTTGTCGATGTGCTGGATCAGCTCAATCCGGGCGATCTGCTGGTATTCAACAACACCCGCGTCATTCCGGCGCGCATGTTTGGCCAGAAGGCCAGCGGTGGCAAGCTGGAGGTACTGGTCGAGCGCATTCTGGACGAGCACAGCGTGCTGGCTCATGTCCGGGCATCCAAGGCACCCAAGCCGGGCACCCGGATGATCATGGATGGGGGCGTGGAGGCAGAGATGCGCGCCCGTCACGACGCCTTGTTCGAGATCCACTTCCTCGACCCGCGTCCGGTACTGGAGATTTTGGAAGCCATCGGCCACATGCCGCTGCCCCCCTACATCGACCGTCCCGACGAGGATGCCGACAAGGAGCGCTACCAGACTGTTTACAATCAAAAGCCGGGCGCCGTTGCCGCGCCGACCGCCGGTCTGCACTTTGATGAGCCGCTGCTTGAGAAAATTCGGGCCAAAGGGGTTGAAACGGCCTTCGTCACCCTGCATGTAGGGGCGGGGACCTTCCAGCCGGTGCGGGTTGAGAAGATTGAAGATCACCACATGCACTCCGAGTATGCGGAAGTGCCGCAAGAGGTGGTGGATGCCATCGCGGCCACCCGTGCCCGTGGTGGTCGGGTGATTGCGGTGGGGACCACATCGGTGCGTTCGCTGGAGAGCGCGGCCAAGGTTACCTTGGCGCAGGGCAAACCGCTGGCGCCCTTCTTTAGTGACACCGATATCTTCATCTTCCCTGGCTACCAGTTCCAGATTGTCGATGCCATGGTCACCAACTTCCATCTGCCGGAGTCGACCCTGATCATGCTGGTCAGTGCCTTTGCCGGTTATGACAACGTGATGGCGGCCTATCAGGCAGCGGTGGCCGAGCAGTACCGTTTCTTCAGCTACGGGGACGCCATGTTCGTCACCCGTCGCCAGGTTGAAGCATAAGCTTCAGCGTATTTACCGGGCCCTGAGCGGCCCTCCTATTGTCAGACTGTTTCTCTGACTGAATCGAGGTAGCAATGAAATTTGAACTGAAAACCACCGACGGCCGTGCCCGTCGCGGTCAACTGGTCTTCGAACGTGGCGTGGTACAAACGCCGGCCTTTATGCCGGTCGGTACTTACGGCACCGTCAAGGGGATGACCCCTGAAGAAGTGCGTGAAACCGGTGCCCAGATTCTGCTGGGCAACACCTTCCACCTCTGGCTGCGCCCGGGTCAGGAAGTGATGCGTGCCCACGGTGATCTGCACGATTTCATGAACTGGCAGGGGCCGATCCTGACTGACTCCGGTGGTTTCCAGGTATTCAGCCTGGGCCATATTCGCAAGATCACCGAAGCGGGCGTCCACTTCCGTCACCCCATCAATGGCGAGAAGATCTTCCTCGACCCCGAGAAGTCCATGGAGATCCAGTACGATCTGGGCTCCGACATCGTGATGATCTTCGATGAGTGCACGCCCTATCCGGCTACTTACGAAGAGGCGCGCAAGTCGATGGAGATGTCCCTGCGCTGGGGTAAGCGTTCTCGTGACAAGTTTGATGCGCTCGGCAACAAGAATGCCCTGTTCGGCATTATTCAGGGGTCAGTTTATGAAGATCTACGGGATGTCTCTCTCAAGGGGCTGCTGGAGATCGGTTTCGACGGTTATGCGGTCGGCGGTCTGGCGGTGGGTGAGCCCAAAGAGGATATGCACCGCATCCTCGAGCACGTTTGCCCGAAAATTCCGGCCGACAAGCCACGCTACCTGATGGGGGTCGGCAAACCGGAAGATCTGGTGGAGGGGGTTCGCCGCGGTATCGACATGTTCGACTGCGTCATGCCGACCCGCAACGCCCGCAACGGTCATCTGTTTACCACTGATGGCGTAGTGAAGATCCGCAACGCTCAGCACCGCAACGACACCAGCACCCTGGATGCCGAGTGCGATTGCTACACCTGCAAGAACTACAGCCGCAGCTACCTGCACCATCTGGACAAGTGCAACGAGATCCTCGGTGCCCGTCTGAATACGATCCATAACCTGCGTTATTACCAGCGTGTGATGCAGGGTTTGCGGGACGCGATCGAGCAGGGTAAATTAGACGACTTTGTAACTGAGTTTTACCGTCGGCAAGGGAAGCCTGTGCCTCCGTTAGCTGAAAATGACGTTAAATAACAACAACATATAATTTTGTTTTTCAAATCTACATCAATAAGAGGTTGTTAAATGAGCATTATCTCCAAGGCGTATGCAGAAGGCGCAGCACCGGGTGCACAGGGTGGTGGTATGGAAATGATCATCATGCTGGCCGTATTTGGCCTGATCTTCTACTTCATGATCTATCGTCCCCAGGCCAAGCGCGCCAAAGATCATCGCAATCTGATGAGCTCCTTGTCCAAGGGTGATGAAGTGCTCACTTCCGGTGGTCTGGTTGGCAAGATTGCCAAAGTGGCTGCTGACAGCGATTACCTGGTGATCGCTCTGAACGACCAGACTCAAGTCACCATCAAAAAGGACTTCGTCTCTGCCGTTCTGCCCAAGGGTTCTATCCAGTCCCTTTAATCTCCCAAGGAGCACAGCGTGTTGAATCGCTATCCGCTGTGGAAATACCTGATGGTGGTCTTCGTGATCGCCATCGGTTTTCTATATGCAGCCCCCAATCTTTACGGCGAAGACCCGGCCCTGCAGGTTTCTGCCAGCCGTGGTGCCGAAGTCAAGCTAGATACCCTTGACCTGGTGACACAGACGCTCGACGAGGCGAAAATCCCGGTCAAACATGCTGCGTTCGAGCACGGTCTGATCCTGATCCGTTTCAAGAACACCGAAGACCAGCTCAAGGCGCGCGATATTGTTGCCAACAAGCTGGGTGACAACTTCATTACCGCACTCAACCTGGCACCTTCCACTCCCGCCTGGCTCGAAGCCATCGGTGCGGCCCCTCTGAAGCTGGGTCTTGACCTGCGCGGTGGTGTGCACTTCCTGATGGAAGTGGACATGGCCGAAGCACTGACCAAGCAGCAAGAGCAGATGGTGCAGGATTTCCGTGCCGAGCTGCGCACCCAGAAGATCCGTTACTCCGGCGTGCGCCGGGTCGGTGATCAGGTGCAGGTGATCTTCCGTGACGAAGCCGATCAGGAACGCGCCGTTTCTCATCTGCGTCGTCAGAACCCTGATTTGACTTTCACTATCGAGCAGAAAGGGGATGAGTTCATCCTGCTGGCTGGTCTGAGCGAAGCCAAGATCAAGGAAGTGAAGAAGTACGCCCTGGAGCAGAACATCACCATCATCCGTAACCGGGTCAACGAACTGGGTGTGGCCGAGCCGTTGGTACAACAGCAAGGCGCCGAGCGCATTGTCGTTGAACTGCCCGGTATTCAGGACACTGCCCGCGCCAAGGAAATCCTGGGGGCGACCGCTACCCTGGAGTTCCACATGGTGGATGAGGCTGCTGATATTCAGGCTGCCGCGGAAGGGCGAGTACCTCCCAGCTCCAAGGTCTATACCGATCGCAATGGTCGTCCTGTGGTACTGCACAAGCGGGTGATCCTGACCGGTGACCACATCGTGGGTGCCCAGTCCGGTTTCGACGAGTACAGCCGTCCCCAGGTCAACATCAAGCTGGATGGCCAGGGTGGCAACAAGATGGCCAACTTTACCAAGGACAACGTGGGTAAAGGGATGGCGACTGTCTTCATCGAGTACAAGCCGGTTGGTCAGCCTGGTCCGGATGGCAAGCGCAAGTTCCGCAAGCAGGAGGAGGTGATCAACGTCGCCACCATCCAGTCGCGTCTTGGCAGCCAGTTCCGTATCACAGGTATCGACAACGCCAACGAAGCCCACAACCTGGCGCTGCTGCTGCGTGCCGGTGCCCTGATCGCCCCGATCCAGATCGTGGAAGAACGCACCATTGGCCCGAGCCTGGGTCAACAGAACATCGACAGCGGTATGGAAGCCATCGGCTGGGCCATGCTGGTGATCGTGCTGTTCATGGGGATCTACTACCGCGCGTTCGGCTGGGTCGCCAACCTGGCGCTCTGTATGAACCTGGTGTTGATTGTCGGCATCATGTCGATGATCCCGGGTGCCACCATGACCCTGCCGGGGATCGCCGGTATCGTCTTGACGCTGGGGATGGCGGTGGATGCCAACGTGCTGATCTACGAGCGTATTCGTGAAGAGATCCGCAACGGTCGCGGTGTTCAGCAAGCCATCCATCTGGGCTTTGATCGGGCATTCTCCACCATCGCCGACTCCAACGTGACCTCGCTGATCACTTGCGTGATCCTGTTCGGTATCGGTACTGGCGCCATCAAGGGCTTTGCCCTGACGCTGGGCATTGGTCTGACCGCCTCCATGTTTACTGCCATCACAGTTTCCCGTGCCATTATCAACCTGGCTTGGGGTGGACGGCGTATCGACAAGCTGCCCATCTGAGGATAGAGAGATGTTTCAGATTCTACATTTTGAAAAACCGATCCCGTTTATGCGCTATGCCAAGCCGGGTGTGGTTTTCTCTTCCGTGCTGATGGTGGTAGCCCTGTTCTTCCTGTTTGATCGGGGGCTGAACTGGGGTCTGGACTTTACCGGTGGAACCACCATCGAGGTGGGATTCCAGCAGTCGGTGAGCCTGGACAAGATCCACGACGTTCTGGAAGAGCAGAAGATTGAAGGGGCCACCCTGCAACACTTTGGCTCCAGCCGTGACGTGCTGTTCCGTCTGACCCCGAAAGAGGGGGTCAAGGTCGAGCAGCAGGGTAATGAAGTGCTTGCGGCGGCCAAGCTGCTCGATGAGGGCGCAGTGCTCAAACGCGTCGAATTCGTCGGCCCTTCAGTCGGTGACGAGCTGGCCACTGACGGGGCGCTGGCGATGCTGGCCTCCATCATCTGTATCCTGATCTACGTGGCGGTGCGCTTTGAATGGCGTCTGGCCATGGGCGGCATCCTCTCGCTGGTGCATGACGTGGTGATCACCCTGGGTGTCTTTGCCTACTTCCAGTACGAGTTCGACTTGACCGTACTGGCGGCGCTGATGACCCTGGTGGGTTACTCCCTGAACGATACCATCGTAGTGTTCGACCGCTTGCGGGAGAACTTCCGCAAGGTGCGTAAAGGGGATACCGACTACATCCTGGATCTCTCCATGACCGAGACCCTGAGCCGTACTATCATCACCTCCGGCCTCACCTTCGTGGTGGTGCTGGCGCTGCTGCTCAAGGGCGGCGCGCTGATCCACGGTTTTGCCGTGGCCATGGTGATCGGTGTGGCTTTCGGTACCTACTCCTCCATCTATGTGGCGAGTGCGTTTGCCATGTTCCTCGGTGTCAAGCGCGAGCACATGCTGCCCACCCAGGTAGAGAAAGAGGGCGCGGATCAGCAGGAGATCCTGCCGTAACAGAAAGAGCGCCTAATGGCGCTCTTTTCTTATCTCTGCGTGTCGTTTGCTGACGCAGATGATGTCAACAAAAGGAGCTTGCCATGCAACACAATCCCCGTTTTTTGGCGCTGGTTGACGGGATCCGCTCCCGCATCACCGAAACCGATGTTCACCAGATCAAGCGCTGGCAGGATGAAGGGCGCACGTTTCACCTGATCGACGTGCGGGAAGAGAGCGAGTGGGCCAAAGGCCATCTGCCCGGAGCCCAATATCTGGGTCGTGGAGTGATTGAGCGGGATATCGAGACCCTGTTCCCGGATCCCGAGACCACACTCTATCTCTATTGTGGTGGCGGTTTTCGCTCCGTACTGGCGGCCGACAATTTGCAACAGATGGGTTATCGCAACGTAATCAGTGTTGACGGCGGTTTTCGCGGCTGGCTGGAGGCCGGATACCCTGTCGAATCCTGATTTATTTGATGGAGAGGGGCTCAGCTACATGACAAAGTGGCGGCTGACCTTTACCATATGCGGGGTCAAGCGTAAGCGTCGGAGTGTTCATTGAACGTCAGGAAAGGGATTGGATACCTCCTTGGTATCCTGTTGTTGCTCCCCATGTGGGGTTGCAGCAGTAGCAGTCATGTCAACACCCCTAAGGTTCCCAAGGCGCAGCCTGCTTCACTGGTATTGGCGACCCCCCTGCAGGTCTCCTACCAAAGCGAGTTGGCGCTCGCCCGACTCGGGCAGATGCTGAGTGAAATGGAGTTGACCACGGAGCAACGGGCCGAGTTGTTCTATGAACGTGCCGTGGTGTTTGATCGCGTCGGCTTGCGTTCCCTCGCTCGTCTCGATTTCAACCGGGCCCTGCGGGAGAAGCCGGATTTCGCCGAAGCCTACAACTTCATCGGTGTCTATCTGGTACAGCAGCAGAACTACGACGAAGCCTATGAGGCATTCGACTCAGCCCTCGAGCTGGCACCCGATTATGACTATGCCTACCTTAACCGCGGCATTGCCCTCTATTACGGTAACCGTCCCGAGCTGGCTGCGGTCGATATGAAGCGTTTCTACGAAGCGCAGCCGGAAGACCCCTATCGGGTGATCTGGCTCTATCTGGCCGAGCAGAAGCTCAATCCCGCTGCGGCCATGAGCCGGATGCGCGAGCGCCTCAACAAGTACGATGACGATGCCTGGAACTGGGATCTGGTGCGTCTCTACACAGGTGAGATCAACGCGTCCCAGCTGATGGGCAACGTGGTGAAAGGGGTGAAGGATAACCGGGAGCTGGCCGAGCGCCTGTGTGAAACCTATTTCTATCTGGGCAAGTTCGAGTTGGGCAAAGGCAACCGCAAGGAAGCCATCAGCTACTTCAAGTTGGCGCTCTCCAACAACGTCTATGACTTCATCGAGCACCGCTATGCTCTGCTCGAACTGGAGCTGATGGCACGCAAGCCCTTGCCGCCGGGAGCCCAGAGCAAAGGCGAACAGCCCTCCTGAATGGAGATGGCGATTACCCAGTGATAGAAAACCTCGGTATGAGGCTAATGCCAGTCAGTGAAGCCTGACTGGCATTGTTTTTATCTGCTTTTTCACACCTACTCCCGTGGCTTGGCTCCATGTCACAGTGAGCTGCATGTCGCTAATCCACACAACCCCGCCAGTTTTTCCAACTCTGCCGCCCGCTTCTGAATAATGCACGGGCACATCTGATCCATGCAGCTCAACAGATGGATGGGGCCGATGCCGTGTGAAACCCGGCCGGCTCGTCGTATGCCTCCTGATATGGGTGATTCTCTTCCCTATCGTGGTGGGCGACTGGTTGACTATCTGCGGCTCTTGTTCGACTCCTGCCGGACTGCACTTTTAAATCGTCTCGTCTGACGAGAGGGAGTAAATATGAGTGCTGACCCGTGCTTTTACACTCCGTTACATCTGCTCGTCCTGTGACCGCCCCATAATGGCCCCTGATCCCCTAACCCTGTGCCCCTGTGCGATGGGGGGCGGATCAGTAGTCGACAAGGTGGAGAGCACGAGTAGTTTCCTGTCAGCACGGAGGCCAGAACGGCAGATGTCACAGAGCGTATCAAACCAGGTGATCAGACGAATGCTGGGAGCCTGCCAGCAGCAGGGGGGAGATCCCGATGCCATTTTGATGGCGGGCGGCCTCACGTCGTTCGACATCGAGCGAGAACAGGGCCGGCTGCCGGCCCACAGCCACTACCGGATGCTGCAGCTGATGCAGCCCTATCTGGCCAGTTTTCACGAAACCATCCTCTCCTACGACATCGGCCAGCTCTACCAGCACTATCCACCCCTCATCAGCCTGTGCCTGAACCAGCCTTCGCCGCGAGCGGCGCTCGAGGTGCTGTTGGCCTATCGCCCCATCATCGGTAGTTGTGACGAGCTGCGGGTGCGGCGGGTGGGGCAGGCCAGCCAATACCTGTATGTCAATCAGGGGCCTGCCAGCCTGGGGGCGAGTCAGGCCATCCCCAACTTCATCATCCTCTACCGGATCCTGCGGGTCTATCTGGCGGCTCCCCAGGTCTCGGTGGGCTTCACGGGGCGGCCGCCACCGCGCCATCAGCTGCTGGATCAATTCTTTGGAGCCCGCTGCCGCTGGGAGCAGGGGGAAAACACCCTGACCATCGACAACGCCCAGCTCGACTGCCCCAGCCACTGCTACAACGAACCGCTGGGTCATCTGCAACTGGCCCAGCTGGCGCAGATCTGCGCCGACATCGCCGAGCGGGCCCCCTTTGCCTATCTGGTGGGGGAGCGGATCCGCCACAAGATCCGGGAAGGGGAGCTGGAGAGCGACGAGAGCCTGCTCAAGGAGGTGTGCGCGGCCATGAATGTCAGCCGCTGGACCCTCAATCGCAAATTGCAGGGGGAGGGGAGTAGCTTCTCCACCCTGCTGAGGGAGGCGAGGGTGAACGAAGCCTGCCGCTTGCTGGGCGAGGGGGATCAACCGCTGCAGAACATCAGCGATCGGGTCGGCTTCTCGTCCCAGAGCGCCTTCAACCGTTTCTTCAAGGCCAACACCCGCATGACGCCGCTGGCCTATCGCAACGCCCGCCAATAACAACGGGACCGGCGCAAGGCCGGTCCCGTGGGCGGGTCATTGCTGGGCAATGTTCGAGCAAGGCCAGGCTGGGAGCCCGGCCGTGCCTGCCTCTGTTAGCGAGTGACGGTGGTGACGCTGGCGGGATCCACCCCGGCCGGCAGTGCCAGTGCCCCTGGCGTGGTGTTGCTCACCACTATCTCCTTGCTCACCGTGAAGCTGACCGGCGTGCTGGCGGAGACATCCGACGAGGGGCTGATGTAGGCGCTGTAGCGACCCGGCTCCACGATCCACTGGTTGCTGGCTTCATCGAAGCTGGCGAGGATGCTGGCCGGAATGGTGAAGCTCAGCTGTTCGCTGGCCCCCGGTGCCAGCTGCGCCGTCTTGGCAAAGGCCTTGAGCTCGATGAGCGGTTTCTTCAGCTTGACCTCGGGGGCGGTCACATAGACCTGGGCCGCCTCCTTGCCTGCCACGGCACCCGTGTTGGTGATGGTGGCGGTCAGCACCAGGCTGCCGGCACTGCCCCTCTCCAGGGTATTGCTGGCGATGGCGGGGCTGGTGTAGCTGAAGCTGGTGTAGGAGAGACCGAAGCCGAACGGGTAGGAGACCGTCTGCTCGAAGGTGCTGTAGTAGCGATAGCCCACGTAGATCCCCTCGTTGTAGTAGAGATCGTCCGGTTCGCCGTCCCCGTCGGTGTCCTCACCCGGGAAGGTGCCGGCGGAGGGAACGCTGGCGTAGCTGTGCGGGAAGCTCTGGGCCAGTTTGCCGCTCGGGTTGACCGCGCCGGAGAGCACGTCCGCCACCGCGTGGCCGGTCTCCTGGCCAGCCATGTAGGCCAGCAGGATGCCATCCACCTTGTCGCTCCACTGGGCGGTGTCGATGACGCCGTTGACGTTGAGCACCACCACCACCTTCTTGCCCTGGGCGTGGAAGGCGCTGCTCACCGCGTCGATGAGGGCGCGCTCGTCATCACCGAGCAGATAGTCCCCCTTGCCGCTGCTGCGATCCGCCCCTTCCCCGGCCTGGCGGCCGATGCTGATGACGGCGGCTTGCTGGGTAGCGGCCGCACTGGCGATCAGGGCCGCCAGATCGCCGCTGATTGGCGCCTCGGCGCAGGTGTAGTAGCCCTTGGCGCCAAATTGCCCCTCGTGATAGACCTTGTTGTTCTCGTAAAAATCGCGGTAGTAACTCTGCAACGCCTCGTTGACCGGGAAGCGTGCCGCCAGTCCCTGCGCGATGGTGGTGGTGCTGGCGGCGTTCACATCCCCGCTGCCGGTGCCGCCCTTGTAGGTGTTGATCTGGTTGATGCCAAAACTGGCCAGCGTGCTGCTTGCCGCCAGCGGCAGGGCCGCGGCGTGGTTGCGCAGCAGCACCATGCTCTCGGCACCGGCCTGACGGGCCAGTTTGGCGTGGGCGGTCAGGTCCGGGCTGTTGCTGATGGCCAGCTGGTTGTAGGAGGGGCTCTTCATTACCTGGGTCAGGATGTGGATGGCGGCCTCGTTTACCTTGGCTTCGTCGAGCTGACCCTGCTCGATGGATTGCTGCAACTGCTCCTTGACGTTGCCCGGCTCGATCAAATCCTGTCCCGCCAGCACCTGCTTGTAGGCGTTGTTGGCCACGTCGCCGGCAAACCAGTCGGACATCACCAGGCCGTCGAACTTCCACTCGCCGCGCAGCAGGTCGGTCACCGCATCCTTGCGCTCGTTCACATAGGTGCCGTTGACCTTGTTGTAGGAGGTCATCACCGCCCAGGGCTGGGCCTCGTCCACCGCTATCTGGAAGCCGCGCAGATAGATCTCGCGGAAGGTTCTCGGTTCGCCGATGTCGTTGATCTGGTTGCGGTTGGTCTCGGAGTTGTTGCCGAAGTAGTGCTTGATGGTGGTGCCTACCCCGTTGCTCTCCACCCCGTTGACCATGGCGGCGCCGATTTTGCCGGTGAGCAGGGGGTCTTCCGAGTAGTACTCGAAGTTGCGGCCATTGAGGGGGTTGCGCTGGATGTTCATGCCCGGGGCCAGCAGGATGTCGACCCCGTACTGGCGCACCTCGTCCCCCATGGCTTCGCCGACGGCCTTGACCAGCTTGACGTCCCAGCTGGAGGCGAGCAGCGAGCCGATGGGCCAGGCGGTAGCGTAGTAGCTGGCGCTGTCATCGTCGCGGTTGGCGTTGATCCGCACCCCGGCCGGCCCGTCCGCCAGTTTGAGGGCCGGAATGTCGATGCCGTCCGCGCTGCGCAGCACGCCGTTGATGTAACCCGCCACGCCGGGCACGTCCTGCTTGACGTTGATGGCGCCGTTGGCACTGCCGTAACCGGGGCCGGAGAGCAGGTCCAGCTTCTCGCTCAGGGTCAGCTTGGCCACCATGGCCTCGGCCTGGCCACGGTAATAGGCATCGTCCTTGACCAGGGGATCCGAGTCATTCTGGTTGCAACCGACCAGCAGGCCGGCCAGCGCCAGGCTGATACCCAGTGAAACCGCTTTCAATATTGTGGTGATAGGCATGAAGACGTCCTCGTAACTGTCTGAATAAAAATAAAAAGGAGATATCGACACCGGGTGGAAGGCATCCGCCCGGGCTGGGCCGCTCTGCTGGCGGCTGCCATTGGATATCGCAAGGAAGGCCGAACGGACCCGTGGGCTGGCGTTTGGCTGCAGGCAGGTTAACAAGCCGGGCGAGGGCCGCCTTGCCCCGGGGGAGCGAGAAATGTGCCGGCGGGAGCAAGGGGGCCGAGTTGTGAGCTAGGTCGCATCGAAAGGCGGTGCCAAACCAAGGGTGGAAGGTGGCAAGAGGGGAGAAGGGCAGGGGAGATTGGGAAAACGGGTGGCCTGATGGCCAATGAAGATGACCGCGCGCAACACGCGAGGGGGCCGGCGGCCCCCTCGAAGATCAGCTGATATGCCCGGGCAATGGCCCGGGACGGCTCACTTGGGCTGTTTGAGGGCCCCGGCGAGTTCAATCTGCACCTTGACCCCCTCCTGCTTGAGCGCCGTGGCGACGGCGTTCAGATCGGTACCCGGCTTGGCTTCCAGCAGGGCGATGCCGCCGCTGCTCTGCTTGAAGCGCAGGCCGTGACGGCTGGCCAGTGCGCTGGCCTGGTCGTCATCGGCTTCCACCAGCAGGGTGCCGCTGACGGTGAGCTCGGGGCTGACGGCCCCCTGCATCAGCACATCGCCACGGTGCAGGGTCTGCAGCGGTTCCTTGCCATCGAGACTGCGGGTGGTTCGCGACTTGCTGCCATGGTCGGGGATGAGGTAAGTCTGGCCATTTACCTCTATAGTGCGGTACTGCTTGCCCTCTAGAGTCACGGTTTCTGCCGCCACAGCATTAAGCACGAGGGGGGCCAACAGGCTGGCCAGCAGTAAGGTAACCGGTTTGTTCATGATAAAATTCCTCGCTTGTTAGCTGTGGTTGGCGTTGTGGCCAAGGATCCGCAAGGACCACTCGATCAGCTTGCCTGGCTGGCGGTTGTTGCGCTCGGTCAGGGTGGTGCGCTCACGGGTCTGGAGACTGAGCAGAGAGACCTCGCGATTACCGTTGGCAACGTCGGTTACTTCCAGTCGCCAGGCTCCTTGTGCCGGTTCACCATAAAACTTGTGGGAGAGCAGGCGCATGTCACGCAAGCCCTTGGTGCGCACATAGCCCATTTTTTGCAGATCGAGCGACTGGCCAACCAGGCTGTTGAACGGGTTCAGCAGTATGCTGCGGGTACCGGCGGGGGAAACCAGTTCGATCAGCAGATCGGGCAGACGCTGGTGATCCAGGCTGACCGTGACCTGTACCGCTTCGACGGTCAGCGGGGTTGCGACTGTGGCGGTCGAACTGGTCGGGCTATTGCCCACATCGGCAATGGCAGAGGAGGCGCGATCCACCGGTTTGACCTTCAGCCATGGCAACTGAACCAGTGGCGGCAGTGGCTGGTGAGTGGCCGCCAGCGCGAGAGCCTTGTTGACATCGATCAGGCCAAAGCCATAGGTGGGACTGAACCACATGCCGGCGGCATTGCGCTCCCACCCTTCCAGTCCCTTGACCTCACGGCGTTTTCCGGTGCTGCTGGTGTAGCTCACCATGACCGGAGGGTGTGCAGCATCAACCCGGGTAGCACTGCGTGCCAGCAGATCCCGTTGGTCCCGCACCGACAGATCGGGATAGGCAGACATTAGCAGCGCCATGGCGCCAGCGGTGCTCGGGGTCGCCGAAGAGGTGCCGTTCATCACACCGTTGTAGTCACAGCTGGCATCCAGTTGCAGGTTGCCGTGCAGCCGGTTGCTACTGGGATCATCGGTACGGTTGTAGCCCATGTCGCAACCGGGTAGATCCGTGGTGACCATGGCGGGGGAGTCGGTGCCATATTCGCCACCGGTGGCGCTCAGGAAGACGTTGCTGCCGACGCTGGAGTAGGAGGATCTGACACCATCTGCGTTGAGCGCACTTACCACCAGGTTCCAGAAGTTACTGTTCGAGGGGTCGATATTGCTGTTTTCAAACGGCAATTTGGGGCCGCTGCCGGTGCGGTTCAGCACATAGCCACCTGCCGCTATTCTGTTGAAGCCGTTGCCGGCAGCCTTGATATAGGCCGCCCCTTGCCGCTTGAGGGTCTGTTGTTCGAACAGACGATCGAGTTGCACCTGATCGAGATCGTTGGCCGGACGGGGATCCACCAGGCTCATGCCGTAGCTCTGGTTGAAGACCCGATTGTCGCGGCTGGCCTCGCTGTCGCCAAGGGCGTAGAGCCAATCCTGCTGCAGCTGTTCACTCTCGTCATCAAGCAGATTGAATCCCTGCAACTGGGCGCGGGGGGCGATCCCCTTGGTGCCTATGGTGTTGTCCACCGCGGCGATAATGCCCGCCACCGAGGTGCCATGGGCGGTATCCGGATTGGTCGGGGTCGGGTCATCGCTGCCGGTTACCACATTTTTTGAACCCGGACGCACGTTGTCCGCCAAATCCGGGTGGCCGATGGCCAAGCCATCATCCACTACCGCGATATTTATACCCTGTCCCAGCACGCCGGTACGGTGTGCCCACCAGAGGTTGAGGTCATTGCCTGCGATTCCTGCCCTGGCACTGAAGCCATCCTGGCCGCTGTTGAGCAGATACCACTGCTGATCCTGCAGCGGGTTGATGCCGAGCAGGCAGCGTTCCGTGCTGCTGCGGCCAGTATCCAACCCGCTCTCCTTACCGCTGAGCGGGACACAACTTTCACTTGCCTGAACGAGTGCAACTGGCAGTGTCGACAGCAGCGCTGTGACCGTCAGCGCTAACGATGTTTGCTTCATTATTTTTAAACTCCATCTTATAGGGCACCTTCCTGGGTGCGAATGGAATCTACACATGGACAATGAAGAGTCAAAAGAGCCCGCTTTCATAAGTTTGATAAGATTCAAAGAAATCTGATCTTTTTTGTGGTAGGTATTTCATTGAGGCTTTCAGTGTGCTCTATTGAGAGCATTTATCATTTGCAATTATTGATCTTTCTGTAATTAACTGGCGTGGGTTGCAACCTGCTTTCGTGACTGTCCGATGCGCCGGCTGTGTGGGCATCATCTTGGCTCCCTTCTCTTTATCACCTGGCTTATTACCTTTCTCGTTTTTGTTGCTTGGCACCGGGCGCTGACTCTGATAGCTTGCTTTAAATGGCCGTTTAGATGTCTGGATTTCCATTTTCGACTCTGACAATCCGGCATCACTCGATAAATCTGCAGACAGGGAGTCTTTTATGTTGCGTGGTACCTTCCGCTTTTGTTCCGTATTGTTGCTGGCAAGCAGTCAGGCCGGCATCGTCCTGGCAGCCGATCCGGCCAAACAGGAGATTGTGATTGGCACTACCGTGGGGGATTTTGCCGACATGGTGACCGACTCCATCAAGCCACAGCTGGAGGCCAAGGGGTACAAGGTCAAGCTGGTGGAGTTTACCGACTATGTCTCCCCCAATATTGCGTTGGCCGACGGGTCGCTGGATGTGAATTGTTTCCAGCACAAACCCTATCTTGAAAGCTTTGCCAAGGATCGGGGGTTGTCGCTGGCACCTATTACCCAGGTGCCAACAGGCCCGATGGGGCTCTATTCCGGCAAGCTGGTCGCTCTCGACAAGGTGAAAGAGGGGAGTACAGTGGCCATCCCCAACGATCCCACCAATCAGGCGCGGGCGCTGTTGATGCTGCAGGATCTCGGCTGGCTTACTCTCAAGGAGGGGATCAATCCGCTCAAGGCGAGCGAATTTGATGTAGTGCGCAACCCGCACAACCTCAAGCTGGTACTGCTTGAAGCTGCACAACTACCTCGCGCTCGGGAGGATGTGGATTTTGCGGTGATAAACGGCAATTTCGCCGCCTCCAGCGGTATCCCGTTCACTGAAGGTCTCTTCCTGGAGCGTAGCTACGACTTTATCAACTGGGTGGTGGTAAAAAGTGCCGATGCGGACAAGCCCTTTGCCAAAGATGTGGCAGCAGCCTACAACTCGGCGGCCTTCAAGGACTATGCGATAAAGCGTTTCGTCGGCTACAAGTACCCGCAAGGGTGGGGGGGCTAAAGCCGGTCAGGGTGGAACGATTACGATATGGCATAAAAAAACGCCCCGGATTCGGGGCGTTTTACTGGGACAAAACCATCAGTGCCAAGGTCAATGATTGCGATAGAATCGGTTCAGCTCGTTCATCACCTGGATCATAGCGCCCATATCGGGAGTGCCATGTTTGATCGGACGATAGCTGTTGCGCTCCAGCAGTTCGAAGTCACCCTGTTTGTTGAAGTGGGTGATGGTGTCGCCTTCATAAATAGCGAAGTCGTTCTGATCCCCGGCCAGTAGCCAGTTACGCGGGCTGGTGTCGAACAGAGAGCGCCCCACACTGTAGTCCCGTGGCGGGTTGCGCACGCCCAGCAGGCTCTGCATCAGGGTCGGGGCCAGATCGAGATGGCTGCTCGGTCGCTCCACGACCTGGCTGCCACGTCCCGGCCAGGCAATTACCATCGGCACCTGAACCTGATAAAGGGAGTAGTTGTTGCCAGCGCCCCAGCTGTTGCTATGGGTATCGTTGAACTCCTGGCCATGATTGGAGGTGATCACCACCACAGTATTGCTGTCCATCCCCTGCTGTTGCAGCTTGGTCAACATATCTTCCAGCAACTGATCGGTATAGAAGACCGAGTTTTTGTAGCGATTCTCCAGTTTCTGCAGGTTTTCCGGCCGATAGGCGGTGGCCGGGTTGAAGTTGGTCAGCTCAGGCTGGAACGGCCCCTTCATGGTCGCGGGAAGTTGATAGTCGCCCGGGCTGGAGAGGTAGACCAGCGAGAACCAGGGGCGCTCCGGGGGGCGCTTCTCCAGCCACTGCTGCCAGTCGATCAGCAGCTTGCCATCATCGACCTGTTCGGAGACAAACACCTGTTTACGCAGACCGGAGAGGATGCTCTTGCGATACTTCTGGGCATCTTCCATCGCACCGAACAGCCCGAACTGGTAATCCTGGCGCAACATCTCGTCAAACAGCACCGGTGGACGCTTGTCGCTGCTGATCTCTTTGTAGTAGTGGCCGGGCAGGCCGTAAAAGAGGCCGAACATGCCCATCAAGTCGTCGTTTCCGGCACTGAGGTGATTGCGGAACGTCAGATGCTGATCCGCATAGCGCTGCAGATTGGGCATGTTGATGTTGTTGAGCATGTCAAAGCGCAGGGAGTCGACCACCACAATCAGTAGATTGCTGTGGGTCTGGGGGGCATTGACATTGAGCGGGCGCAGTGGGTAGTGCATCCTGCTGTCGCCTTCATCTCGCTGGGAGGCCGCCTGCTTCTCGTACTGATCCAGATCCAGCCAGCCATGTTTGGCCAGGAAGGAACGGGCCGTCATGGGGTAGGAGAGCGGGAAGTTGGCGCGCTGCATGGTGATGGGCTGATAGAGAGTGGCATCCGCCCAGCTGTTGACCACGTGGGTCAGGATAAAGCAGATCAGCAAGGCCAGCCCCACCTGATTGCCGTACTGACGGCGTTTGCGCTTGTTGATCTTGCGCCAGACATAGGCCGACAGCAGCAGCTGCAGCAGGAAGATGGTGGGGACGGCAATAAAGATAATGCTCCAGATCGAGCCCTCTTCGGTCTGGGCTTGATCCAGCAGCAATTGCCACACCTGGGCATTGAGGTGGAACTTGAATAGCCGGAACACCTGGGTGTCGATCAGCAGCAGCACCAGTGCCAGTGTCGCCACAATGGCGGAGATGAAACGCAGCGGTTTCTCTTTGGGCAGCAGGAAGCTGAGTGGGAAGATCGTCAACAGGTAAGTGACAAAACTTAAAAAAGAGAAGTGGCCAATCCAGCTTACAACGAGATAGACCACGCCAAGCGTGGTCGACGGCCAGTTGATGGCACCCAGATAGCGGGTGGCAATCAGCATGGCCAGAATGATGTTGAAGAAGGAGAACCAATGCCCCCAGGTGATCAGGCGAGAGACATTATCACGATAGGGGTTACCGGTTTCGACCATAGTGATCCATCTGCGTTGAGAAACGTCAAATCAACAGAGTCGCAGGACTCAGTGTGTGTCATGGCGGTTATCGACCGATGCGGTCAGGGCCTGGACAAACTTTTCTGTGATGGCCTGGCGTTGTGCCGGAGCCATACCATTAATGATATTGGTGGTCAGGTTGCCGAGCACCATCAGACTGAGATCCACCGGCGCTTTATGCTTTTCCAGGGCGGTGATCAGGTCGTTCATCAGGGCGTCAAACTGCTCGTTATTGTACTTTGATACGATGGGCATAATCTTCAGTTCATCTCGGTTCAAAGCGCCTTATAATACTTCACCCTTTCGGCTAACACTATGGCTTTGTGACATGAGTCTCGATATCGACAAGATCATTCTTCACTCCCTGCGCCAGGGCGGCGATGGTCAACCTCACGCCGACACCCGCAGCCAGCTTCTGCCTGCTGACGAGGCAGTACAGGGGCTGATGGCGGAGCTGCACCGCATTTACAATGGCAAGGGGGGCAAGGGCTTTGGCTTTTTTGCAGACCCCGAGGCCGCCGTCGCCGAGCTGGCTGACGGTGAAGAGGCTCCCAAACAGCCTTCTCCCCTGTTTCGCATTGCGCTGGAAAAACTGCTCGACGAGCAGCTCGAATTCGTCCCCTTCTCGGTGGAGATGACCCAGCTGCTGGTCAGGCAACTGGTGGAGCACGCCCTTGACGAGCAGGGGGTACTGCTGTTTGCCAAGTACAACTACGTGGGGGTTGACTACCTGATGATCGCTCTGCTGGAAGGCAAGGAGAGCGTCACCGTCAGCGAAGCGCTGGAGTTGCGTCATATCCAGTATCTCGATATCGGCAAACTCAATCTGGTGGCTCGTATCGATTTGACCGAATGGAAAACCCAACCGGATTCGCGCCGCTATATCACCTTCAGCAAGGGACGTATCGGTCGCAAACTGGGCGATTTCTTTATGGATCTGCTGGGGGCCCGTGAGGGGATGGATGCCAAGGTGCAGAATAAAGGCTTGCTGCAGGCGGTAGAAGATTATTGCGACAGTCGCCAGCTCGAACCGACCGAGCGCAATGACTATAAAAAGCAGGTCTTCAAATATTGCTCCGAACAGGCGAGTGCCGGTGAAGAGATCGAGATCAAGGCGCTGTCAGCAGAATTGCCCGGCGATGGCGATCTCGATTTTTACAGCTTTATCGGTCAGGAGTATGAGCTGGAAGAGCGTTTCCCGGCTGACCGTTCCACCCTGCGCGGCTTGACCAAGTTTGTCGGCTCCGGGGGCGGCCTGACCCTGAGCTTCGAGCAGAAACTGTTGAACTGCAGGGTGTTTTATGACCCGCAGACCGATACCCTGACCATCAAGGGGGTGCCGCCAAATCTCAAGGATCAGCTGCTGCGCCAGTCATAATGTGATCCGGCCTTCATTTTTGGCAAAAAGACACCGCAGTTCGCTGCGGTGTCTTTTTATTTAATGGGGCAGGGGGCAGCGAAACCAACTCGGTGCTTTGTTAACAAATTAAACAGAATTATCCATGTGAAAGGGTTTTCAATGAGGTGAAAACCCTTTCAATCGTGTTTTTTTATTTCTATTTGGTAATTTAATTTCTTGCATTGGCGAGAAATATGCCAATAAATGGCGCTAACCCCCTGAAATAAGAAAATGTTTTCAAAACTTTCTGGAAGGAAATACGTAATTGCATTTCAAAAATGCGAGTTGCGTCATGTGAGCCGTTTGCCGCTTGGGATAATATTCATCTCGCACACAATGCTCTTACAGCGCGGAACTAATACAAGGAAAGGCTCATGAAAAAGAAATTGCTGTCATCCCTGATCGGTCTGGCCACTCTTGGCGTCGCTTGCTCTGCTACTGCTGCCATCGATGAAGGCCAGCTGACCATCTGGATCAACGGTGACAAGGGATACAACGGTCTGGCTGAAGTGGGTAAGAAGTTTGAAGCAGAAACCGGCATCAAGGTTACTGTGGCTCACCCGGATCAGGTTGAAGTGAAATTCCAGCAAGCCGCAGCCACTGGCAACGGCCCGGACATCTTCTTCTGGGCTCACGACCGTTACGGTGAGTGGGTCAAAGCCGGTTTGCTGGTCCCCGTGACCCCGAACGCTGCAACCAAAGGCAAATTTGAACAGCTGGCATGGGATGCCATGACTGTTGATGGCAAAACCTATGGTTACCCGGTTGCCATGGAAGCGGTCAGCCTGATCTATAACAAAGACCTTCTGCCCGAGCCGCCGAAAACTTTCGAAGAGATCGCCAAGATTGACGAGACTCTGAAGAAAAACGGCAAGCGCGCCATCATGTGGGCTTATGACACCCCGTACTTCAGCTACCCGCTGGTGGCTGCCAACGGTGGTTACGCCTTCAAGAAAACCGCTACCGGTTATGACGTTAAAGATACCGGCGTGAACAATGCGGGCGCCAAGATGGGCGTGGGTTACATCTCCGAGATGATCAAGTCCGGTCACCTGGAAAAAGGCATCGACTACGGTGTGATGGACGCCAAGTTCAATAAGGGCGAAGTGGCCATGATGATCAACGGTCCCTGGGCCTGGAGCAACCTGGACAAGAGCGGCATCAAGTACGGTGTAGCACCGCTGCCGACCTTGAATGGCAAACCGGCTAAAGCCTTCGTTGGCGTACTGGGTGCCACCATCAACGCCGCCAGCCCGAACAAGGATCTGGCCATCGAGTTCCTGGAAAACTACCTGTTGACCGATGCCGGTCTGGCGCCGGTTAACGCCGACAAGCCGCTGGGTGCAGTCGCGCTGAAATCCTTCCAGAAGACCCTGGAATCCGATCCGCACATCAAGGCCACCATGCTGAACGCCCAGGCTGGCGAGCCGATGCCGTCCGTTCCCGAGATGAGCCGTTTCTGGTCCTCCTTCGAAACAGCCCTCAAGAACGTGACCTCCGGTCGTCAAAGTGTTGATGAAGCACTGGATACCGCTGCCAAGCGTATCGTTCAGTAAGCTTGCACCACCCGGGAGGCCGCAATGGCCTCCCACTCTCTCAAATCTCTCTTGGCGTTATAAAGGTTAATTGGCATGGAAGTAGTACCTTCTGTTGAGTCCTATGCCGGTCCGAAGGATAAGCACACCTGGCTTAAGTGGACCATCGCGGCCCTGGTCGCCATCCTCAACGGCTATGCAGCCGTGATGATGTACGCCAGTGGCGAGTGGGTATTCGCGCTGCTGGATCTGGTGGTGGTATCCGTCGGTCTGTATGTCTTCATGAACAAGAAGACCTATGCCCATCGCTACATCTTTCCGGGTGTCGCGGGCATGGTTGTATTTATCATCTTCCCTCTTGCCTACACCATTGGCATTGCCTTCACCAACTATTCGGGATCCAACTTGCTCTCCATTGAGCAGGCGCGGGACTACCATCTGAAGAAAACCTACAAGGTGGCGGGCGGTGAATTCGATTTTACCCTGCTGGGTGGCGACAACGGCCAGTTCCAACTGCTGCTGACACAGGAGCAGCAATCCTATCTCAGTCAACCGCTGGCTCTGATGAACAACAAGGCTCGCGAGTTGGCAGTGCGTGAGGGTAGGGTTCAGAACCTTGCCCAGGAAGTCCGGCTCGAGCCCGTTACCGGCGACGTCACCGGTAAAGCGGCACCGATCCGCGCCATCGTTGACCATCGCACCCATCTGAGCGCGCTCGATCTGGTGCTGCCTGATGGTACCACTCATCTGACCCTGAGCAGCCTGCGCAAGTTTGCCGCCCAGAAGCAACAGTACAGCCGTCTGACGGATGGCGCCGTGCTCAAGTCCGGCGTGGTGATCAAGGACAGCAACTTGCTGCGTGACAACCAGAGCGGTGAGCTGATGCTGCCCAATGGCGAGACCGGTTTCTATCAGTACATCGATGAACAGGGACAGTTTGTCGGCAAAAGCGTGGCTCCGGGCTTTGTGGTGAGCGTGGGGTGGAAAAACTTCGCCCGCATCGTGACGGACCCGGGTATTCAGGCGCCGTTCCTGCAGATCTTCGTCTGGACCGTGATCTTCTCTGCCTGTTCCGTGGCGTTCACCCTGGCTATCGGCATGGTGCTGGCCTGCCTGGTGCAGTGGGAATCTCTCAAGGGACGCGGCTTCTATCGGGTCATGCTGATCCTGCCCTACGCGATCCCGGCGTTTATCTCCATCCTGGTGTTCAAGGGGTTGTTCAACCAGAACTTCGGTGAGATCAACATGTTCCTGGAAGCGGCGTTTGGCATCAAGCCGGACTGGTATACCAACCCCTTCCTGGCCAAAGTGATGATCCTGATTGTCAATACCTGGCTCGGCTACCCCTACATGATGATCCTCTGCATGGGCCTGCTCAAAGCCATTCCGGAAGATCTCTATGAAGCGTCCGCCATGGACGGTGCCGGCCCGGTGCAGAACTTCTTCAAGATCACCGTGCCGCTGTTGATGAAGCCACTGACACCGCTGTTGATTGCCTCGTTCGCCTTCAACTTCAACAACTTCGTGCTTATCCAGTTGTTGACCAACGGTGCGCCCGACATCATCGGCGCCAGCACCCCGGCCGGTACCACCGACTTGCTGGTGAGTTATACCTACCGGATTGCGTTCCAGGGATCGGGTGGTCAGGACTACGGTCTGGCCAGTGCCATCGCCACAGCCATCTTCCTCATCGTAGGTGCGCTGGCGCTGCTCAACCTGAAATTGTCCAAAGCCGACAAGCAGCTGTAAGGAGGCTTCAACATGGCAATCGTACAACCCAAATCAGTCAAATACCGGGTGTGGGCAACCCACCT
Organism: Aeromonas sp. 600527; assembly: GCF_049175415.1. Taxonomy (NCBI): domain Bacteria; kingdom Pseudomonadati; phylum Pseudomonadota; class Gammaproteobacteria; order Aeromonadales; family Aeromonadaceae; genus Aeromonas; species Aeromonas sp. 600527. The sequence goes on along the minus strand of NZ_JAAKVA010000018.1, from coordinate 44,706 downwards.
GGTCATGTGGGGCTTCCTGGCGTTGATCATCTTCCCGTTGATCATGGTTATCGCCATCTCGTTCCGTAACGGTAACTTCGCCGTAGGGGAGATCATCCCCTCCAATCCGACGCTGGATCACTGGAAGCTGGCACTTGGCATCTCCATCACCAACGCCGACGGCAGCATCACGCCGCCGCCGTTCCCGGTGCTGACCTGGTTGTGGAACTCCATCAAGATCGCCGGCATCACTGCCCTGATGATCGTGACGCTCTCCACCACCTGTGCCTACGCCTTTGCCCGCCTGCGTTTTCGTGGCAAGTCCACCATCCTGCAGGGCATGCTGATTTTCCAGATGTTCCCGGCGGTACTGGCGCTGGTGGCTATCTACGCGCTCTTTAACAAGATTGGTGACTATATCCCCTGGCTCGGTCTCAACACCCACGGTGGCCTGATCCTGGCGTACATGGGCGGTATTGCCCTCCACGTCTGGACCATCAAGGGCTACTTCGAGACCATCGACTCCTCCCTGGAGGAGGCGGCGGCCATCGACGGTGCGACCCCGTGGCAGGCATTCCGTCTGATCCTGTTGCCCCTGTCGGTACCCATCTTGGCGGTAGTGTTTATTCTGGCCTTTATCGGTTCCATTACCGAGGTGCCCATGGCCTCCATCCTGTTGCAGGATGTGAACAATCTGACCCTGGCGGTCGGGGCCCAGCAGTACCTCTATCCACAGAACTACCTGTGGGGTGATTTCGCGGCGGCCGCAGTGCTCTCCGGTTTCCCCATCACAGTGGTGTTCCTGTTGGCACAACGCTGGCTGGTTGGCGGTCTGACTGCCGGTGGTGTGAAAGGTTAAGTTTATGGCCGGGGGAGCTGACTCCCCCCGCTATCACGATTTGCAAAGATTCAAGAGCGGAGCTCGTCATGGCTGAAGTAGTACTCAACAACGTTCGCAAAAATTACGATCCGGCTGTTCACAAGGACACCCTGCGCAACATCAACCTCTCCATCAAGGAGGGCGAATTCATTGTCTTCGTCGGCCCGTCCGGCTGTGGTAAATCCACCCTGCTACGGATGATCGCGGGTCTCGAGGACATCACCAGTGGTGAGTTGACCATCGGCGGTTGCTATATGAATGACGTGCCGCCAGTCGAGCGTAACGTGGGCATGGTATTCCAGTCCTACGCCCTCTATCCCCACATGAACATCTACGAGAACATGGCCTTCGGTCTGAAGCTCAAGAAGATGGACAAGGAGAACATCCACAAGCGGGTGATGCGCGCCGCCGAGATCCTGGGTCTTGAGCCGCTGCTGGACAGAAAGCCCAAGGCGCTCTCCGGTGGTCAGCGTCAGCGGGTTGCCATCGGTCGCTCCATTGTGCAGCAGCCGCAGGTGTTCCTGTTTGACGAGCCGCTCTCCAACCTGGATGCCGCGCTGCGGGTCAAGATGCGGATCGAGATTGCCAAGCTGCACAAAGAGCTCAACTCCACCATCATCTACGTGACCCACGATCAGGTGGAAGCGATGACCCTGGCAGACAAGATTGTGGTGCTAAGCCCACTCAAGGCTGATGCGGCCAGTAACCTGGAGCAGTTTGGTTCACCGCTGGATCTTTACCATAACCCGGACAACAAGTTCGTGGCGGGCTTTATCGGCTCTCCCAAGATGAACTTCCTGGCAGGCGAGTTGCTAGAAATTGGCGAGCAGGAGTGCGTGGTTAAGCTGACCTCTGGCGATACCGTGCGTGCCCGGGTCGATGCCCGCAGTGGCGCGGTCGGTGACAAGGTGGAGCTGGGTATACGTCCCGAGCATCTGGTACCGCTGAGCCATGCTCATGCCGACAGCAAGCTGAGCGGTCTGGTGCAGGTGGCCGAGCATCTGGGGGCCGAGTCTTTCGTCTATATGGATGTGGATGGCCACGACTTCACCGTCAAGACAACCTCGGATGTGGATGTGGCGACCGGTCAGACCTATAGTGTGGGTATTCCGGCGGAAGCCTGCTACCTGTTCGATGCCAAGGAGCAGGCGTTCCCGCGCACGGCCAAATATATCCGTACCTGATTTTTGTTGTGCCGGTTTTCCTTTCTTAATAATCAATGCCTTTTTGCCGGTCGTCAGACCGGCTTTTTATTATCTGCTCGCCGCAAATGGCGAGTGTCTGTCAGGTCTCGAGGTCGGCAGTGATATCCGGTACGAAGTGCTGGCTGGTCAGGGGCGGGCGCTCATACCCTTCGGTCTTGATGGGGGGGAGGCTGATGGGCTCATAGTGGATCACCTCATAGGGCACCTTGCCCAGCAGGTGGGCGATGCAGTTGAGGCGGGCACGGCGCTTGTCGTCCGCTTCTACCACGAACCAGGGGCAATCCTCGGTGTCGGTGTAGGTGAACATGTCATCCTTGGCGCGTGAGTACTCCACCCAGCGCGAGCGGGACTGCAAATCCATCGGGCTGAACTTCCAGCGCTTGATGGGGGTGTTGATCCGCTCCTTGAAGCGCTTCTCCTGCTCCTCATCGGAGACCGAGAACCAGTATTTGATCAGTGTGATGCCGGAGCGGATCAGCATTCGCTCAAACTCGGGGCAGGCGCGCAGAAACTCGCGATACTCGGCGTCGCTACAAAAGCTCATCACCCGCTCGACCCCGGCCCGGTTGTACCAGGAGCGGTCAAACAGCACCATCTCGCCAGCGGCGGGCAGGTGGGCCACATAACGCTGAAAGTACCATTGGGAGCGCTCACGATCGGAGGGGGCGGGCAGCGCTGTAACCCGGCAGACCCGGGGATTGAGGGGCTCGGTGATCGCCTTGATGACGCCCCCCTTGCCAGCTGCGTCCCGTCCCTCGAACAGTACCACTACCTTCAACCCCTCCTGTTTGACCCACTCCTGGAGCTTGACCAGCTCCTCCTGCAGATGGGCAAGGTGGTGCTCATAGCATTTCTTGTCCAGACGTGGCTGCTTCTTGCTCTTGTCCTTCGGCATCTTCTTCTCCTTTTTGAGTCCCTTCTTGCCGTCACTTCAGCTTGCACCAGGGAGAGTCGACTGCCAAGTAGGACGTGTTACACTGCCGCCCCGTTAGTTGGCAACAGAAGCCAACATGAAGCCATTTATGGCTATGGTGATTTGCACTGCCGTCTAATCATCAGAAGTTGGCAACAGGAGAGAACATGAAGCAATTTATGGAGATAGCGGGTCGCCGGATGGCCTATCTGGATGAAGGGCAAGGGCCGGTGCTGCTGTTTGGCCATAGCTACCTGTGGGACAGCGCCATGTGGGCGCCGCAAATCGAGGCGCTCAAAGGGAGCTATCGCTGCATCGTTCCCGAGCTGTGGGGCCACGGTGATTCTGATCTGCTCCCCGAAGGTGCCTGCACGCTGGCAACCCTAGCGCGGGATCACCTGGCGCTGCTCGATGCCCTCGGAGTCGATGAGTTCGTGCTGGTGGGTCTCTCCATCGGTGGCATGTGGGGTGTGGAGCTGGCGCGCATGGTGCCAAACCGCCTTAAGGGGCTGGTGCTGATGGACAGCTTCGTTGGCCTCGAGCCGCAGATCACCTGCGAGCGTTACCTCGACATGCTGGCGATGATCGAGCAGCTCGGCACCATTCCGGCGCCCATCGTCGAACAGGTGGCGCCGCTCTTTTTTGCCAATCAGCCCGATGAAGCGCTGATGAGCGGTTTCAAGGCGCGCCTTGAAACCTGGCCAAAGGATAAGATTGCCGCCATGGTGGCGGTGGGCCGCAGCTTTGTGACCCGCGAAGATCGCATCGAGTGGCTGGAGGAGATCACCACTCCCGCGCTGGTGATGACCGGCTGCGAAGATAAAGCCCGTCCAGTGCTGGAGGGCTATCTGATGGCCGAGGTGCTGGGTTGTCCGTTCAAGGAGATCCCGGCGGCTGGCCACATCTCGTCGCTGGAAAATCCGGCCTTCGTTAATCAGCAACTGAGCGAATTTCTGGCTGCGCTATAAGTCTGAATTGGCAGCCTGACGATGGTTGTGAAAAAGGGAGCCGAGGGCTCCCTTTTGTTTGGTCTTGTTTCACAACTCCTCAGCGTTACAAGATATAGCCGAGGGCAAATCCTGCGTATAGTTCGCCATCGTGCTGGACGATGGGGCTGTTTTTGATGTCCCGATCATACCATTCGTAGTTCATGGCAAACATGCCAATCCAGTTGGGGGTGAAGCGGTAGCTGGTGATGAGGGCCGCCATCGGGGAGAGGGTGGTACCGGTATCCCAAGCGGGCCGCTGGGCGGTGGCCTCGCTCTCGGAGATGCCGCCGAAGTAGTAGTTGGCCATCTTGTCGCTGCGCAGCATCAGCCCCATCCCCGGCATGATCAGCAGGTTGTCACGCAGGATGGGGAAATCGGCCCACAGCAGCAGCTCCTGTCCCTTGCTGCGGCCGGTGACATCGCTGTTAGCACGCACGGTCAGCAGGGCGTAGGGGGTGATGATGTTGCCACCGATCCCGCCTTCCAGCTGCCATTTTCGCTGCTCCATACCACTGAAAGCGAGCGAATCCTCGGGATCCAGATTGCCAAAACGGACCCGGCCATAGCCGTAGAGGGCCACGTTCTCATCCTTGTGGAAGTAATAGCGGGCCCGATCTCCCAGAAACATAAAGTCGTCGCCGAAGTAGATAAAGCCCGGGATGGCGTAGAGGGCGTTGTCCTGCGCTTCATAACGGGCCTGTCCCCCGATGAGCGCCGCACCGGCGACAAAGCCCTGTGGCACCGGGCTGGTAGGGCTGTCGCTGGTGAGCAGATCCATGGCGCCAAGATCGATATCGGCACGCGCTGGCATGGCGGCAGCGAGGAGCAGGGCCGTCAGCCCTGCCGCTCTGATTTGACGAAAAAAGGTCATGGACACTCCGTTGTCACGATTGCAGGGGAAGCAGGTTATTTTGCGGCACCGGGCATCTCTTCGCGTTTTGGCCAGGCATTGATCACCGCCTTGACCAGGGTTGCGAGGGGAATGGCGAAGAAGACTCCCCAGAATCCCCACAAGCCGCCGAAGACCAGCACGGCGATGATGATGGCCACCGGATGGAGGTTGACCGCTTCCGAGAAAAGCACCGGCACCAGCAGGTTGCCATCAAGAGCCTGAATGACCAGATAGGCCACCATCAGCCAGGCAAACTCCGGGGTGAGCCCCCACTGGAATAGGGCGACCATGGCTACCGGTACGGTCACCACGGCGGCGCCGATATAGGGGATCAGCACCGAGAAGCCGACCGCGACCGCCAGCAGCACCGAGTAGCGCAGCCCCATCAGGGCGAAGGGGACATAGGTGGCGATGCCGACGATCAGGATCTCGATCACCTTGCCACGGATGTAGTTGATGATCTGGTTGTTCATCTCGACCCACACCCGGTTGACCAAGGTGCGGTTGCGCGGCAGGAAGCGGCGCAGGCTGCCCATCAAGACCCGCTTGTCCTTGAGCATAAAGAAGACCATCAGCGGCACCAGAATGAGGTAAATCATGATGGCGACCACGTTGACCAGTGAACTGAGGGAGGCGCTTACCAGATGCTCGCCGCCACTGAGGATGCGCTGGCGAATATTGTCGATGACGGTCTCCACCAGACTGACGTCGATGAGCTCGGGGTATTTGTCAGGCAGGGTGCGCACATAATCCTGAGCGTGGGTCAGCATGGCCGGCGCCTCTTTGGCCAGATTGATCCCTTGGCTCACCAGCGTCGGGATAAGACCCAGCAAGGAGGCGACTGCTACCGCAATAAAGAGGATCAGAATGACGCTGGTGGCCAGGGTGCGCGACAGCCCCGCTTTTTGCAGCCGGGCGACCGGCCACTCCAGCAGATAGGCCATTACCAGCGCCACCAGCAGGGGGGCCAGCAGATCGCCAAACAGCCAGATGATGGTGAAGCAGAACACCAGCAACAGGAAAAGGGTAACGGCATCGGGATCGGAAAAACGGGTCTGATACCAGCGCTTCAATACTTCTAACATGACGGCATCCTTACATCACTGGGGCTCAAGATGGTTGTTTCGCCCCGACAACCAACTGCAAAGAGAGGGTATTGTCCGCTTCTTGCTGCATCTCGACATGGTGGCCCTGACGGTGCAGATAGGCTGGAATATCCTGCCGAGAGCCCGCATCGGCCAGCCGGATGGTGACGGTTTGACCGCTTTGGGCCTTCCTTAACCAGAGCTTGAGCCGGATCAGCGGCTCGGGGCAACGCCAGGGGGTCAGGTCGAGAACTTCCATGGGGACTCCATCAGGCAGGTGGCCGCTATTATGGCCGTGATAAGGGCGTGAAACAACGCTTGTAGCCCTTGATGGGCAAGGGTATCCTGCCGAGGCCCTTTCTGATGGAGATAGAGATAACGTGGCACGCTTTTCCCCCCTGATGGCATCGCTTCCCCTGTTGGCTTCCCTGATGGGCGCCACGTTTCATGCCGAGGCCAACAATCAGCTTCCCGACATCGGCACGGCCGGGGTGGCGGCCCTGCCCATCGAGCAGGAAGTGCGTTACGGCAACGCCTTTATGCGTTTTGCCCGTGCCGGCTTGCCGATCATCGATGATCCGGTGCTGAGCCAGTACATCGACGATCTGGGCCAGCGACTGCTGACCAACGCCGATGGGGTGCGTTTCCCGTTTACCTTCTTCCTCATCAATGATCCCAGCATCAACGCGGCCGCCTTCCTCGGCGGGCGAGTCAAGGTGCACACTGGTCTATTCCTCTACGCCGACAGCGAGAGCGAGCTGGCCTCGGTACTGGCCCACGAAATCACTCACGTGACCCAGCGCCATATCGCCCGTTACATGGAGGCGCAGGCGAGTAGCTCGGCAGTGACCCTGGCCGGTCTGGTGGGCTCCATCGCGCTGGCGGTGATCAACCCGACCGCCGGTATCGCCGCGCTGCAGACCACGCTGGGCCTCTCCATGCAGTCCGCCATCAACTACACCCGTGACAACGAATATGAAGCGGATCGCATCGGCATGAAGACGCTCTATGATGCCGGTTTCGATCCCATGGGGATGGCCAATTTCTTCCAGAAACTGGCTGCCGAGTACCGTTACGCCAGCAAGCCGCCGGAAATGCTGCTCACTCACCCGCTGCCGGAGACCCGGATCAGCGAGGCACGCGCTCGGGCGGGCAGCTATGGCCGCCGCGACTTGCCGCCCAGCCTCGACTTCTGGCTGGCCAAGGTACGTATTCAGGTCCGTTTTGGTACCGATACCCCGCAGGGGCTGCTGAGCTACTTCGATACCCGGATCCAGAAGGGGGATTACCCGCTCAAGGATGCCGCCATCTATGGCAAGGCGCTGGCGCTGATCCAGCTCAAGCGCACCGACGAAGCTGATACTCTGATGCAAGAGCTGGCGGCCCGTCATCCGGAAGATCTCTTTATCGTCGATGCCCAGACCGACATCGATCTGGCCAAGGGACGCAGTGCCCAGGCCATCGCGCGCCTCGAGAAGTTCCGCAGCCGGATGCCGGATAACGAAGTGGTGGTGGTCAACCTAGGTAACGCCTACCTCGAGAGCGGCAACTACAAGAAGTCCATCGCCATCCTCGACCCCTATGCCCGTGCGCATGAAGAGAACAATCTGGCCTGGAACCTGCTCTCCGACGCCTATCGCAAGGCGGGCAGAATGACCGAGCTGCATATGGCGCGGGCCGAGATGCTCTCGCTGCGCGGGGATTATCAGGCGGCCATCGACGAACTGATCGTGGCGCGCGGTACCACCAGCGACCGGATGACTCTGGCTCGTCTGGAGGCGCGCATCACCGAACTGGAACGCGCCAAGAAGGATCTCGACAGCCTCAAGGGCTAACGACAGCTGGCATTGGCCAATCCAACAAGGGCGCACCACGGTGCGCCCTTGTTGTTTATGGCGGTGTGGGTAACAGTGATAGCTGCGATGGGCTAGTGACTCACGCTGCTGGCGGCCGCCTTGAGCATCTCGATGTTCGACGGGTCCAGTTCACCGATCAGCGTCTGCTTGAGCTTGCCCTCGCTATCGAGCAGATAGCTGGTAGGCAGGGCGCCCGGACGAGGGAAGGGGAGGCTGGCCTCCGCATTGGCAATCAGCAGCGGCACCTTGATCTCATATCGGGTTGCCAGTTGCCCCAGCTCTGCCGGCGTGGTCGGGTCGTAGTTGATCGCTACCACAGCGATCTCGCCTTCCTCCGCCAGCGCGTTGAGGCGCGGCATCTCCCGCAGACAGGGGGCGCACCAGGGGGCGAAGTAGTTGACCAGCAGCGGCTTGCCGGCAAAGTGGCGCAGGCTGACCGACTGCCCTGTTGCATCGGTAAATTCGGGGGCGGGCGTGCAGGCGCCCAGCAGGCCAGCCACAATCAGCCAACAAATTCGTTTCAATTCCTTTCCAATGCCGCTTACCCTGACCATCACTTTCCCCTACAATAGCGCCGTTTCTAGTCCCATCTTGCGATTAATCAGGGAGTTACCATGAGCGAGACCCAAATCTACCACAATCCGCGCTGCTCCAAGAGTCGCGAAACCCTGGCCCTGCTGGAACAGCACGGGATCGCCCCTGATGTGGTGCTCTATCTGGAGCAGGCCCCGAGCGAAGATGAGATCCGCAACCTGCTCTCTCTGCTCGGTTTTAGCGATCCGCGCCAGCTGATGCGCACCAAGGAAGATCTCTACAAGGAGCTGGGCCTCAGTGAAGTGAACGGCGACGCCCTTATTCGTGCCATGCACCAGCATCCCAAGCTGATCGAGCGCCCCATTGTCATCAAGAATGGACAGGCCCGTATTGGTCGCCCGCCGGAGCAGGTGCTGGAGATCCTCAAGTGAGCACCCGCTTCGCACGTTGGCTGACCCTGGTCGGCTTCTTCGGCCTGCTGGGCTGGGTCATCCTCTGGCATCTGTGGCTGTCACCCCATCCTGACCTCAACCCCTGGCTGCTGCCGGTGATCTGGACGGTGCCGCTGCTCTTCCCCCTCAAGGGGATAGTGCAGGGCAACCCCTACACCCACGCCTGGGGCAACTTCGTGTTGATGCCCTATTTCCTGCACGCACTTACCCTGATCACTACAGATGAGGGGGAGCGGTGGCTGGCGGTGGTGGAGCTGCTGTTCACCACCCTCGCGTTTGTCGGCACCATCTATTACGCCCGACTGCGTGGTCGGGAACTTGGCCTCAGCATTCGCAAAAAGAAAGACGAAGCCAACTGATGACAAACGCCCCGCAAGGGGCGTTTTTTTATGGGGAAGCAGGCCTATCCAGAGGGATCACTGTGCCCCTTTGCGCTGCCCGATATTGGGCCAGCTGTTGCTGGCTAAAGTCCATCAGCTGGGGATAGAAGCGCAGAAACCCCGCCTCGCATGTTTGCCACTGCGATTCATCGAGGGTCAGCAGCGCCTCTCCCAGTGGTACCGGGCGGCGCAGGCGGCGACCGATGCCATTCAGCGCTTGCCCCAGCCCCTCCCTGTTGCGGTAGGAGGCGATCCAGTTCTGCTCGGCCATCCGCTTGAGGGGGCGTGGCAGTCCATCCGGCAGGCGTGGGTGATCCGCCAATAGCTGGTCATAACTGCGTTGCAGGAAGCGGGGCAGGGGCTCGGTGCTGAACAGCCCCCAGTGCTGGCTCAGCCAGTGGTCGTAGATCATATCCACCACTATGCCGCCAAAGCGGCGCCAGGGGGCCTCGAAACAGGCGACGGCCGCCTTGTGCTCGAGATGACCATCGGTGAAGGCGTCAATTTTGCGGTGCAGCCAGATCCCCTCATCAAAGTGGGTGGCAAGCCCCGTGGGCAGCGTGCCTTTGACGAAATCGCCGAGCAGATTGCCGGTGAGGGAGCTTCGGGTGTGGGCAGCCAGATGGAGATGGGCCAGAAAATTCATCGGTAGCGGTGGGTCTGTTATGGAATGGCAAGGTGCTTCGAGCCTAACGGATCCCGCCCGCCTTGGCCATGATCGGGATTTTGCTACTGCCCGGCGGCTGCCTCTTGCCGGGCAAAATTCGGGCGTGCTAAGGTGATGCCATCTTTGTCACAGGACGCGACAAACCACCATGATGCGCAAAGCCAGAGGCTTTTTTCTGGCCTTCTACTTCAAGCCTTTCTACCTCTCCGAGTGGTTCGACGAATAGATCGACCCCCTGGAGCAGTTCACTGACGCCCGCTCGGGCGTGATCTCGCTCATCCAGATTTTGCCGCTTTTGGTCATCGCATGCATTCGCCTGCGGTGCCTTGTCCGCGCCTGTGCGCTTTTTATGTAATGGAGTACTCATGATGAAGATCAGACTGACCCTCTCAGCCCTGTTTGTTGCCAGCCTGCTGGCCACCCCCGCCATGGCCAAGGAGTGGAAAACCGTGCGCTTCGGGGTGGAGGGGGCCTACCCGCCCTTCTCCTGGACCGATGCGTCGGGTGAGATCAAGGGGTTTGATATCGATCTTGCCAACGCCCTGTGTCAGCAGATGGCGGTCAAGTGCGAGCTGGTGGCGCAGGATTGGGATGGCATGAGCCCGGCCCTGCTGTCGCGCAAATACGATGCCATCATCGCTGCTATGTCGATCACCGACGAACGGCGCTAGAAGGTCGATTTCACCGAGAAATATGCCCATATTCCCAATCGCTTTGTGGCGGCCAAGGGGACCGAGCTGACGTTGACCCCGGAAGGCATGGCGGGCAAGCGCATCGGGGTGCAGCGGGCCACCACCCACGACAAGTACCTGACCGACAATTTTGGCTCGAGTGTTACCATAGTCCGTTACGGCAATGCCGATGAGGCCTATCTCGATCTGAAAGCGGGTCGGGTACTTGCCCTGTTGGCCGATGCCTCGGCCATCGAGCAGGGGCTGCTTGGCAAAGAGGGGGGCGACAAGTTCGACTATGTGGGGCCCGCCCTGACCGATCGCCAGTGGTTTGGGGATGGGATGGGGATCGCCGTGCGCAAGAGCGATAAGGAGCTCAAGGGCAAGCTGGATGAGGCGATCAAGGCCCTGCGCGCCAACGGTACCTATCAGCAGATCAACCAGAAGTACTTCAAGTACGATATATATGGTGGTTGACGGGGGGAGGGAGCTTGCTCCCTCTCTTTTCATTGGGCAAGCGACAACCGAGCAAGGAGAATTGTCATGTTGACCCTGATCGAGGGAGCCGAGATCTTCAGCCCCACCCACCTTGGCCAGCAGGATCTGCTGGTGGCCGATGGCCGTATCGCCTGGATGGGCAAGGGGTTGACGGTACCCGCAAACTGGCCGCTGCATCGGGTCGATGGTCGAGGCCGCTATCTGCTGCCCGGGTTGGTGGATCCGCTGGCCCATATTACCGGTGGCGGCGGTGAGGGGGGCTTTGCCTTTCGCACCCCGGAGCTGGCGGCGAGCGAGGCGCTTATGGCCGGTGTCACCACCCTGGTGGCGGCGCTTGGTACCGACAGCCTGACCCGCACTCCCGCGCAGGTGCTCGGCAAGGTGCGCGAGTTTCGCGCCGCCGGGGTGAGCGCCTTTATGTATACCGGCTCCTACCATCTGCCGGTCAAGACCCTGACCGGCACGGTGGAGTCGGACATCATCCTGATCCCCGAGGTATTGGGGGTGGGGGAGGTGGCCATCAGTGACCACAGATCCAGTGCGCCGACCCACGATGAGCTGGCCAGGCTTGCCAGCGAGGCGCGGGTGGCCGGGCTGCTTGCGGGCAAGAGCGGGGTCAGCTTCTTTCATGTCGGGGATGGCAAGGGGGCATTGGCCCCCCTGCGGGCCCTGCGCGATAAGACCGACATTCCGCTGCGCCAGCTCTATCCTACCCACTGCAACCGCAACCCCTGGCTCTTCGCCGAGGCCATCGAGTGGGGCAGGGCGGGAGGCTGGGTAGATCTCACCACCTCGAGCTTTCCCGATCTGCTGGAGGATGGCGAGCGGCTTGCCGCCGATGCGCTCCTCGAGCTGTTGGCCGCCGGTGTGCCTGCCGAGCGCATCACCTTCAGCTCGGATGCCAACGCCAGCCTGCCGCGCTTTGATGGCGAAGGGCGGCTAATCGAGATGCGCTGCGGCCAGATTGCCAGCCTGTGGCAGCAGTGCGTGCGCGCGACCCGGCTCGGTGTCTCGCTGGAGAAGGCAGTGGCCGCGGTGACGAGCAATCCGGCACAGGCGCTGGGGCTCGGCAGCAAGGGGCGTATCGGGGTCGGGCAGGATGCGGATCTGCTGCTGGTGCACGACCGGACGTTTGCTATCGAACGGGTGATGAGTGGCGGCCAGTGGCGCGAATAAGGCTGCGGGCAATATCGCAGCCAGTGCGAGTGCGTGGTTGCTCCAAACAGCAAAAGCCCGACAACAAGGTCGGGCTTTTTTATCTGCAATGTGGGAATCAGGCTTAGATCGCCAGAAACCCGAGGATCAGGATGGGGCCGAGCAGGCTCAGGATAAAGCCGGAGACAATGGCCACCGGCACCACCTGAATGCCCCCTGATTTCTGGATAACCGGCAGGGTGAAGTCCAGCGCCGTGGCGCCGCCGTAACCGATGGCCGCCGAAGGGTGGCGTCGCATCAGGACCGGGATGATCAGAATGGCGATAAGCTCGCGCCCAAGATCGTTGATAAAGGCAGCAGAACCGAGCACCGGCCCCAGTTTGTCGGCCACCAGAATGCCGGAGAGCGAATACCAGCCGAAGCTCGAGCTCATCGCCAGACCATGGGTAAAGGGCATACCCAGCAACTGGGCCGCCAGCAGGCTGCCCAGCCAGCTGCTGAGGATGACGGTGGCGGCTATCTTCATCCCCCAGGGGTTGAGCAGGATCTGGCGCAGCCGCATGCCGGAGTTGCGCATCTGCACCCCGATGAGAAACAGCAGCAGCATCAGGGCCCACTCACTCCACTTGTCGATGGGCAGTGCGCGCAGATCCACCAGTAGACCCAGCAGCACGCCGCCGAGCACCACAAAGCAGAGCTGCAGGGATTCCCACAACAGGTGCAGCTTGCCCGGCATCTTGGCATCGCTCGCCTCGTGGGTCGGCGGCGTGCGCTTGTCGAGCCACCAGAGGGCCAGCAGGTTGCAGAGCGTGATCGCGGTGAGCATCACCCCGGCGACCTTGAAGATCACCGCTAGATTGCTGCCCAGGTTCTCCACATAGGCAAGCCCGAGCCCCATCAGAAATAGAATGAGGTAGACCATCTTGCCCAGACTCTGGTTGACCAGCTTGATCAGCCGGGCAGAGGAGAGGGGAATCAGATAGCCGATTGCCAGTGGCAACAGGATCAGCAACACATTGAGCAGCATCGAGGCCTCGATCACAAAAACTGATAAAAACGCCACCTTATCATTACTTATTGGCTCTGTGTCACATATCTCTCGCTTTCATGGCCAAAAACAGCCCTTTTAGGGGCGGATTGTTACTTTTTTGCCACAACCTCTCTGTTTGAAAAGGTTCTGTGCGAGCCCGAGTGCACCAATGAAATCAAGTTGATCCAATCGGGGTGCCGATATTTCGCTCTGCAAGGGTCTGCATAAAGCCATTTTGGTGCCGGTTTGGCACACATCACGCTTTTCTCTTGCCACTGATATGATTGGGGTATAAAAAGGCGGTATCGGAACAGCCATTGAAACGGCTGTTTATGCAAACAAAGTGCTGAAAAATACGCAAAGAGCGAATAAAAATAGAGCGAATCCTCTGAAGACCCTCGTTCTGTATTGTTTTTTCACTATCCGGGTGATATTTTCGCTGAAGGTTGCCATCGGTTAACTTTTTGTTAAATGGACGATGGTTGAGTCACGCCCCTGCGGCGTCTAGGGACAGACAAGGTTGTAATGGATGAGCGACGTTGCCGCACTGGAAGTACGTGATCTGCACAAATATTTTGGCACCCACGAAGTGCTCAAGGGCATCGACATGACCGCCCACAAGGGGGATGTGATCTCCCTTATCGGCTCCTCCGGCTCGGGGAAGTCGACCTTTCTTCGCTGTATCAATCTGCTCGAAACCCCCTCATCCGGCACAGTCTCGCTCCATGGCGAGCTGATCCGGATGAAAACCAGCCGCGCCGGCGAGCGGTTGCCCGAGGATATGCGTCAGGTGGAGCGGATCCGCAGCCGACTGGCCATGGTGTTTCAAAGTTTCAATCTCTGGTCACACATGACCATCATGCAGAACATCATCGAAGTGCCGATCCAGGTGCTCAAGGTGCCTCGCGCCGAAGCACTGGCCAAGGCGGAGCAACTGCTCAACCGGGTTGGACTCTGGGAGCGGCGTGACTACTATCCTGGCCACCTCTCCGGTGGTCAGCAGCAGCGGGCCGCCATTGCCCGTGCGCTGGCGGTAGAGCCCGAGGTGATGCTGTTTGACGAACCCACCTCGGCGCTGGATCCCGAGCTGGTAGGGGAGGTGCTCGGCCTGATGCGCGAGCTGGCCGAAGAGGGGCGCACCATGCTGGTGGTGACCCACGAGATGTCGTTTGCCCGGGATGTATCTAACAAGGTGATGTTTCTGCATCAGGGGCGGGTGGAAGAGGAGGGCAACCCCAAGGAGATTTTCGCCCATCCCAAATCCGAGCGGTTCAAGCAATTCATCTCCTCCATCTACTGATGGCGGGATGCCTGGTTACCCAATCAACTGTTTTATCAAGGAGAGATACATGAACAAGCTGATGCTGGCGACAGCCGTAGTTACTGCCCTTGCGTCCGGTAGCCTGATGGCCAAGGAGTGGAAAGAGGTCCGGATCGGGGTTGAGGGTGCCTATCCCCCCTTCTCCTGGACCGAGCCCAGTGGCGAGGTGAAAGGCTTTGATATCGACATCGCCAACGCCCTGTGCGAAGAGATGAAAGTGAAGTGCACCCTGGTCAAGCAGGACTGGGACGGCATCATTCCGGCGCTGCTGTCACGCAAGTTTGACGCCATCATCGCCACCATGGACATCACAGAAGAGCGCAAGAAGAAGGTGGACTTCACCCAGAAGTACCAGCACATTCCGGCCCGCTTCGCTGCCAAGAAGGGCACTGATGTGCAGCTCGACAAAGCCTTTATGGAAGGCAAGTCCGTCGCGGTGCAGCGTGCGACCTCTATGGATACCTTTATTACCGACAACTTCCCCAACGCCACCATCAAGCGTTACGGCACCGCCGATGAAGCCTATCTCGATCTGAAATCCGGTCGTGTGGACTATGTGCTGGCCGACTCTGCCGCCATTACCGACGGTCTGCTGAAGAAAGAGGGCGGTGATGCCTTCGAATTCGTCGGCCCGAAACTGACCGATCCCAAGTGGTTTGGCGAGGGTGCCGGTATTGCGGTGCGCAAGGCTGACAAGGATCTGAAAGAGAAATTCAACGCCGCCATTCTGGCGCTGCGTGCCAACGGCAAGTACAAGGAAATCAACGACAAGTACTTCGAGTTCGACGTATACGGCGAGTAAAAACCGGAACCGTGTACGGTGAGTCATTCGCCACATAGATAGCGAATAACAGGCCGACCGGCTCACCTCGTCAGTCGTCATCGGGCCCGTTCTCTCCGTGTGGAGCGATGGGCCCTATTAATTGCAATGGAGCTGCATCTGACCGTGTTAGGGATGTGGGTTCTCTTGTTGTTCAGAGGCATCAGCCCACTCGATAAGTTGCAATGGAGCTGCATATGTTTGATTTGAAAGGATACGAAGCCTCGCTGCTGGAGGGCGCCTGGGTCACCCTGGAAGTGGCGCTGGCCTCCCTGCTGCTGGCACTGCTGCTCGGCATGCTGGGGGCGCTGGCTAAACTCTCCCCCTACAAGTGGGCCAGGGCTATTGCCACCGGTTACACCACCATTATTCGCGGTATCCCTGATCTGGTGTTGATGATGCTGCTCTTCTTTGGCGGCCAGGTGCTGATCAACGGCATCTGCACCTGGGTCAACGAGACTTACAACAGCTGGTTACTGGAGAGTAATCCCAATCAGGAGTGGGTCTCCCTGCTCCCGGACTATATCGACATCAGCCCCTTTGTGGCCGGTGTCGCGACCATCGGCTTTATCTTCGGCGCCTACATGACCGAGACCTTTCGCGGTGCCATTCTGGCGGTAGACAAAGGTGAGCTGGAGGCAGCACGGGCCTTTGGCATGCGGGCAACCCAGGTGTTTGTGCGGATCCTCTTCCCCCAGATGATGCGCCACGCTTTGCCGGGGTTTGGCAATAACTGGCTGGTACTGCTGAAAACTACCGCGCTGGTCTCCATCATCGGCCTTGATGACATGGTGCGTAAAGCCTCGCTGGCTGCGGGCTCGACCCAGCAACCCTTCACTTTCTACATGGCCGTGGCGCTGATCTTCCTGATCTTCACTGCCGTCTCCACCTCGGCGCTCAAGTGGGCCGAGCGTCACTATGCCATCAAGACGAGGTAAGCCATGGATTTCTCAATCATTCTCAAAGAGTGGCCCACCTACTGGGAGGGGCTCTATACCACCGTCTGGCTGGTGGCCCTCTCTCTGATCCTTGGGTTGATGCTGGCGGTGCCCATGGGCATCCTGCGCAATAGCCGCAACTGGCTAATCAAGGGACCGATCTGGGCCTATATCTACTTCTTTCGCGGCACCCCGCTGCTGGTGCAGCTCTTTATCATCTACTACGGCGCCGCCCAGTGGGAGTGGCTGAAGAACAGTGCCGCCTGGTCGCTCTTCTCCGAAGCCTGGTTCTGTGCCCTGCTGGCCTTCACCCTCAATACCGCCGCCTATACCGCCGAGATTGTGCGCGGGGCGGTACACAATATGCCGCGTGGCCAGATTGAGGCGGCCAACGCCTTTGGCATGACCCGCTGGCAGACCCTGACCCGGATCATTTTGCCCAACTCGTTTCGTCGGGCGCTGCCGGCTTACAGCAACGAGGTGATCTTCATGCTGCAGGGCTCGGCGGTGGCGGGCATCATCACCATCGTCGATCTGACCGGCGCGGCGCGGATCATCAACTCCCGCTACTACAGTCCGTTCGAGGCCTTTTTGACCGCGGGGCTGCTCTATATGCTGCTCACCTTTGTCATCGTCTGGCTGTTCAAAAAGTGGGAAGCGCGCTGGCACGCCCACCTGCGCCCGCGCAGCGTTTGACTGGTCATCGCGCATGAAAAGCCCTGCCACAGTCGGCAGGGCTTTTTTCACCCGGCAATGGCCATCGGCCGTTTGCCAAATGGTGGCCGAGCAGGGACAATGCCTGCCCGAGAGCAGCCGGCGTACCGGTTGCAGGCCTTTTTCCTGTCCCCCGAGGTGTTATGTACCGGATCCTGTTTCAACACGCCGATTTTCTGGTTATCGACAAGCAGCCCGGCATCGGCATGCATGACGAGAAGGGAGAAGAGGGAGGAGAGACTGAGCCCGGGCTGGTCAATCGCGTGAAGGCCGATACGGGTCTGACCCTCTATCCGGTACACCGACTCGACAAGATGACCTCCGGGCTGGTGCTGCTGGCTCGCACCACGGAGGCGAACCGTGAGCTGAGCATGGCTTTTGCGGCCCGTGAGGTGAGCAAGCAGTATCTGGCGCTCTCCGATCGCAAACCCAAGAAGAAGCAGGGTTGGGTGAAGGGGGATATGCAAAAGGGGCGCGGCGGCAGCTGGATGCTGGTGCGTACTCTGGATAATCCTGCCATCAGCTGGTTTGATTCGGTGTCGGTGCGCGAGGGGCTGCGGCTCTATCGCATCAAGCCCCAGACCGGCAAAACCCACCAGATCCGGGTTGCCCTCAAAAGTATCGGCGCCCCCATTCTCGGGGATGAGCGCTATGGCGGTACGCCAGCCGATCGCGGCTATCTGCACGCCTGGCGACTGAGTTTTACGCTGGCGGGCGAGCCGTTCGACTTTGTCTGCCCGCCCGATGTGGGGAGTGAATTTGTCACTCCCGAGCTCACGGCCGCCATCGCAGCCCTTGCGCCCTGATGCTTATGCGCCCAGCGTCTGACACAATGATCCATTCAGCGAAAGAGCGTGATCCTGACGGACGTGCACCGCGCTGGATCCTGGCCGACTTTGACGACACCCTGGCCCCCGGCGACAGCCACGCCGGTCTGCTGCGCTATATCTTGCGCCGCCGGATCTGGCCGTTGTTGCTGTTGCCAGTAATCGCGCTCGGTGGCTTGGTCTATCTTGCTCCCAGTCAGCGGCGGCGCGGTATCTCCCTTATCTGGTGGGCCATCACCTTGGGGCTTTCCTCTTTGGGCTGGCGCAAGCTGGTGCGTGCCTATTGCCGCACCAGGCCGGGGCTGTATCGTCAGGCTCGCGAATTGCTGCAAAGCGAGGGCGCGCGCTGCTGGGTGATCTCCGCCAGTCCCTGCGCGCTGGTGCGAGCCCAGCTCTATCAGCAACTGCCCGGCCAGTTGCCCCACCGGATCATTGGCTCGCAGATGTACTACCGTTTTGGCGGCCTGATGCCGCGCTTCTATTGCCACGGCCAGCACAAGCTGCTGCCGGAGATCTGCGCCCTCGATGCCGAATTGGCCTTGAGCGACAGCCTGCACGATCTGCCGCTGCTGGGGTTGGGGAAAGAGGCGTGGTTGATCAATCCGACGCCCACGCGACTGCAAAAAGCCCGGGCCCGCTTGCCCCATCTGCTGGTCAAAAACTGGCAACTGTAAGCCAAAGCTGACAGCCATGCGGGTCGTCACCGTTTGATCCGCAAGGCTGCGACTTGAATGTCACAATCCATTTACATTATTTGCTGCCAGCTGCGAAAAACTATCTGCAACCC
Organism: Aeromonas sp. 600527; assembly: GCF_049175415.1. Lineage (NCBI taxonomy): Bacteria > Pseudomonadati > Pseudomonadota > Gammaproteobacteria > Aeromonadales > Aeromonadaceae > Aeromonas > Aeromonas sp. 600527. Next base: position 26,113 of record NZ_JAAKVA010000018.1, on the reverse strand, counting down.
GCCTCTTCTCTTCCTGCTACGCCCTGCTTCTAATGAAACAAGTTGTTAACACTTGCCGCGCCGCTGGGTGCCGCAATCCGTTTTAACCGAATCAAGAGCAAGGAGCGCCCGATGAATGCCACCTCTTCCGCCACCCATACCATCAATCCTTTAGGCACAGACGGTTTCGAGTTTGTCGAGTACACAGCCCCCGATGCCAAAGGGATTGCTGCCCTCAAGAGCCTGTTCGTTTCGCTCGGGTTTGCCGAGGTCGCCAAGCACAAACACAAGCAGTGCTGGCTCTACCGGCAGGGGGATATCAACTTTGTGGTCAATGCCGAGCCTCACTCCCAGGCGGAGCAGTTTGCCAGCCTGCACGGGCCGAGCGTTTGCGGCATGGCATTTCGGGTGAGCGATGCGGGCAAAGCCCAGCAGTACGCCATCGCCAAGGGGGCCAAGCCCTTTGTCGGCAAGATTGGCCCGATGGAGCTCAATATTCCCGCCATCTACGGTATCGGCGAGAGCACGCTCTCCTTTGTCGACCGCTATGGCGACAAGGGCTCCATCTATGACGTGGATTTTGTCTTCTACCCCGACTGGCAGTCCCGGATGGCAGAGGTGGATGCCGGTCTTATGGAGATCGATCACCTGACCCACAACGTCCATCGCGGCAATATGGATGTCTGGTCCAACTTCTATGAGCGGATCGGTAACTTCCGTGAAATTCGCTACTTCGATATCGAGGGCAAGCTGACCGGGCTGCACTCCCGTGCCATGACCGCGCCTTGTGGCAAGATCCGCATCCCCATCAACGAGTCGGCGGATGACAAGTCCCAGATCGAGGAGTACCTGCGTCAGTACAAGGGGGAGGGGATCCAGCACATCGCCATGGCCTCCAGCGATATCTACCACACCATCCGCACCCTGCGCAGCCGCGGTACCGGTTTTATGCCGACCCCGGATACCTACTACGAGAAGGTGAACAGCCGGGTCGAGGGGCATCAGGAGGATCTGGCGGCCCTCAAAGAGCTGCGCATCCTCATCGACGGCTCCCCCACCAAGGATGGCATTCTGCTGCAGATCTTCACCGATACCGTGATAGGCCCGGTCTTCTTCGAGATCATCCAGCGCAAGGGTAACGAAGGGTTTGGCGAGGGCAATTTCAAGGCGCTGTTTGAATCGATCGAGCTGGACCAGATCCGCCGTGGCGTGCTGGATGGCGGCGAGGATGAGAAGGGTGCCCGCAAAGAGGGAGCGAGCGATGCGTAACTGGATTAACTTCCCCCATCGGGAGGGGACCCACTCCCGGCAAGCCCATGCCGACCTGCCGGAGCAGGCCATCTATGAGCGCGAGCTGGGGCGAAGCGGCTTTTTCGGCCCAGCTACCCACATGCACCACAAGCATGCCCCCACTGACTGGATCAGTTGGGAGGGACCGCTGCGGCCACGGCTGTTTGACCTCAATGCCCTGCAGGATGAGGTGAGTTCCCTCTCCCCCTGGGTGGCCCCCGATATTCTCAGCAACCCCCACTGCCGCTATCGCATCTGGCGGCTCTCCGAGGCGATGCCGTTTCTGGTGCGCAACGCCGACGGTGACGAGCTGCTCTTTATCCACGAAGGGAGCGGAGAGTTCTTCTGCGACTACGGCCACCTGACTCTTCGCGATGGCGACTACGTAGTGATCCCCCGCGGCACCATGTGGCGCATCGAGCCGACAGCGCCCCTGTTCATCCTGATGATCGAGGCGACCAACGACAGCTACCAGCTGCCGGATAAGGGGCTGGTGGGCAATCACGCCATCTTCGACCCGGCGGCGCTCGATGTGCCCGCCATCAATGAACGCTTTTTAGCCCAGCAGGATGAGAATCCCTGGTCGCTGCAGGTGAAGCGTCACGATCAGGTGTCGGTCATCACCTGGCCCTTCAACCCGCTTGATGCGCAAGGTTGGCACGGGGACTTGTGCGTGGTGCGCCTCAACTGGCGGGATATCCGCCCGCTGATGAGCCATCGCTACCATCTGCCGCCGTCGGCTCATTCGACCTTTGTGGCGAGCCGCTTCGTGATTTGTACCTTCGTGCCGCGCCCCATCGAGAGCGATCCCGGCGCCCTCAAGGTGCCCTTCTATCACAGCAATGACGATTACGACGAGGTGCTCTTTTACCACGCGGGGGATTTCTTTAGCCGGGACAATATCGAGCGGGGCATGGTCACCTTCCATCCCGCCGGTTTCACCCACGGCCCCCATCCCAAGGCGTTTGCGGCAGGGCAGGCCTATGCCAAGAAGTTCACCGACGAGGTGGCGGTCATGCTAGATACCCGCGATGCGCTGAACATCGGCAGTCTGTGCGAAGGGATCGAGAACACCCGGTATGTCTCCAGCTGGCAGCGCCCGGACGCTGCTGCCGGCAAATAAGGAATCGCTTATGAAATTGGCAACATTGAACAATGGCAAGCGCGATGGCGCTTTGGTGGTTGTGAGCCGGGATCTGGCCCGGGCGGTGCGGGTGAGCGAGATTGCCCCGACGTTGCAGACCGCCCTCGACGAGTGGGCCGAGGTTGCCCCCAGGCTTGAGGCTGTCTATCAGCAGCTTAATGAGGGCCGCGTGGCCGAGGCGTTCCCCTTTGACGAAGCATCTTGCCTCTCTCCGCTGCCGCGCGCCTATCAGTGGGCCGATGGCAGTGCCTACGTCAACCATGTGGAGCTGGTGCGCAAGGCACGCGGCGCCGAGATGCCGGAAAGCTTCTGGCACGATCCCCTGATGTATCAGGGAGGCTCGGACAGCTTCCTCGCCCCCCGTGGGCCGATTGTGATGGGCTCGGAGGAGTGGGGGATCGATTTCGAGTCGGAGGTAGCCATCATCACCGACGATGTGCCGATGGGGGTGAGTGCGCAGGGGGCCGCCAGCCACGTCAAATTGCTGATGCTGGTCAACGATGTGAGCCTGCGCAACCTGATCCCGGGGGAGCTGGCCAAGGGCTTTGGCTTCTTCCAGTCCAAACCGTCCAGCGCCTTCTCGCCGGTGGCCATCACTCCAGATGAGCTCGGCGATGACTGGCGTGATGGCAAAGTGCATCTGCCGCTTCTGACTCACCTCAACGGTGCCCCGTTTGGTGCGCCAGAAGCCGGGGTGGATATGACCTTCAGCTTCTTCGAGCTGATTGCCCATGCCGCCAAGACCCGTCCCCTAGGCGCTGGCTGCATCATTGGCTCGGGCACCGTCTCCAACTACGATCGCAGCGCCGGTTCATCCTGCATCGCCGAGCGCCGCATGCTGGAAATTCTTGATTGTGATCAAGCTATAACCCCCTATTTGCAGTTTGGTGATAGAGTGTCGATCGCGATGGAGGATCGCTCTGGCCAAAACCTGTTTGGCACCATATCTCAACAGGTGGTGCCAGCGAGCGGTCAGGGAGGTTGATGGCCAGCGCCGGTTGGCGGCAAGGATTTTCGGGATATGTCCGGATCACGACGAGCCCTCAACCGGTGCCGGATACACAAGGAGGCAGGTGGCGAGCACCTGCCGGGCTTCGGGCCCAGATAAGATGCAGGGACAGATTATGTTGCAGTTGTTTGGCTATTGGCGTTCGTCGGCAAGTTTTCGGGTGCGGATCGTGTTGCAGCTCAAGGGGCTCGCCTACGAGCAGCATCCCATCAATTTGCGGCAAGGCGAGCAGAGCGAGAAGGCCTATCGCCGGATCAACCCGCAAGGGCTGGTGCCGTTTCTGGTGGATGGCGATGTGCAGATCGGTCAGTCGGTCGCCATCATGGAGTACCTTGACGAGACCTATCCCGCCTATTCTCTGATGCCCTCTTCCCCCGACGCGCGGGCTCGGGTGCGCCAGATCGTCAACATGATCGCCTGTGATATTCACCCGCTCAACAATCTGCGGGTGCTCAACTATCTGGAAGAGCACTTCAGGGCCAACAACGAGCAGGAGGCCCGCTGGTATCGCCACTGGATTGACGAGACCTTCACCGCCCTCGAACAGCTGTTGATGACCACCGCCGGTGTCTACTGCGTCGGCAACGAAGTGACCCTGGCCGACTGCATGCTGGTGCCCCAGGTCTACAACGCCCGGCGCTACGACATGACCCTGGAGGATTACCCCACCATCCGTCGCATCGTCGCCAACTGCGAGCAGTTGCAAGCCTTTATCAAGGCCGCCCCCGCCAACCAGCCGGACGCGCAGTGACCTACTGACTTGAAGCGCGGGATGGCATCAACACGCCATCCCACGCGTCACATCTCCTCATCTCTCTATTCCCCTCTCTGTGCGCTTTTTGTTCTTCGTGTTGACGGCTGAATGTCGCCAATAATCCTTCGCTTGTCACACTTATCAACATTTTGCATCGACTGAGTCTTTGTTATTGGTGTTTTGGGCTGCCAGTCACACTCAAGTCAGTGGATTGGGCCTAGTATCGCCACGCCAGCGGGACAACGGAAAGCAGAGATGCGAACAGGTCGTCTATCAGGGGGCCTTGGCTACCTCTCTGGTTTCCACGGTTTATCCGCACTGCTTTTTACGTGTTTACGGTTTGATGGCCCGCACTGCCCGGCCCGTGTCACCGCGCAGATCCCTTGTGACAGCGGCAGGTTGACTGGCGAGCCACCGCTTATTTGCAACCACTCTGTGCAACAAGGAGTTCTCATGCATTCCTTCAAAAAGTGCGTCGTCGCACTCTCCATCAACCTTGCTCTCTTCTCGTCGGCGTTCGCCTGTACCACCTTGCTGGTCGGCAGTGAAGCCAGCGCCGATGGCTCCATGATGGTGGCCCGCAGCGCCGACAGCGATGCCCTGAAAGCCCAGCATTTCGTGATCCATCCGGCCAAGCAGGGTCAGAGCGGAGTCCATAGTTCCAAGGCCCACAACGGCGCCAATGATTTCAGTTATCCCTTGCCGAAAAACTCCCTGCGCTATACCACAGTGCCGAACTGGAAGACCCAGCTGCACGGCGCCACCGGATTTAATGAGAAGGGGGTCGGGGTGAGCGGTACCGAGTCTATTTTTGCCTCACCCGAAGCGCTTGCCTTCGACCCCTATGTGGAAGAGAAGGGGATCACCGAGGATGATATTCCCGATGTGCTGCTCTCCCGGTCTACGTCGGCACGCGAGGCGGTCGCCTTGCTTGGCAACATCATCGAAACCATAGGGGCAGGAGAGGGATTTGGCGTCGCCGTGGTGGATGATACCGAGCTCTGGTATCTGGAGACCGCCACCGGCCACCACTGGATGGCGCAGCGTCTGCCGCAAAATCACTATTTCGCTACCGGCAATCAGGGCCGCCTGCAGCAGTACGATCCCGCCAGTGCCGACATGATGGGCTCGAAAAATCTGATCGAATTTGCCACCGAGAAGGGGCTCTACCGTCCGCAAAAGGATGGGGCATTCAACTTCTCGAAAGCCTATACCCGCGATGACGAGCGGGACCGCACCTATAACGATCCGCGAGTCTGGACTATCCAGCAGATGTTCAACCCCTCGCTCAAGCAGGCGGTGGATGCCGGTCGCCAGTTCCCGGTCACCCTCTCCCCCGAGAAGAAGATGACGCTGGAGGAGGTCAAGGCAGTGCTGCGCAATCATTATGACGGTACCGAGCATGATCCCTACAGCAAGGGGTTGAACGGTCAGGAGCCGTGGCGCCCTGTCAGTGTGTTTCGTACCTATGAGTCCCATGTGATGCAGGTTCGCCCCTGGATGCCGCGTGAGGTGGGGGAGGTGACCTATGTTGGACTCGGCATGGCGGACTTGACCGCCTTCGTTCCCTACTACAGTGGTCTGGAAGCCTATCCGGCCCACTATGCCATGGGCAGCGACAAGGCCGACAGCGACTCCATCTACTGGAAATATCGCAAACTGCAGACTTTGGTAATGACCGATTACCCCAAACTGGCCCCCATGGTGAAGCAGGCTTACCAGAGCTGGGAGGCGAAGATCGCCAAAGAGCAGAAAGAGATGGAAGCCAACTATCTGAAAACGGTCAAGACCGACAAGGCCGCAGCCAACAGCCTGCTCAACGACTTCAATCTGCGAGTCATGAAGGAGGCCGAGGCGTTGACTGAAGAGCTGACCAACCAGATCTTCACTGTGCGCACTCAGGATATTCAGGCCGATATCTTCTTCGCCAACAAGGCGAAAAAGGACTGATTGCCCCCCCATGATGTGGTGAAGCGGCAGAGCGTGTCGTCATCCATTTCCTGAGTGTGGTGATCCTCTCACGGCCACCCCGGTTATCAGAAGACGACATAACGAAAAGCCTTCACGGAAGTGAAGGCTTTTTTGCAGAGTGTTCCGGTGATAGCGACAAAGCCTGTCTGGCTAAAAACGGTACTCGATATGGAGGGTATGGCTGTCCAGCCCCGGGTTCTTGTCATACATATAGGCGTTGGACATGTGCTCATATTGATAGCCGATCAGCCAATTCTTGGTGATGGCGTAGCCGAGACCGATGCCCAGAGCGAACTGGAAGGGGCCGCCATAATCCTTGAAGCCGTGGCCGCGTGTGCCAAATTGATGTTGATTGAGCCAGACCATTTCGCCGGGTATCCAGGTCACCCAGTTACCCCATTGGCATTCGATACGGGCGCCGCCTCCCAGTCTTGCGGTCTCTTCATCTTCTACCTTGAGTGTTCCTCCACGCACCCCCAGCCCAAATTGGCAGCCTGAGTCTCCCCAGCGCCAGAACATATGGTGAAACTTGGCGTCGGCGAATTTGATGTCGAGCTTTTCATTGCTGAATGCCTTGCCTAGTTGCAGGGTAAGAATATTGTCATTGGCTATCGCTCCTGCGCTGGTGAGCAACGAAACCAGCAGGCCGATCCTTGATAGAGTGTTAGCGTCCATGCCCCCTCCAATGTCGTTGTGACCCTGTGTCGCTGATTCAATCGGACACATATCAGGCATAGTCAACGGACAATAACCCTGTCAATCACGGCCAGAAAAACTAAAAAAAATCATGTTGGTCGATAAATGGGCTATCGCGTTGATGCCCTTAATAAGGGGAGGTCATCAGCATCCCGGCTTAGTTCGTTATTTGAACAAATGTGTAACATGTGACGTGATGATGCTCGCTGGCGTGGACTGGTTTATCGCGCAGGGTGAGGAGTTTGAGAGGGATGTCGGATATGACTTCCTGGGTAAATCAGATTTCTCCTATTTCATTTTCATTGAAAAATCAACATTGTGACTTCACAAAAATTAATTTTTTCTGGAAGGGAAGAGGAATAATTTAGACGTTTCTAAATTAATCTGGAGCATCATCAAAATTATTTACACCATGTGAATACATTTTTTGCCAATGAAAAATGAAATAAAAAATTCTTAAAAAACAGTATTTTGCTGATTTTTTCATCGGGTGGGGATTGCAGGTGAAATTTTTGATTGTTGACCCAATTGCGGCTTATTGGTAGCATTCAAAAAAAACGAGAATAAGTATGATATACGTCACATTGTGACGCTTTCATGCACGGGTTGGGTGCTTGCATTATAATCTATCTGCTGGCTTTTTGAGCTGGCAGTCCACGTATTTTATCCCTCCTGTATTTATTTCACATCCATTTTGTATGCTTTTTATCCGGCAGGATGTCATCGCCGTGCGGTAGCTATGTCTAATTTTCCCGGCATCTCGTGTTGTGCGGTAGCTATGGCCAAACAAGAGATGCTGGCATCATTTGTGTAACACTTTGCCAACATTTGAACTGTGTCACCCGTCTTGAGGCTTATGACTGCTCTGAGCAATACAGACGGTGTACAGCCTGATATCCATCATAACTATTCGCGTTTTACTCGATTTGTTCAGAGCATTCTGCAATGTACGCAGTAAACGCTCATATATTGAGCAAATCACGCTGATCCAGCTTGCATCAACCGCTTTTTCAAGTCTTGACTGATTGCCTGTTAATGAGGTACTTCATGGCCCACTTTGGCATATAGAGGATATGAAAATCTTCGTAATGCTGAATATTGCAGTTCTTCTTGGGTCGCAAAGATAACCAGCAAATCGGTAAAAAATTACCAGAGCATAAGACTGTAAAGTTTTAAAAGATTAACATTTGACTCCATGGAAAATATTGACACATGAATTATGCAACCCGGTTATTGGCGATTTCATTAGCCATACAAGTTGGTGGCTGCGCATATGAGCCAAAGCAGGTAGAAGCGTCTCGTCCTCTCGTCAACCCCTCGATTGCTACCGAATTGCATGTCATGCCTCCCGATCTGCAGCAGGCGCTGAATACGCTGCCACAGGGGGCAGCATTCAGTAGAAACAATGTGACCTATACCCTGGGGCAACGTTATGTTTCTGCTCTGGGTCTTGAGTGCGTTGAGTTGTTGTTTAACAGTGTGCAAGGCCACTCGCAAAGACGTGCGGCATGCAAGACTGAAGAACAATGGTATCTGATACCTCAACTGGAACAGACCTCTGTCAGCAACCTTCTTGCTGAGCAATAAAATGAAGGCAAATGGTTTGAAAAAAATGAAAATATATCAGCTTGGCACACTTCTGTTCCTCATCAGTACATCCTGCACAACCATGACCCTTGCCGCACCTGATTTAGCGCAAGCAAATGGATCATCATTTGGTTACACCCTTTCAGGAAAAGCTGCAGAAAACACCGGCCCCCAGCTTGGTGGTCAAGCTGCACTGAGTGGGCAGGCAAACACAAGTTCAACGACCGGGAGTTTTACTCAACAGAATCGTCAAGGGATGTTGTTACCCGGTGAGGCAGACGTACGAAAATTACTGCCCCTGGCAGAGGCAGGATTACCTCCTCCTTATGGCGCCAATCTGTTTGCAGGTGGGTATGAGACTGAACGCAGTGATGGTTTGAATGACAATTATCTGATAGCTCCGGGTGACAAACTTAATATCTGGATCTGGGGAGCCGTCAACTTTTCAAATGTAGTGACGGTAGATAATCAAGGTAATATCTTCATCCCTGATGTCGGCCCGATCAATGTCAAGAATGTACCTGCCAGCCAGGTCAATAATCTGGTGACCAGCAGGATTGGTGATGTTTTTACAAATAATGTCAATATCTACGTCAACCTGTTGACAACAACTCCCGTGAGTGTGTTTGTCACTGGCCCGGTAATACGGCCAGGCCAGTATGCGGGTCAATCCTCTGACAGTGTGCTCTATTTTCTAAAACGGGCTGGGGGGATCGACTCGGAGCGCGGCAGCTATCGTCAAATAAAGGTATTACGCCAGAACCAGGTCATCCAAAAAATCGATCTGTATGAATTCATGCAGCAGGGCAAAATGCCCAAGCTCTCTTTTAAAGATCAGGATGTCATCCTGGTAGAGCCACAGGGCCCGATGATAAATGTCGCGGGCAAGGTTCGTAATCCCTTCCGTTTCGAATTGACTCAGCGTAATACGCTAGGCTCGGAGCTGGTCAACTACGCACTGCCGCTTGCCAAGGTGAGTCATGTCGGGGTGATAGGTGACCGTCCAAGTGGTCCATTCTCCATCTATTTACCTTACAAGGATTTTGCCAGCCTCCAGCTTAAGGATGGTGACAAAGTCTTGTTCAATGATGATATGCATGCTCAGGTTTATGATGTGCAGGTCGCAGGTAGCTATATGGGGCCCTCATATTTCACTGTGCGCAAGCAGACCAAGCTGCATGAGCTGCTCAACCATATTCCCATTGACCCACAGCTTGCCGATTACCAATCCATCTACCTGATGCGCAAGAGTGTCGCTGCGCGGCAAAAAGAGATGTTGGAAGAGTCGCTCAACCGGTTGGAACGCAGTGTGTTTACTGCTCCCGCCAGTTCGGATGGTGAAGCGGCGATCCGTGCCAAAGAGGCAGAACTGGTGATGCGCTTTGTCGAAAAGGCCAGAAAAATCCAGCCTCTTGGCAAGGTGGTGGTCGCAGACAAGGGGATTGTTGCGAACATTCAGCTGGAACAGGGTGACCAGATAGTCATACCGAACAGAACGGACCTGATCCAGGTCGGTGGGGAAGTCTTGATGCCACAGGCTGTGGTCTATAACGCCAATGCGACTCTCGATGACTATGTGGCCTGGGCGGGCGGATTCACCGAGCGTGCGAATGACCAGCGGATAGCCGTGGTTCATGCCAACGGATTGGTGGAGTTTAAAGATAAGGGGAGTGTCCAGCCCGGTGATCAGATCCTGGTGTTGCCCAAGGTCGACAGCAAAACCATGCAATCGGTCAAGGATATTACTCAAATTATCTATCAGATCGCCGTGGCTGCTAACGTAGCAATTAACTAAGCCGCTGATTGCGGCGTAAGACAGACTCGCCTCGGCGAGTCTGTTATACGGTAGAGCGACTTAATGAATAAACCGATTCTTAATCAAACGCCGCGCACATCCCTGCAGGTGTTGCGAGATGTTGTATTTGGCCTGCTTATTCGCGAGCTTAAAACCCGCTTTGGCAATTATCGGCTGGGCTATGCTTGGGCATTGCTAGACCCATTGTTGATGATAAGCGCATTTAGTTTGATCTTTGGTTTACGAGGTTCGAGTGGTTTTGGCGGCGCACCTGCGCCACTATTTATTACTGCGAGTTATTTACCTTTTCTTTTTTTTAGAAATGTCGTCAGTAAATTGCAATCAGCAGTTAGTGCCAATATGGGCTTGTTCTGCTATAGACAGGTAACGCCGTTTTCTACCTTTATTGCTCGCTTCATGCTTGAAACCATGATTGGAATCATCGTCGGCTGCATTTTAGTCATGGGACTTTTGTGGTTTGGTTTTGATGCCATCCCTGATGACCCGTTGCAAGTCATACTCATTTATTTCTTATTGATGGCATTTTCATTTTCACTTGGTATTATTTTTTGTGTTGTTTGTAATTTGTTTCAAGAGGCCGACAAATTTCTCGGTTTGTTGATGATGCCGTTGATGTTCATCTCATGTGTCATGTATCCACTTATGACAATTCCTGCCCAGTATCAGCACTGGTTTTTATGGAATCCGCTAGTGCATGCAGTTGAATTGATCAGAAGTGGGTGGCTTGCTGGTTACAGTAGTCCAAATGTTAGCTGGATATACTTTTCAAGTGTGACACTGATATTGTTAACATTTGCTATGAGCTGCTATCGTTTGAATCATCGTCGATTAATTTCCAGTTAATGTGAAATAATATGATCATTCTTGATAATGTAACCAAGTATTATCCGACAAAATTTGGACGCAACTATGTACTACGGGATGTCAGTATTGAATTGCCGCGGGATCGTAACATTGGCATTTTAGGTGTCAACGGGGCTGGTAAATCTACCTTGTTACGCTTGTTGGGGGGTATGGATGCGCCTAATGAAGGGCGTGTTATTCGTCAATGCCGTGTATCCTGGCCGTTAGCATTAAGTGGTGGATTTCAAGGCAGTATGACCGGACGAGAGAATACGCGCTTTGTCTGTCGTATTCATGGTGTACGGGATACCAAGACGGTTGAAGAGTGGGTGAAGGAGTTCTCAGAGATCGGTCAGCACTACGAGTTACCCATCAAAACCTATTCCAGTGGTATGAAGTCAAAATTCAATTTCGCCGTCAGTATGGCCTTTGATTTTGATATTTATCTGACGGATGAGATCACCTCGGTAGGCGATGCGCGCTTTAAACAGAAATGTATTGATGTGTTTAATCAAAAACGCGAAACAGCCAGTCTTATCATGGTGTCGCACGATATGAAAAACCTTCGTCAGCAGTGCGATATGGGTATTCTGTTGCGTAATAGCAGACTGGAAGTATTTGACAATATCGACGATGCCATCCGTATCTATCAGAATCTATAATAAGCCAAATTCAACATGACTCAACTTATCAAATCAGAAAAGTCCTCACGCTTTGTGCGCAAGTTGCGCAAGTTAAGCAAAGCGCCGAAACAGTTTTTTATTGACTCCAGCGGTTATCAGATTGCTCATCGTTCTTGGCAAAGTAGTCTCAAATTAGGTAGCTTCTTGTGGGTGGTACTTTGCTTTGCGATCGCGACAGTCTATTTTGGTTTTATGGCATCTGACCGTTATGTCAGTCGTGCCGAGTTGATCATCAAGCAAGCTGATCAAATCAAGATGTTACCCGATGCGCTGTCAATGTTGGGGATTGGTGGCAGCAATCATCAAGATGTATTGTTAATCCAGGATTATCTTAAGTCATGGGATATGTTAGCCAAGCTGGATAAAGAGCTCGCCCTCAAATCACACTATCAAAGTGGTGCGGCAGATTATTTTTCACGCTTGTCTGATGATGTCAGTCGAGAGGATTTCATCAAGTACTATCGCCAGCATCTGGGATTACATCTTGATGAGTTGTCCGGTGTACTTACCATCGAGTTGCAGACATTTGATCCCCAATATGGCCAACAGGTTGTGGCCTTGATGCTTAAAGAGTCAGAACGCTTTATCAACAAGTTGGGGCATCAGGTGGCTCTCGATCAACTTGCCTTTGTCGAAAAGGAAGTCGATCGGGCTTATCAACGGTTGCAAGATGAAAAAGCCAAGGTGCTGGCCTTTCAAAACAGCCATCAACTTATCAGCCCAGAGTCGACCAGTAGCGCACGCTTGGGGGTGGTCAGCCAGATTGAAGGCGAACTGGTGCGCCAACAGGCCGAGCTGAAACAACTGCGCAGCTATATGAAGGATTCCGCTCCCGCCGTTGTCTCGGTACAGAGCCGGGTTGATGCCTTGACCAGGCAACTTGAGCAGGAACGTGCCAAGCTGACCGGTCAGGACAAGGACGCCATGAATGAAATCACCGCCGGCTATCTGGATGTGCAAACCCAGGCAACCTTGGCTGCAGATCTCTACAAAACCGGTCTTATCAGCCTGGAGCAAGCCAGGGTTGAAGCATATCGCAAGTTGAAGCACCTGTTGGTAATTACCCAACCGACTTTGGCTGAAGATGCCGAATATCCGCGTCGTCTCTATAACCTTGCTACCGTGGGCGTACTGCTTTGCCTGTTCTATGGTCTGATCGTGATGGGGTTAGCGACATTACGTGAGCACCAGGATTAATCACTGCATGATAAAGATGATATTAGGATTTTGATATATTTTGACATCAGGGCATGCCTAATGCTTTCGGAAGTTATTGGTACCTACTGAGCGATAGTTAATAAATCTAACAAGCTATACATTTTATTTTCATGATTATGGAATAAGTTTTTTTGGGAAAAATATCTATTTACCATGGCAGCCAATATATTGGTAGTAGATAGAGAGGATGTCATCTTTTTCCAAGTTGATATCCATTCACTATAAGTTAAACCAACAAGAGCATGGGATATGCGAAAGACAATACCTCGAGTAACAAATAATAACTCATTGCACGAAATGAAAAATGAGCTGGCAGTGCTGAAACAGGCGTTAGTTGAAAAAGATAACCTTCTGAATACAGTAAATGAGAGCTCGTTTGCCTTGCAAGTTCAATTAGAGATCTGTCAAGGCAAGTCAGCTCGACTCACCGCTGATAATGTGGCATTGAAGGCCCGCATTAAGGGGCTTGAACAAGATCATCAAACTAGAAACGCTGAACTGGCCACGCTCAGCAAGTTGATCATGAAATCTGATGAGACCGCTCAACAGAGTGCTGCACAGTTAAAAAAGAGTCATCTTGAACTGGATGGTTGTAAAAGTGAACTCAGCAAGACTAAAGCGGCTTTAGATATATCTCAAACAAAATTAAAGAAAGCTGAGTCAGAACTTGGTCTATTGAAACAGTCACACAACAAGACCAAGCAGGAACTTGAGAACGAACTCGGTAAATTAAAGTCTCAATTAGTTAAAGAGAAAGAGTTAAATCATTCACTTTCCTCCCAGCTAACTAATTTGCAAGATAATTTGAATGTCAGATTCAGTGAGCTGGCTAAACTTAGTAATATTTTAGAAGTAAAAGAGCGGAAGCTGCTGGCTAAGGATAATGAACTGTCTATATACAAGGAACAGCTAGATAAACTGAAAGCCTCCTTTGCATGGAAAGCGGCAGCTCCCGCACGTGCATTGAGTAACAAGTTCAAAAAGAAAAATACTAAAAGTATGTTACGTCAGCATGCCGAGGTTGTTCAAAACTCAGGCTTGTTCAGCGTCGACTGGTATAGAAAAAACTGTCCTGAGATTGATGAACTTTCCATTTCTCCGGTCGAGCATTATTTGACCATAGGTTTTAAAGTGGGTTTGACTCCCAGTGAGCGTTTTGACGGAAATGATTATTTAGCGAGGTATCCCGACGTACAACAAGAAGGGGTAAATCCTCTTTTACATTATCTCATGTTTGGCAAGAATGAAGGCAGAACGATCTAATTTTTCGGGATTAAAAAATGAATAACTTCGATGCTCAATGGTATTTGAATAATTATAAAGATGTCGAACTGTCCGGCATGGACCCGTATCAGCATTATCAAAAAATCGGTAAACTGATCGGCCGTCATCCTATGGACCCAAATAAAATAGCGGCCAACACGGCACAAATTGCCAAGAGTGCAGCAAAGCCAGCCCCTGTCGGTAATAAAGCTATCCGCGGTGATTTCAACCTGAAAGCGGGCGGGAGTGGCGAACTCTATGGCTGGCTGGCCGAAATCGGTGATCCGGCCCCCCGTGAAGCGTTAATCAGCATAGATGGTAAACAGTATAAAGTGCTGGCCGATGTCAAACGTGAGGATTTGGCCAAGAACAAGATCAACAATGGTCAACATGGTTTTCGCTGGAGCGTACCTGCTGAATTTATCGATGGTAAAACCCATCAACTAGAACTGATTGATGCCAAAACCGGGCAGTTGCTCAAGCAGACAACTACCTCCTGGCAGCATAATCGCAAGTTTACCTGCTTTGATGAGTTTTTGGCCGAGTCAATGGTCAACCCGATGATCTATGCCCCCTATCGGGAAGAGGACAAACGCTGTTTCGCCATGATGGAGAATACGCGTCGTTCGCTGGTCGCCTATACCCAAACAAATAATCTCGATGCGTTAGTCAGCATCATCATGCCTGCATACAACCGGGAAGATACCATTCCTGCCGCCATTACCTCTGTTCTGGCACAAACTTACCCATATTTTGAACTGATCATTGTCGATGATGGCAGTACGGATGGAACCATCAAGGTGGTTGAGGAGTTTATGGATGAACGGGTTCGTCTGATCCGCGGGCCTGGTCGTTCTGGCGTCTCTGAAGCTCGTAATATCGGTTTACGGGCAGCGAAAGGTGAGCTGATTGCCTATCTGGATTCCGACAATACCTGGCAACCTGAATACCTCAGCGCCATGGTCGCCGCCCTGCACAAGAGCCCTCATGCCCAGGCTGCCTATTCTGGCCAATATCTCTATCGTGGCACGCATCCGGAACCGTTTGCGATCCGCTTTGCCAGTTTCAATAAGGGTCTGCTGGAAAACCGTAACTATATTGACCTGAACTGTTTTATGCATAACAAGCAGGTCTTTAAAAAGACGGGAATGTTTGACACCCAGTTGAAGCGGTTTGTCGATTGGGATCTGATCCTCAAGATCAGCAGTGAATTCACCATTATTTCGGTGCCGGTGATCCTCTCCAACTATTTTTATGAACTGGCAGAAAATGCCATCACCAATGACCATTCGTTAAACGGTTTTATCGATATTGTGCGAGAACAGCACAACACCCGTGAATTTATCAAGGGGCGGGCCCTGTTGCGTTATGGCCAGAGCGAACCGGTCAAGCATCGCTTGCCCAAGCCAAAATTGGCACATCACGTCACCATCATTATCCCGAACTATGAATCGCTGGAGGATATTCAGGATTGTCTCTCTTCCATTCGCAAGTATTACGATAGCAAGCAGGTCGATATCATAGTGGTCGACAATGCGTCAGCCATGGCAGTCAGAACCTATTTGCGGGAGCAGGCGGTCAAAGAGTTTGATATTACCTATATCGAGAATGAGTTTAATGCCGGTTTTACCTATGCGGTGAATCAGGGGATCAAGGCGGCCAAGGCCGGCAGCGATATCGTATTGCTTAACAACGATGCCTTGCTGACGCGTACCGCACTGGTAGCCATGCAGCAACTGGCCTATCAGGATCCCAATATCGGCCTGGTGGTTCCTCGTCAGGTACTGTTTGCCAATACCAAGACCATTACGACCCATGTGCCGTTTGCCAACCCCGGCATAGATTGCGATGTCAACCTCTCGCAGCATCACAAGAATATTGCTCGGGTGCCCTTGCTGCACGACGGAGAGCAGGTGGAGATCAGCTTTGCCCCCTTCTTCTGTACCTATATGCGCCGCGAAATTGTCGATCAGGTTGGTGGGCTTGATGCCGAATTTGGTCGCCACTATCGTTCGGATCGGATTATGTGTGACTATCTGCGCCACTTGCTGGGAATGAAGATCTTCTATACCAGCCAGGCGGTGGTCTACCATAAATTGCAAAAAGCCACCGACGGTATGCGTAAAAGCGATAAAAAGAGTGCCGAATTTGAACTGATGTTTAAGAAAAATCAGTGGTCTCCTGATGAGTTGAAGAAACAGAATTTTACTAAAGCAGATTGGGATGTTTAATGAAAGTGAATAAGGATCAGTTAGTTGAGTATACTTTTGAAAGTATTGACTCAATTTCAATATTATCTGAACCAGCAGTTTATAAGATTAATATTGATGGTTATTATCTGCACGTTTACTTTAAGCCTGACTTTACATCCGATAAAATATATATATTTAGCCCTGGGTATTTAGAGAGAAAAAAGTATAATCATCCTTATTTTCAACGGTTATCATGGCTTGAAAAAATAAATGCATCTGGCATAGTAATTACAGACCCAACATTAAGTATTCATGATGATATTGGAATTTCATGGTTTCAAGGGACTAAAGAGCGTTTTGCAATACCTTTAATTGTTAAAGTACTTGAAAAATTTAGAGCTTTCATGAATGTACAAAGAAAGAAAGTTCTATTTTTTGGCTCTTCCGCAGGTGGCTTTGCATCACTAATGATGTCCTGTTTAATGAAAGGTTCCTGCTGTGTAGTCAATAACCCTCAAACAGATGTATTAATGTTTAGGGAGGTTATTACAGATAAGATGCTTGCAAGATGTTATCCTGAAATGACTTTAGATAAGATAAAACAGTCATTTATGCCAAGATTATCTGCAGCTAAGTATTTTATTGCGAATAAACATGTCCCTAAGTGCTTATATATTCAGAATATCTCTGACACCGAGCATTACAGTAGACACCTCATTCCATTCATTACCCAGTTAGGTGATGCTTTTAATGATGGTAATGGGCGGGAAATGTTCAATAATATAATTATTAAATTATATAAAAATGAACTCGCCGGTCATAACCCTGCCGTTTTTGAGTTTATAGAGCCCTATTTCAAACTGGCTGAACAGGAATTTTTTAATGTCTAATGAATTTGACAAAGCTTGGGCACTCTTTATAAATAAAGATAATGAAGGTGCTAAGCAAGTGCTTTATAATGCAGCACAACATACTATAGATAATCAGTTCAAAACAAAATGTTTAGACTTGTTATGCAAAATATGTCTTATGACACAAGATAACAAAGTGCTAAAAGAATGCTTGTTAATGTCATCGGATAGTAGACTTGATTATTTTAGAATGTCTGTTGACTTTTATGAGGGGAATAGTGAGAAGGCGTGGGACGTACTGCAGGGATTAGGACGTCATGATCGAAAAGTACATGGGTTCTATGGTGTTGGTTTAGAAAGTTTAGTTAAGGATAGAGATTGGGTAAATAATTTAAAAATTAATGAAATTGAAAAGGATCTTGTTGTAAACATAAGAAGTAATAAAGAAAAGAAATATGTGATATTGTTTTCGGCAGATTCTAATTACTTTAAAAGATTTTATAAATACTCATTGTATAATATCGATACAAACCCGGATGCCATATTTCATTATCATATAGTAAATCCAGATTCAGAGGTTATTGATATTGTAAATAGCTATGATAATGAAGTAGTAAATTTTAGCTTTGAATATGTTGGTGATGAGTCATTGACCAAGGCGTATTATGCCTCATCTCGTTTTCTCATTGCGCCTAAAATAATGACGATTTATCAGAAACCATTTTTCATATTTGATATTGACTCTAAGTTGGTTGGTAATCTTGATAATCTATTTGAAACAGGTAGATGGTCGCGTGAAAAGTTATCACTTAGGGTATCCCCTGCACTAGAATTGCCATGGCAAAAAATTGTTGCAAACGCAATATATGTCCCATTCAATGAATGTGGCCGAACTTTTCTTGATAGAGTTGCAAGGTACTTGTCTTTATCTTTTTATTTAAATCGAGATAGGCAACTTTGGTGGATTGATCAGAATGCGATGTTTTTCGCTTATGAGAGTTTTGAACGTATAGAATATCAACGATGGACTGGATTAATTAATGATTACATCATGTATCCAAAGTTTCTAGAAGATAAAGATAAAAGCATGATGAATATGTAATTCATATAACAATATAGGTTGAAGATGAATATAACCATTGCAGGCACCGGCTATGTCGGTCTTTCCAACGCGGTATTGCTGGCCCAACACCATCAGGTCATTGCACTGGATGTGGTGCCAGAAAAAGTCGAACTGCTTAATCGCCGTCAATCTCCCATCGTGGATAAGGAGCTGGAAGAGTATCTGGCCAACAAGCCGCTAAATCTTAAAGCGACGCTTGATAAATATGAAGCGTATGAGGCGGCCGAGTTTGTGATTATCGCCACTCCCACCGATTATGATCCCGAGACCAACTACTTCAATACCAGCACGGTCGAGGCGGTGATCCGCGATGTGATGAGCATCAACCCCAATGCGGTGATGGTGATCAAGTCCACTATTCCGGTGGGCTTTACCGAGCGGATGCGCGAAGAGCTCGGTACCGAGAATCTGATCTTCTCACCTGAGTTCCTGCGCGAAGGCAAGGCATTGTATGACAACCTGCACCCTTCCCGTATCGTGGTGGGGGAGTGCAGCGAACGGGCCCAACGTTTTGCCGACCTGTTGCAAGAGGGGGCCATCAAGCAGGATATTCCGGTATTGCTGACGGGCAGCACTGAGGCGGAAGCGATCAAGTTGTTTGCCAACACCTATCTGGCGATGCGGGTAGCCTATTTCAACGAGCTGGATACCTATGCCCAGTCTCACGGTCTCGACAGTCGCCAGATTATCGAAGGGATTGGCCTGGATCCCCGTATCGGCAGCCACTACAACAACCCCTCCTTCGGTTACGGTGGTTATTGCCTGCCCAAAGATACCAAGCAGTTGTTGGCCAACTATAACAAGGTGCCCAACAACCTGATCCGCGCCATCGTCGATGCCAATACCACCCGCAAAGACTTTATCGCCGACAGCATTATTCGCCGCAACCCCAAGGTAGTGGGGATTTATCGTCTGGTGATGAAGGCGGGCTCGGACAACTTCCGCTCCTCCGCCATTCAGGGGATCATGAAGCGGATCAAGGCGAAAGGCATCGAGGTGGTGGTCTTTGAACCGACCATCAGGGAGGAGCATTTCTTCCACTCTCGTGTTATTCGCGATTTGAACGAGTTCAAGGCTGTGAGTGATGTGATTTTGTGCAACCGGATGGCCGCTGAATTGACCGATATGGCGGACAAGGTTTACACCAGGGATCTATTCGGTTCCGACTGATATCTGCAATAGCGTATGGGGCTGGGGTCTGTTTTCCCAGCCCCCGCATCATGATGTATAATCCTGCAGTTTTTCATCCTGATTGAGAACCCGCCTTGAAATTATTTATTGCTGCAATTGTCAAAAATGAAATAGATGGATTGCTCGAATGGATCGCTTTTCACCGGGTACTCGGTGTCAGTGGATTTATTATTGCAGATAATGGGAGTAACGACGGTTCGCGTGAACTGCTCGGCTCTCTGGCCAAATTAGGGGTGGTTACTGTATTTGACCATCCAACTGTGGGGCTGCAGAAACCGCAGTTACCTGCATACGATAAAATTTTGCGCACTTGCCCGCGTGATGTAGATCTGTTGGCATTTATCGATGCTGACGAGTTTTTGTTGCCATTGGAGTCAAATGATTTGCGTCCGGTGGTCACACAATGGTTTGCAGATAATAGTGTCAGTGCCGTTGGATTGAATTGGTCTAATTTTGGCTCCAATGGTGAGACCTTTGCTGGCGAGGGGCTGGTGATTGAACGCTTCACGCAGCGTGCACCCCTTGGTTTCAATGTGAACCACAACTTCAAGAGTATTGTGCGCCCCTCCCGGGTTGACAGTTTTTTCAACCCTCATTTTGCCAATTTGCGTTATGGGCGTTATATCGATGCCAATGGTAGTGACATGGTATTACATGCCAAACACGGTAATGGTGTGAGTGCTCAGGTCATCTGGAATGGCATACGAGTCAACCATTACGCAGTTAAATCATTGGAAGAGTTCCTGCTTGGGAAGCATTTGCGTGGTAGTGCGGCAACGGCCAATCGAGTCAAACATAAGGCTTATTTTCAGGCGCATGATCGCAATGACGAGCAATGTCTGCTGGCCGCGGCACTGGCCCCCCAAGTGAAGGCCGAGATGATGACACTGAGTGAACAATTAGCCGCCCTGCCCGCAGAAAGAGAGGTGTCCAATCACTCCTGGTTAGCGAACAGCATTAAAAAGCTGATTAAATAACTGCTGTTACTTATTAATTCTATTCTTCACGGTCTGTCACTGGTGTGGCGGACTATTTCAATGTCCCCTCAGGTTGTAAATTCATATATGTATAACGATGGTCATTGGCAACCTCTGGCATTGCCTGACGCTTTTTCATGCCACTCTGGCTGGCTCCTGATCCGGGGGACAATCGTGGCGAGCCAACCACGAGGGGAGACTCGTCTGTGCTGGCAGTGCGGACAGGGAAGATGGCATGAGCAGGTGTTGCCAGTCACACGTCGTGGCACCTTGCAGGAGCTGGTCTATCTGCCCACAGGAGCCAGCCATCTCTCTTTACTGGCCAGCAGCAAGGGCGCGGATTGCCATGTAGAGATTAGCGAGCTTCGTTGTGTCTCTCCTATTGAGAGTCTCTGGCGTCGATTGCGCCGGGTCTTGCCCTTTTATCGACGCCTGACGAACACCAAACGCAAGAGATTGGGTCTCTCATGGCATTTGTGGCTCACGGATCTACAGCAGGCTTACCAACTTGTCGGTAGAGTACGTGACGACAAGCCACTCGATAGCTATGAAGAGTGGCTAGCAAACTTCGACACCCTGGAACCCGCCGAGTACAAGCTGATTGAACGCCTGTTGGCACGTTGGGACTCATTGCCACGTGTCTGTTTTCATCTTGTTGGCGAAAAGAGTGAGCAGAGCCGCCAGCAGACTCTGGATAGCATCCAGGCACTCTGTTATCCGGCAAGTCACATCAGGCTGCAGGAGCATGGCGCATCCTCAGATATCCCCAGTCAGCCTGGCGGCGAGTGGCAGTGGGTGTTGCCTGCGGGTGCCCTGGTGTCCCCCAGCGCCCTATTCTGGGTGGCATATCAGTTACGCCAGGATCCGGATTGTTTATGGCTATACGGGGACCACGACCTGCTTGACGAGAGAGGCAAACGTCACTCTCCCAACTTTAAACCTGACTGGAATGAAACACTGCTGCAGAGCCAAAACTATATTGGCTGGTGTGGCTTGTGGCGTGAACAAGGCGCAAGCCAAATCCCCTTTGATGCGGCGGCATGTCATCAGTGGTGGCTACAGTTGGCACAGCAGTGTGAGCCAAACCAGATTGCCCATATTCCGTCATTGATGATGCATCTGCCCGCAAGTGCGTTGCTTTCGAATGATTGTGATCCGCTGAAAGATAGAGAGGATTTATTGCCAGCAGGTGTGAGCATTGGGGCTGCACCTCATGGTGTATGTCGTTGGTTCTGGCCATTGCCAACGCAATTACCATTGGTCTCTGTGATTATCCCCACCCGAAATGGTCTTGCTCATTTACGCCCTTGTATTGAAAGCCTGATCCACAAGACGCAATACGCCAATATGGATGTCATGGTGATGGATAATCAGAGCGACGACGAGGAGACCCTTGCTTACCTTGCCCATATCGAACAGGTTTATGGCGTCAGGGTGATTTCTTATGATCATCCGTTTAACTATTCAGCCATCAATAACCTTGCGGTAAGCAAAGCACGTGGCGATCTGGTCTGCTTGCTGAATAACGATACCGAGGTGATCAGCTCTGACTGGCTGGATGAAATGGTTTCTCATTTATTGCGTCCTGGTGTGGGCGTAGTCGGTGCAAAGCTCTATTACGGAAATGGTTTGATTCAGCATGCCGGCGATGCTGTCGGACCTGGCGGTTGTGCAGATCACCTTCATAATGGTTTGTCCGCAAACGATCCCGGATACCAGCGGCGGGCTGTCAGTGCTCAAGAGTTGTCGGCTGTGACGGCTGCCTGTTTATTGACTCATAAAGATTTATATATCGCGCTAGGTGGACTTGATGAAACGAATTTGCCGATAGCATTTAATGACGTTGATTATTGCCTCAGAGTGCG
This sequence comes from Aeromonas sp. 600527, assembly GCF_049175415.1. Lineage (NCBI taxonomy): Bacteria > Pseudomonadati > Pseudomonadota > Gammaproteobacteria > Aeromonadales > Aeromonadaceae > Aeromonas > Aeromonas sp. 600527. Next base: position 3,661 of record NZ_JAAKVA010000018.1, on the reverse strand, counting down.
AGAGGCCGGCTGGCGAGTAGTCTGGACGCCTTTTGCTGAACTGTATCATCATGAGTCTATTTCCCGCGGTAAAGATGTATCAATACAACAGCAGAGACGAGCAAAATCTGAGTTGCGATATATGAGAACGCGATGGGATGGTGTGCTGAAACACGATCCTGCCTATAACCCTAACTTGAGTTATGAACGTCCTGATTTCTCTCTAAGCAGAGCTCCTAATATGGTGTTGCCATGGATGAATTAATTCGCAGGAAACTATTCAAGCCCTATCTTAAACTCAATAAACAGAGTTATGGCAGCCAGCAAAGCTCTGAAATTGACAGTGAGCGATTGTTTATATTACATGAAGGGAAATCCCCTACATTGGCCTATTTTGAATCGGCTATTGCCAGTCGATTTCCTGATGCAAGATGTCAATGCGTTGACATTCTTGTTTCCCCTGAAATCCCTATTCCGGAAGGATCTGCTCTTGTCATTATTCGATTTATCTCTCCGAAGTGGCAACAGCATATAGAAAGATATATCGACAGATGCTCCCGAATAGTTTATTTCATGGATGACGACCTTTTTGACCCGACGGCTCTATCTACGTTACCGAAAGAGTATCGCAGCAAGATAATAAGGCGCTCGGCGGCTCAACATCGATGGATCACGCAGCACTGTGATGATATCTGGGTATCTACAGCTTATTTGGCTAAAAAATATTTCCACCTTAACCCGGAAATAGTTTCCGCAAAACCATCGCCATTACTTCTTGAAAAAAGAAAACCAGTAAGAATAGCTTATCATGGTTCAAGCTCTCATCGGGAAGAGAAGTACTGGCTGCGGCAAATCGTCGAGGGGGTTTTGGAAGCATGCCCTAGTGCCAGCTTTGAAATTTTTGGCGAGCATGATATCTATAAACATTATCGCGACCTGCCAAGAGTTTCAGTACTGCATCCAATGAGTTGGCAAAATTATCTTGCGTATACCAAGACCCATCAGTTAGATATCGGATTGGCGCCGCTGCTTGACTCTGATTTTAATTTGGCACGTGGTCCCGTAAAATTTTATGACTTTGTCAGAATGGGCGCTGTGGGTGTATATAGCAATTGCGCGCCCTATAACGATTTTATCGAACAAAACATCAACGGCATTCTGTTGGAGAACGACCCCCAACGCTGGGTTGATGCAATAATATTACTGATTAATAAAGAAAAGAAACGAGCTGAGCTAGCCAATAATGCGAAACTATATGCTTATTCTTTGGCAAACTGAGAACTATAACCTGCACGAGATAATATATGTCTAATCAACATTTTTCAGTACGTAAAGCGGTCATTCCTGTTGCCGGACTGGGTACCCGTATGTTGCCTGCCACCAAGGCTATCCCGAAAGAGATGCTGCCGATAGTGGACAAGCCGCTGATCCAATATGTGGTCAATGAGTGTGTGGCAGCGGGTATCAAAGAGATTGTACTGGTGACCCACTCATCAAAGAATGCTATCGAAAACCATTTCGATACTTCGTTTGAACTGGAGGCGACCCTCGAATCTCGCGTTAAACGAAAGCTGCTCGACGAGATACAGAATATTTGTCCGAAAGATGTGACCATCATGCATGTGCGTCAAGGAGAAGCCAAAGGATTGGGCCATGCCATTTTGTGTGCCTATCCGGTCATCGGTGACGAACCGTTCGCCGTTGTTTTACCCGATGTCATTCTGGATGAATATACTGCCGATCAACACACCGAAAATTTGGCTGCCATGTTGGTGCGTTACAAGTTGACTGGACAAAGCCAGGTAATGGTTGAACCCGTGCCACTGGCTGATACCGATAAATATGGGATAGCTGATTGCAATCAGGTCAAGTTGCAGCCAGGTCAGTCCGCACCCATCACTGGGTTGGTTGAAAAACCGGATATTGATGAAGCCCCCAGCAACCTGGCCGTCGTTGGTCGTTATGTGTTGAGCAATAATATCTGGCCCTTGCTCAAAAAGACGCCTCCCGGAGCTGGTAATGAGATCCAGTTGACCGACGCGATTGCCATGTTGATTGAGCAAGAAACGGTTGATGCATTCCATATGACAGGGCTGTCCCACGACTGTGGCAATAAGGCTGGTTATATGAAGGCTAATATTGCCTATGGCATGAGGCATCATGAAATTGGCCAGTTTGTGACTGACTATATCAACTCCCTGACCTCACAAAAAACCGAAAAGGCTAGTGTTTAATATGAAAATCCTCGTGACCGGCGGTGCCGGCTTTATCGGCTCTGCCGTGGTGCGCCATATCATCCGTGATACCCAAGATTCTGTTATCAATCTCGATAAACTCACCTATGCCGGCAATCTGGAATCCCTGGCCGATGTATCGTCAAGCGAGCGTTATGCGTTTGAGCAGGTGGATATCTGCAACCGTGCCGAACTGGATCGGGTGTTTGCCCTGCACCAGCCGGATGCCGTGATGCATCTGGCCGCCGAGAGCCATGTTGACCGCTCCATCACAGGACCGGCTGACTTTATCGAGACCAATATCGTCGGTACCTATATGTTGCTGGAAGCGGCTCGCGCTTACTGGAACGGTCTGGAGGAGGTACGCAAGGCGGCCTTCCGCTTCCACCATATCTCCACCGACGAGGTATATGGTGATCTGCCTCATCCGGATGAAGTAGCCGTCGGTGAACCATTGCCGCTCTTTACCGAGACCACCCCCTACGCCCCCAGCAGCCCCTATTCTGCCTCCAAGGCTTCCAGCGACCATCTGGTGCGCGCCTGGCGCCGCACCTACGGTCTGCCGACCATCGTCACCAACTGCTCCAACAACTATGGCCCTTATCACTTCCCCGAGAAGCTGATCCCGCTGGTCATTCTTAACGCGCTGGATGGCAAGCCGTTACCTGTCTATGGTAAGGGCGACCAGATCCGTGACTGGCTCTATGTAGAAGATCATGCGCGCGCGCTCTACAAGGTGGCGACCACAGGCGTGGTCGGTGAGACCTACAACATCGGCGGTCATAACGAGAAGCAGAATCTGGAAGTGGTGCACACCATCTGCGATCTGCTGGACGAGATGGTGCCGAAAGCGGGCTCTTACCGCGATCAAATCACCTATGTAGCGGATCGTCCCGGTCACGATCGCCGCTATGCCATCGATGCCAGCAAAATGAGCGCGGAGTTGGATTGGCAACCGCAAGAGACCTTTGAATCCGGTATTCGCAAAACTGTGCAGTGGTATCTGGATAACCAGCAGTGGGTCAGCAACGTCAAGAGCGGTGCCTACCAATCCTGGATTGAGCAGCACTATTCCGCGATTGAACAGAATGATGGGGAGCGTGCCTGATGCATATTCTGCTGTTTGGCAAAAACGGCCAGGTAGGCTGGGAGCTGCAGCGTGCACTGGCCCCGCTGGGCCGTATCACTGCCGTTGATTTTGACTCCACTGACTATTGCGGTGATTTCAGCAACCCGGCCGGCGTAGCGGAGACTGTGCGCTTGGTGAAGCCGGATGTCATCGTGAACGCAGCAGCCCACACCGCAGTCGACAAGGCCGAAAGCGAGCGGGCGTTTGCCGAGCTGCTCAATGCGACCAGCGTGGCTGCGATTGCCAAAGAAGCGGAAGCCTTGGGTGCCTGGCTGGTGCATTACTCCACCGACTATGTGTTCGATGGCAGCGGTGAGCG
>NZ_JAAKVA010000017.1:0-108188 GCF_049175415.1 Aeromonas sp. 600527 | reverse complement strand
ACCAACCGGAATCTGGTTGGCCAGGATAGGGGGTAATATACGGATCGGCATCACTTGCTCCTGAATTTCAATCTTGCGGATAGGGAGCCGTTCCACCACCTCTCCACCAACCGGAATCTGGTTGGCCAAGATAGGGGGCAATATACGGATCGGCATCACTTACTCCTGAATTTCAATCTTGCGGATAGAGAGCCGTTCCACCACCTCTCCACCAACCGGAATCTGGTTGGCCAGGATAGGGGGTAATATACGGATCGGCATCACTTGCTCCTGAATTTCAATCTTGCTGATGGTATTGGCTAACAGCGAGAGCGGTATCACCCGCTCCCGCGCGTCAGTTTTGCGGAATGTAGAGTACCTGCCCTACCTGAATATTCCGCGATTTGAGCTTGTTGATCTCTACCAGTCGCGCCTGACTCACCCCATGCTTCTCGGCAAGGCGGGAGAGACTCTCCCCCCGCTTGACCACATGGCGGATCATCTGCGACTTGTCATCACTGCGAACGGGGGCGGCAGCGCGGCTCTGCCCCTGCTGGGGAATATAGATGGTCTGACCAATCTGAATATCCCGGCTGCGCAGCTGGTTGATCTCTATCAAAGTGGATTGACTCACTCCATGCTTCTCGGCAAGGCGAGAGAGACTCTCGCCACGTTTGACCACATGGCGGAGCATCCGAGATTTGTCATAGTCGCCCACATTGCTAACCGGCGCACCAGAATCTTGCGCAGCCTCAGAATAGGGCTTGATCACACCGGCACCTGAACCGGTCGCAGTAGCGCCGTCACGCACTGTAGCCGGCATCTTGTTGGTCACCACCGGCTGCGACTGCACCGGCTTGGGCTGGCTCACCGGCTGCGAAGCTACCGGTGCAGAGCGAGTGGTCGCAGCAGGCCTGCTCGCCTGTCCCTTGCCGGTCAGCATGGCCCCCTTGGTCGGGTGGGCGCGGTAATAGTTGCGGATCCCCTCGAAAATGGCGCGGGCCAGCTGATCCTGATAGCTTGAGGTGGCCAGCAGCTTCTCTTCCGCATGGTTGGAGATAAAGCCGGTTTCGACCAGCACCGAGGGAATATCCGGCGCCTTCAGCACAGCCAGACTGGCATGCTCCGGCGCCTTCTTGTGCAGTCGGGCAACCTTGCCCAACGAGCGCAGGATCTGACGGCTGACGTCGTAGCCTTCGGCACGGGACTTGTCCATTGAGAGGTCGAGGAAGGTCTGCGCCAGATAGGGGTTGGGATCGGATTCCGCCAATACCTTGCCAACCCCGCCCAGCAGCTCACCCTGCTTCTCCTGCTTCTCCAGCCAGCTTCCCATCTCGCGGTTGGCACGGTTGGTCGAGAGGACCCAGACAGAGGCGCCACGCGGAGTGGAGTTATGGAAGCTGTCCGCATGGACCGACACCAGCAGATCCGCCTTGGCCTTGCGGGCAATCTCGGAACGCTTGTTGAGGTCGACGAAATAGTCGCCACGACGGGTCAGCACGGCGCGCATCCCCGGCTCGCGGTCGATCAGCGCGGCCAGCTTCTGGGAGACCGCCAGCGTCACTCGCTTCTCATAGGTACGACGTGGACCGATGGAGCCCGGGTCTTCCCCACCGTGGCCTGGGTCGATGGCAATCACCACCCCCTTGCCCTTGCCACCCACTGGTGTGGCTTGTACCGCAGCAGCCGACCGCTTCTCTTCATAAGGTAGATCGATCACCAGACGGTGACCATAAGGCCCGGCTGGTGCCAGCGGAAAGACCACCGGCGTGATGGCGGAGCTGAGATCCAGTACCAGCCGCAGGCCACCCTTCTCCAGCGGAGTGCTCTCACGTATCTTGCGCACCAGCTCGCTGTTGTTCTCGACCCGGGCCAGATTGGCAGCGTTGCTCGCCCCTTTCAGATCGATCACCAATCTATCGGGGCCAGCCAGGGTGAAGTAGTTGTAGTTGGGGGCACTGCTCATATCGAGCACCACCCGGGTATTATCCGGTGATGGCCAGATTCGCACACTCTTGAGCTGATTTGCCCAGGAGGGGAGCGCCATCAAGGAGAGAGCAATAACAAGGATCAAGCGCACGTAGATGACAACCGTTCCAGAATGGCTTCGCCAATAGCAGTGCGAGCCTCTATCAGAACCTCGCGCTGCTCGCCTACATAGGTGAGGGTAATTTCCAGGTCTGGGGCCGGTAACCAGCCCTCGCCCTTCTCGGACCACTCCACCAGACAGAGAGTATTGGCGGCAAAATAGTCCCGAATGCCCATGAATTCCAGCTCTTCCGGATCAGCCAGGCGATAGAGATCGAAATGGTAGACCTGCCAGCCATCGAGTTCGTAGGGCTCGACCAGGGTGTAAGTCGGGCTTTTTACCTTGCCCTGATGGCCAAGGCCCTGCACCCAGCCGCGGGTAAGGGTGGTTTTACCGGCGCCAAGCGTGCCATGCAAAAACACTGTAGTCGCCTGCTGGCAGGCCTGTGCCAGACGGCCACCAAGTGCCACGGTTGCTGCCTCGTCCGGCAGTGTCATCATCAACTGTTTTGCCATGTTCTTCTTTTTAACTTGTAATGGTGTCGGGATTAACCAGTTTGCGGATCAGCGGCAGCAAGTCTGACGCCAGCATGCCCCGCTCGCCGTCAGCGGCGGCCTGATCTGCAGCCTCGCCGTGGATCACGGCGCCCAGCCAGCTTGCCATGGTGGCAGACCAGCCCTGGGCCAAAAGGGCGGCGATTATACCAGATAACAGATCGCCCATGCCGCCACTTGCCATGCCGGGATTGCCTTCACAACAGAGAGCGACCCGCTCGCCGTCATAAATAAGTGTTCCCGCCCCTTTTAACAAAACCACACCGCCATAACGCCGCTGCAGTGCCTGCACGGCGGCAAACCGGTCGGTTTCAATCTCGGCAATGGAGCATCCCAGCAGGCGCGCTGCTTCGCCGGGATGGGGCGTGAGCACCCAATTATCCTGATGGCGGGGAGATTGCGCCAGCCAATTCAATCCATCGGCGTCCAAAACCAATGGCAACCGATCGGTGAGATAACGGGCAATTTGCCCCCTTCCCCAATCATCCTGACCGAGCCCGGGGCCAATGACCCGCACCGACGCCCATCCCTCGTCATCAGCGGTGATAAGACTCATTAGTTCGGGTTGATAAAGACTGACCGGCGGATGCTCCGGATGCTGACACACCCGCACCAGCCCAGCCCCCGCCCGCAGGCAGGCGCGGGCCGCCAACACGATGGCCCCCTGCATGCCGCGATTGCCCCCCACCAGCAGTACCTTGCCATAAGAACCCTTGTGGGAAGCGCGCGGGCGCGGGGTCAGCTGCGCGCTGAGCAGTGGATAATCGATACGCCAGGCGGCGGGCAGCATAGCTTCATCAGGCGTCACGCCTAGGGGATCACAGTCGAGCTGGCCGACACAATCCACCCCGTCGCCGGTGAGCATTCCCTGCTTGATACCGATAAAGGTGAGGGTGCGAGTGGCCTGCACCACGGCCCCCATGGCACGGCCGGTATCGCCGTTGAGGCCGGAGGGGAGATCCACCGCCAGCACGGGCACAGCCAAGCCATTGATTGTTGCGACGATCTTTGTCAGTAGTGGCGAGAGGGACGTGTTGACGCCGGTGCCAAGCAGGGCGTCGACCACCAGATCCGGGGTGGTGTGCTGGTCCTTATCAAACTGCTCGGCCAGCCAGACCCGGCCACCGGCCGCCAGCCACTCATCGGCGGCCCGTCTGGCATCCCCCTTCAGCTGGTCGGGTGCTCTGGCGGCAATCACCACCACCTCGATGCCAATCTGGCGGGCAAGGCGGGCCAGCACATAGCCATCACCGCCGTTATTACCGGGGCCGACGAAAATCCACCAGCAGCGACTGTCGGGCCAATGCAGGGTGGCATAGGTGCGCAGCGCGGCACCGGCTCGCTCCATCAGGGCATAGAGAGGTTGCCCCTCACGCGCGGCCCAGTTGCGCTCCAGTGCGCGGATCTGTTCAGTCTGCCACAACCCCTGTGGTAAACTGCTCCCCTCTTTTGTGCCCAACGCGCCCCTGATGATCTCTACCATGACGGCTCCCGCCTCTTATCAATCGACCCACGCCAGCAAACACCGGCCAGGCCAAGCCGCATGAGCGCACCTGACTTCCACCAGCTGGCCCACGATATCAAGCTCTGGGCACGGGAGCTAGGTTTTGACCAGGCGGGCATCACCGACACCGATCTGCGTATCGAAGAGCCGAGATTGCAGGCCTGGCTGGATGCGGGCTATCACGGCAGCATGGATTACATGGCGCGCCACGGCATGATGCGCGCGCGCCCCCACGAGCTGTTGCCGGGCACGATGCGGGTGTTGTCGGTGCGGATGAACTACCTACCGTTCGAGGCGGGCTTCGCCGCTACCCTGCGCGATCCGGCCCTCGGCTATATCAGCCGCTATGCTCTCGGTCGCGACTACCACAAGGTGCTGCGCAACCGGCTCAAACAGCTGGGTGATCGCATCGAAGCGCGCTGCGCCGAGCTGTTTCAAGGCACTGAAGAGACCTTGGGTGAGTGGCGCCCCTTCGTCGACTCCGCCCCCATCCTCGAGCGGCCACTGGCGGCCAAGGCGGGCCTCGGCTGGGTTGGCAAACACTCACTGCTGCTCAACGAATCGGCTGGCTCCTTCTTCTTTCTCGGTGAGCTGTTGATCAACCTGCCGCTGCCGCTCGACCAGCCAGTGGAGAAGGAGCTGTGTGGCAAGTGCGTCGCCTGCATCAACATCTGCCCGACCGGCGCCATTGTCGCCCCCTATGTGGTAGATGGCCGCCGCTGCATCTCCTATCTCACCATCGAGAACGATGGCCCTATTCCGGAAGAGTTCAGGCCCTTGATGGGCAACCGCATCTATGGCTGTGACGACTGCCAGCTTATCTGCCCCTGGAATCGCTATGCCGATGCCAGCCCGGAACCCGATTTCAGCCCCCGCCCCAGCCTGCATCGCCCGCCCCTGCTGGACCTGTGGTGCTGGAGCGAAGCCGAGTTCCTCAAACAGACCGAGGGGAGCCCGATCCGCCGCATCGGCTATCAACGCTGGCGCCGCAATCTGGCGGTAGCCCTTGGCAACGGCCCGGCGACCCCCGAGGTAATCGCCGCCCTGCAACTGGGACTGACCACCGCCGAGCCTATGGTGGCCGAACATATCGAATGGGCGCTGGCCACTCTGGCACTGCGTCAGGATGAGGAGAACAAGAAAACCCGTTTGCTGATCCGCTGCATCGAAAAAGGTTTGCCGGATCACGCATAAGTGATCTGCCCCTTGCCGGATTGCAGCACTTTTTTCATGCTCTGCCGACCCGTCGTGATCAACACTGCGATCAAGACAACATGGTCGGCACACTAAAAGGACATTACAGATGCAAATGTTGGGAGTGGATATTGGAGGCTCGGGGATCAAGGGTTGCCTGGTCGACACCGAAACAGGCGAACTGATCGGCGAGCGTCATCGCATTGCCACACCGCAACCGGCCACCCCGGCCGCCATCGCCCATACCCTCAAGGCACTGGTCGAACACTTCGACTGGAAAGGGCCGGTGGGCTGCGGTTTTCCAGCCACCATCCACAACGGGGTTGCCAAGAGTGCCGCCAACATCGACAAGAGCTGGATTGAGACCGATGCCGAACATCTGTTTGCCGATGTCACCGGCAAACCCTGCTATGTGCTGAACGATGCCGATGCAGCGGGTCTGGCCGAGATGCGCTTTGGCGCAGGTAAAGATCGCAAGGGGGTCATCATCCTCATCACGGTCGGCACCGGTATCGGCACCGCCATCTTCGTCAACGGCCATCTGCTGCCCAACACCGAGCTGGGTCACCTGATGCTGGAAGGAATGGTCGCCGAGCACTACTGCTCCGATGCGGTGCGCAAACGGGAAGATCTCTCCTGGAACCGCTGGGGCAAGCGCTTCAACAAGTATCTGGCCCGCCTCGAGTTTCTCTTCTCCCCCGACCTCTTCATTCTGGGGGGCGGCAGCGCCGCCAAGCTGGATAAATTTGTCGATCGCATCGAGACCCGGGCACCGCTGATTCCAGCGGCCAGCCTCAATCAGGCAGGGATTATCGGAGCCGCTCTCTACGCAGCCGAACGGCATCAGGGCTGATTGCCCAGCAACACAGTCCCTTATAACCCTCCTATAAAAGAAGGGCCCGGCATTACTGCCGAGCCCTTCTTTTTATCTGCGTACCAATCCTTCCGGTTTCCTACATATCATCAAGCCGATGAACCCCATGCACCAAGCGGTGCAGGCGCGTCTGTTCCAACGCAGCCAGATTGTCGAGCATGGTTGCAATAGCAGGCGTCGGACACTCCCGAGCCAGATGACCCAACTCACCGACCAGCTGCTCCTCCCAGCGACAAACCAGCGCAAGGATCTCCCCAGTTTGAGCCGAGGCTGGCAGCTCGCAACCGGTAATGGCAGGCAGCATATCCTCGCTAAAACCCTGCTCCAGCCAGGTTTCCCTGACCGCCTCTCCCAGCTGAGCGGCATATTCGTGCAGATGGGCACTGGCCGCATCCTCACGCCCTTGCAGATAGACCAGCAACATCCGGCTGCGCTCGCTATCCACCTGGTTGCTCAAACGCCGGTAACAAAGGCCGAGCTGGTGGTGAACCTGCTCAAGATAGTGCAGCAGCTCTTTGATCTGTTGGAATCTCATCGCACTGCCCTCCATGCTTGTCGACAACATCAGTATAAAAAAACGGCGCCACCGACCCAATACCTATCCGAGCCCCCTTGCGCTGCATCAAGGTTGACGCCGACAAAGTGGCCGCCAGGTGAGCCTGTCACGAATAGGGAACGATTTGTGCAGCAATTTGTGCAACGATGGAGGAGCATTAAGCTCGACAGCAGATGTGAACAGAAACGGGCTGACACACTAATAAAACCAGCATTTACCCGGTATAAACCATCTTTAATTCGGTCATATCCCGTAGGGACGAAACAGGATCTGGCAGAGCAACAATACCATCCTGATTGTTATCCGCCTGACAGAAATACTTATCACTTTTTTAGACGTCTAGACGTAAAAACATGCGTTGACATGGCCATCCAGACATCTTAGCATCATCCTCCATGATGACAGAGTAACCCAGTGGAACCTCTGCCCAATTTCCCCGCCTGTAGCGCCCTGTGCTTTAAGGCTGTTAGCACGGAAGAATCCATGATTAAGTTGATCGGTCTCAACAAAGTCTACGGTACTGGCAGTGACGCCGTGCACGCCCTGCGTGATGTGAGTCTGCATGTACCCCAAGGCAAAATTTTCGGGGTGATCGGTGCCTCCGGTGCCGGCAAGAGTACCCTCATTCGTTGTGTCAACCTGCTGGAGCGCCCGACAGAGGGTCAAGTCATCGTTGATGGCCAGGATCTGGTCGCCCTGAGCGAACGGGATCTGACCCAGGCTCGCCGCCAGATCGGGATGATTTTCCAGCACTTCAACCTGCTTGCCTCCCGCACCGTCTCCGCCAACATCGCCTTTCCGCTGGAGCTGGCAGGCTGGAGCAAAGAGAAGATCCAGCAACGGGTTGCCGAGCTGCTGGCACTGGTCGGGCTGGAAGCCCGTGCCCAGGCCTATCCGTCCGAGCTTTCCGGCGGTCAGAAACAGCGCGTCGCCATTGCCCGCGCACTGGCACCCGCCCCCAAGGTACTGCTCTGCGACGAGGCCACCTCGGCCCTCGACCCGCAGACCACCCGCTCGATCCTGACCCTGCTCAAGGAGATCAACGTCAAGCTGGGGCTCACCATCCTGCTCATCACCCACGAGATGGATGTGGTGAAGGGGATCTGTGACGAAGTGGCCATCATCAGCGACGGCCGCCTGATCGAACAGGGCGAAGTGGCTTGGTTCTTCAGCAATGCCAAGACCCAGCTGGCCCGTGACTTCATCCACTCCACCATCCATCTGGAGGTACCGCAGGAGTATCAGGATCGGATGAGCAGCGAGCGGGTGCCGGGCAGCTACCCGCTGGTGAAGCTTGGCTTTACCGGCAGCACGGTCGATACGCCGCTCATCTCCGAGGCAAGTCGCCGTTTCAATATCGACATCAGCATTCTGAGCGCGGACATCGAGTACGCCGGTGGCGTCAAATTCGGTTTCCTGCTGGCCGAGCTGTTCGGGGATGAAGCCCAATGCGAGGCGACCCAGCAGTTCCTTATCGACAACCACATTCAGCTGGAGGTAATGGGTTATGTCCGAAGCCATGATTAATCTGCTCATCACGGCCCTGGGCGACACCCTGATCATGGTGTTTGCCTCCGCTCTGTTCGGCTGCCTGCTGGGTCTGCCGCTCGGCGTGGCACTGCACGTGACCAAGGCGGGCCAGATCCTGGCCAACCCCTTGCTCAACCGTACTCTGGGTATGGTGGTCAACGTGGGTCGCTCGGTGCCCTTTATCATCCTGCTGGTCGCCATCATTCCGCTAACCCGGCTGATTGTCGGCACCAGTATCGGCACCATCGCCGCCATCGTGCCGCTGACTGTCGGCTGCATCCCTTTCATCGCCCGTCTGGTAGAAGGGGCCCTGATGGAAGTGCCGGACGGCCTGCTGGAAGCGGCCAAGGCGATGGGCGCCAAGCCGCTGCAAATAATCACCAAGGTGCTGCTGCCCGAGGCTCTGCCCGGCATCCTCAACAGCGTCATCATTACCCTCGTCACTCTGGTGAACTACTCGGCCATGGCCGGAGCCATCGGTGGCGGTGGTCTGGGGGATGTGGGTATTCGTTATGGTTATCAGCGCTTTGACCCGACCGTCATGCTGGTGACCGTGGTTATCCTGGTAGTACTGGTTCAACTTATCCAGAGCGCGGGTGAGCGCCTGGTCAACAAATGTGATCATCGTTAATCGTCGATTTCTGACAGGAGGTTTTATGAAATTTGGCATCAAATCCGTTGCGGCTGCGCTGCTGGCTGGTCTGGTTCTGGCCGGTTGCGGTCAAAAAGAAGAGAGCAAGGTTCTGAAAGTGGGCGCTATTGCCGGCCCGGAGACCGAACTGGTTGAAGTGGCTGCCAAGGTAGCCAAAGAGAAATACGGTCTGACAGTCGAAGTGGTCAACTTCTCCGACTACGTCACCCCGAACGTGGCGCTGAACGATGGCAGCATCGACGTCAACGCTTTCCAGCACAAACCCTATCTGGATGCGCAAGTACGTGATCGCGGCTTCAAGCTGGTGCCGGTTGGCAACACCTTCGTCTATCCGATTGCCGGTTACTCGAAGAAAATCAAGGCGCTGAGCGAGCTGCAAGATGGCGCCCAGATCGCGGTACCGAACGATCCGACCAACCTGGGTCGCTCGCTGATCCTGCTGGCCAAACAGGGTCTGATCACCCTGAAGGATGGCGCCGGTCTGGAAGCCACCGTACTGGATATCGCCAGCAACCCGCGCAACTTCAAGATTGTCGAGCTGGAAGCAGCCCAACTGCCGCGCTCGCTGGAAGACGTAGACTTGGCCATCATCAACAACACCTTCGCCGGTCAGATTGGTCTGACCCCGACCGAGAACGGCCTGTTTGTTGAGGACAAAGAGTCCCCCTACGTCAACCTGATCGTCGCCCGCGACAACAACAAGAATGACGAGAAGGTCAAACAGTTCGTACAAGCTTTCCAGACCGATGATGTCTACAAGAAAGGTCTCGAGCTGTTCAAAGGCGGCCTGGTAAAAGGTTGGTAATTGCTCACTCGGCAAAAAAGGCCACGCAATGCGTGGCCTTTTTTATTGGCGCCGCTATCATATCCGCGAGCACGGCAACACGAACATACTCATAACATGAAAAAATGGTATCTGGCCTACTGCAAGCCAAAAGAAGAGGCCCGCGCCCGCGCCCACCTCGATGCCCAGGGTATCGAATCCTATTACCCCATGGTGGAGATCGAGAAGCTGCGCCGGGGCAAGCGAGTTCCGGTACGGGAACCCATGTTCCCCAACTATCTGTTTATCTTCGTTGATTTGGAAGAGGTGACACCAGTCACCCTGAAATCGACCCGCGGCATCAGCCGGATCATCCACTTTGGCAGCGAATGGACCCCCATCAGCAGCAAGCTGGTCTATCAGCTGATGAGTCGCGATGACAGCGATGAGGCGAGAGCCAGCTACGCTAACCTGCCCTGCTCGGGCGACAAGGTGCTGATTGAAGAGGGGCCGCTTGCCGGCTTCGAAGCCATCTATATGGAGCCGGATGGAGAGAAACGGGCGATTTTGCTGGTCAGCCTGCTCAACCGGGAGACCACCAGCAGCTTCGACAACCACACCTTCAGACGTCTGGATTAAACCCACGGGCCAGACGGATCGGTGCATGACAGTCGCAATGGCGGGATGATCCCGCCATCTCACGTATCAAGATCAAAGCGGGTGATGACCGCCTTCAGCTTGCCGGTATCACCAGCCAGTCTGGCTACGATCTCCTCCCCCTGCTGACTACGCTGACAAGATTGCCGACTGAGCGCAGCAATGTCATCGACAGTCCCGGATACCTCGGCGGCCACCCGCGACTGCTGCTCGGTTGCCACCGAAATGGCCTCCAGCTGGCCCGACAGCGACTGCACCAGCTGGTTCATGGCACTCAGGATATCGGTCACCAATCCGACTGCATCCCGGCCTTGCTCTACCAACCGGGTACCGCTGCTGACGGTACTCACCGTCTGGCGAGTCTGCTGGGAGATGGCCGCAATAGTCTGGCTGATCTCGGCGGTGGATTGATGGGTGCGGGTCGCCAGCTGGCGAACCTCATCGGCCACCACCGCAAAACCTCGCCCCTGCTCGCCTGCCCGCGCCGCTTCTATCGCCGCATTGAGTGCCAGCAGATTGGTCTGCTCGGCTATAGTGGCGATCACCTCGGTGATCTGCCCCACCTGTTCACTCTGATGCTCCAGCAGCCCCATGGCCTCGTTGGCCTGTCCAATCATGGCGGCAATCTGCTGCATGGTATCGCTCATTCGTGCCAGCGCGGCCTCTCCCTGACGGGTCTGCTGCCGCACCTGATGGGCACCATCCGCCACACCGGCAATGTTACCAGCCACATCACGAGCACTCACCGACATCTGATCGATAGCCGCAGCCACCGCATCTACCCGCTGATCCTGTTCCGTCAGATCCGCCACTATGGCTCTGGTAGTGCTGCCCACATCGAGACAGGCCACCTCGACCTGCCCCACAGCCCCCTGCAACTCCCCGACCAGATGATGTAACTGGGCAGACATCCGGTTGATGGAACCGGTCAAGTCTCCCAACTCATCCTGCCCTGTGATTGGCAAGGGCTCGGCCGCCAGCCGGCCATCCGCAACCTGCCCCGCCCGGGTCACCAGACAGGCAATGTCACGGGTCAGACGACGACTAAAGAGCCAGGCGACTACCATGCCAAGCACGATGGCGCTGCCGGTAGCCAACAGCAGAGTCTGGTTGATGGCCCTCCCGGCTCCGGTCATCTGCGCCGAAATCTGATCCACCTCGGCACGGGTTTTCCCCACCTGCTGGACCAGCTGCTCGCTGAGGCTGGACTGCATCGGCTCGATGTCGGTGGCCATCAGGTAGTTTGCCTGATCCCAATCCGGCGCCTGGCGCTTCTCGATCACCTGCCCCACCAGCTCGGAGAAGGGGGTAGCCATCTCTTCAAACAGCTGCCAGAGGCTCTGCTGGGTGTCGGTAAAGAGCGCGGCTTGCTGTTTAACCTCAGCCACACGCTGCTGATGAAACTGGTAGTAATCCTGATACTTGCTGCGGTATTCGGGGTCGCCTGAGATGAGAAAATCCCGCAGGGCTGAGAGAGAGTTGGCGAGGCTGTTGTAGGCATCCCCCACCTGTTTGAGCAGCATGCGGCGATCGCCGGAGAGTTGATCCTGCGGAGTGCCAACTTCTTCATTGGCAAAGGATTGCAGCTGATCGAGCGCCGCCTCCGCCAGCGGACCCGCCTCCTGCAGCATCAGGGTATGAGCGGGCAGATTCTCTTCACTCTGGGCGATGGTCCACACTTTCTCCTGATGGCTTTTGAAGGTCTCGAGAGACTTGGCGAGCGCCTGACTGAACGTCTGATGGGCAATCGCCTGCCAGGCCGAGTCCCACTCCTGCTTGAGGCGAGAAGCCTGAACCGGATCCTTGCCGAGGATAAGATAGCCACGCAGGGCTGAAACAGTGGCAACCAGCGCCTTCTGACTCGCCTCATCCCGCTGCAGGGCGGGCAGCGCCTGCTCCAGCAGGGTGTGTTGGGCCTGATTGATCTGGGTCAGCCGGTAATAGACCAGCGTGGAGGAGAGCAGGATCAGCAGGTTGATAAAACCGAAGCTGAGCAGCAACTTGTTTGAAATTTTCATGAACATCCTTGTTCAAACGGAGGATCCAGCCAACAGAATCAGATAGATATCAGTGTAGGCAATCTATCCTGCCAAGTTCGATTCCATGTTTGCAACTCACTGCGTGGCATAGGTCTGGCAGAGAAGAACCCCTGGCAAACATCGCAACCCAGCGTTGCCAGCAACCGCCAGGTCTGCTCATCCTCCACCCCTTCAGCCACCGACTTGAGGCCCAACTTCCGTGCCAGCTCGATGCTGGACTCGATAATTGCCAGACGGGAGGGGTCTTCAAAACAGCGATCGACAAAGGATCTGTCCAGCTTCAATTCGGTAAAGGGCAGAAGCGCCAATTGCTGCATGGAGGAGTAGCCGGTACCGAAGTCATCAATGGAGAGACCAAAGCCGTGCATCCGCAGCCGGGTCAGCACCTCCAGCGACTTGCCCAGATCCTGCACAAAGGCGCTCTCGGTCACCTCCAGGGTGATAAGCTCGGGGTTGATACTCCAGCGTTGACACTGATTGATTAGGGAGTTGCACAGATCGCCCTCGATCAGCGAGGTGGTGGAGAGGTTCATCGACAGATTCAGTGAGAGCCCGGTCTCTTCCCACAAGTGGCCATCACTGAGAGATTTGCCGATGATCACCTCAGTCAACTGATCGATCAGGCCGTTGTGCTCCGCCAGCGGAATAAAGCGCCCCGGGGAGATTAGGCCATACTCCGGGTGCTGCCAACGGGCCAGCGCCTCCATTCCGACCCACTCGCCGGAGGCAAAGCTCACCTTGGGCTGATACCAGGGCAACAGTTGATCCTGCTCGAGCGCCCGACGCAACTCATCCAGCCCGATTCTGTGTCCCTCTTCCTCCCTGGCAGGCTCCTCCTGGGGTGACCAGGCATCGATCAGTTGCTTGAGCTGCTGCTGGGTAGATGGTTTCTCTATGCGGCCGAGCACCTGCAAGCCATAGGCAGCACTCATTCGCAACACGGCTTCCACCACATCGTCTTCAAGGGCACTAGAGAGAATTATCCCTCCCCGAAAACCGCCCAGTGACAGGCGGCGCAGCAGCGCCATGCCATCCATACCCGGCATCCGCAGATCGCAAAACAGGATATCAACGGCGTGTTGCTGGCTCAGTGCCAGCGCCTCGGCACCATCGGCCGCCTCCAGCAGATTCTGGAATCCCAGGCTGCGGACCTGGTGCAGCAGCGCCTTGCGCTGAAATCCATGGTCTTCCACGACCATAATGACTAACTCATGTTGTGCTTTTTTCATCGAGCCATAATCCAATGTCGTGGGCGATCGCCGTCATCAATAGCTGCACCTTGCCGGTGAGCTCCTCCAGTTCATCAAACTGTTTCAATCTGGCAGCCGACTCCAGCCTGGCTGCCTGGCTGGCCAGCTCCTGTAGTCCGACCATGCGGGCCGCGCCCTTGATCCGGTGGGCAGTCTCTACCAATGCACCGAAGTCGTGGCAAACCAAAGCGGCCTTCATATGAGCTCCATCCTGACGATTGGAGTCGAGATATTCCGCCGCCATCACCCGCGCCGTCGGCTCATCGCCAAACAGGGTCAACCAGCGTTCTGCCTGAACGGCCAGTCCGTCATCAATCGCCGCCCCCACAGCACTACCCGCGGTTACCGACTCGGCAAGCCAGTGTGCCAACAGCTGGCGCAGGGTATCCAGCGGGTAGGGCTTGAACAGCATATCGCTCATGCCCGCCTCCACCATACGAGCATGGGCCTCTTCCGAGGTATCTGCTGTTACCCCGATAATGGGCGCCGTCACCCCCGCAGCCCGCAGCGCCTTGGTCAGGGCATAGCCATCCATCACCGGCATGTGGCAATCGGTCAGTAACAAGGAGAATGACTGCCCCTGCCAGGCCCGCAACGCCTTCTCGCCATCCTCTACCACTTGGGCTTCGATCCCGAGGATCGCCAGTTGTCGTGCCAGCAGGGCACGATTGACCGGATGATCATCGGCCACCAGTACCCGTCCTCCCAGCTTGTCGGCCAGCGCAGGCAAAACCGGGGCGACCCGTTCCTGCAGCAGTTCGAGACAACTCTCCAGCAGCAGGTCCGGGTAGAGAGGAGAGAGCCCCAATCGCCACCACAACTGACCGCCGATCCGGCCGCGAAGGGCCTCGTTCGGTGAGGCTATGATCCCTCTCAATGAGACATGCTGCAACCATCCCTGCCACTCACCGCCGAGGGCCTGCTCCAACCACAGCTGATCAGCCAGCAGCAACCCTTCCAGTGAGCGGTTGAGCTGGCTGGCATCCAGATGCCTTAGCTTGGCGCCCAACCGCCGCATGGCCGCCTCGAGGCTGGCATCGGCGCTGAAAAACCACCATTCGGTGCCAGCCAGCGGGGGCGCATCCCATTGAGGGTTGGTCAGCGGCACGGTAAAGCGGAAACGGGATCCCTCTCCCGCCTTGCTGGTCAGGGTGAGTTCCCCCCCCATTTTGCGCACCAGCTGATCACAGATTGCCAGCCCCAGCCCGGTACCACCAAAGCGGCGATTGATGTCGGACTCCACCTGCTCAAACGGAGTGAACAACAATGCCTGTTTCTCCTCGGCAATCCCGATACCGGTATCGCGGATACTGATAGCAAGCTGATCGCGCAGGTAGCTGACCCGGATGGAGACCTCCCCCTGTTCGGTGAACTTTACCGCATTGTTGAGCAGATTGGAGATCACCTGACCGACCCGTACCCCGTCGATATCGGCCCAATCAGGTACATGCTGGCCCCACTCCAGCGTCACGTTGAGCCCCTTGCTATGGGCCAGGGTAGCGTGGCCACGGATCGCATCGCAGATCACCGTCTGCAACCGGCTGACCTGACAATGCAGTTGCAACTGACCCGCCTCGATCTTGGAGAAATCGAGTATGTCGTTGACCAGATAGAGCAGGTTGTTGGTCGAGGTGACAACATTACGCACCATGTAACGTTGATCGTCGTTGAGCTCGCTCATTTGCAACAACTCGAGCATGCCGTGCATGCCGGAGATGGGGGTGCGTAACTCGTGGCTCATGGTGGCCAGAAAGCGGCTGCGCGCCTGCATCGCCTGCTCGGCATAAGCACGTGCCTCGCGCAGCTCATGCTCCTGCTGCTTGAGGGCCGTGATGTCCTGAATCACCCCGTTGAGTATCAGCGCCTGCTGCTCCTGACGGACAAAATTGCCGCGTACCTGCAGATAGCGATCCCCGTCAGGGCGCTCCACCTTGACCTCCAGATCGAGGGGGGCCAGGGTCTCGGCATGGTTGGCCACCTTGCTGACAAACTCCTGCAGGGCCTGTTCGGTAAAGCCAAATACCTCACCACCCGATTCAGCGTTAAATAAATCCTGATGAGATACCCCCAGGATCTCGTTGGCCCCCTGAGAGGCATAAAGAAAGCGTCCCTTGCCCGGCCCCAGCCACAGATACTGGTAGACTACGCCGGGCATGCTGTCGGTGATCTGGGTCAGGCGAGTTTCAGCCTGACGAGCACGCTCCTCGGCTTCCTTGATACGGCTGACATCGGTCAGCACTGTCAGCACACCCCGCATGTTGCCATCGGGGTCCCGGTAAGGGCGCTTGGCATAGATAACATGAAAAGGGGTGCCATCGGCACGCAAGCTATTGCCGGCCCCCTCCAGCTCCTGGCCGCTTTGCCATATCCGGCGCTCCTCTTCCAGCACGCTCGCACGCAGGGGCTCGGGGATGCTTTGCAGGTCGTCAAGCGCCTCGCCATTGACATCAACGAGAAAGGCATCGCGATAAGCCCGGTTGCAGAGGGTTATACGCTGCTCGCTGTCGCGCAATGCCACCATGGTCGGCAATGAGTTGAGCAGGGTCTGTACAAACAGCAACTGTTCGTTGAGTTTGCTCTCTGCGATTTTCCGCTGCGCAATCTGGCGACGCAGGCTGCGGGCCCAGAACATCACCAGCAGACCGCAGGTCAACAAGGCCACTCCGCCCAGCGCCAGCCACTTGTAGAACTGGCTGTAATCGGATTCGACATTTACCGAAACATTGAGCCAGCGCCGCTCCAGCAGTTGCCACTCCTCATCCGTGATGGTCAGCAACAGCTTGTCCATGATCCGCAGCAGCTCGGGCTGCCTGATATCAACGGCCATGCTGATGGGCACGGAAAACTCGGGGGAGCTCAGCACCACCTGATACTTTTCGTTGAAGCCCTTCATGGCCTGCTGCCCCAGATTGGTCATGGTCAACAGCACATACTCGGCTTTCCCCGTATCAAGCAGGGTAAGCAGCTCGGTATCCTTGCCCACTTCAATGACGTTGCCACCATGGGCGCTGATAAGAGAAGCCTCATAAGAACCGGTCACGCCACCAATCAGGCGCCCTTTCAGCTCCGCCAGCGACTTCAACGGGCGTGCGCCGCGCCGGGATACCACATAGCTGTCGAATTTAAGGTAGGAGGAGCTGAAGGAGGCAAATGCCTCGCGATCCCTGAGCGGTGTCATCAGGGGGATCAGATCCACCTTGTGCTGTTTCAGCAGAGCCAGAGACTCTTGCCAGGTGCTGGTCGGCTCAAGTTCAAAGCGGATCCCCGAGCGCAGACTCAACAACTTCATCAAATCTGCCGCATAGCCGTGCAACACCCCTTCGTCATCAATCTCGCTGATACCGGCAAACGACGGCGCAACGGCAAACCTGACCACCTTGCTCTTCTTCTTTAACCAGGCTACCTCGTCTGGTTCCAGCAACAAACCCGCCTTGAAACGGCTGTCTTCCTGATTCAGCCGCAACCGGGCATCAGCCACCGGGATCCGCTGGTAGGCCTGCCAGATGCGATCCGTCAGCGCCGGGTCATGGGTACTGGTTGCAATGGTCAATGCACTACCGGGGATCCAGTCCGGGATCACAATCCCCATCGACTCAGGCAACCGCTCCATCTCCATGGCAATGATCGGCCCCAGAGCCAGATAAGCATCGGCCGCCCCCAGTTTGACCATATAGGTCGCCTCGTCACGGCTCTCCAGCTCGGTCACATGAGGCATCCCCAGTCGCGCTAGCTCATTGCAACTGCCAAAACCGCGAATACAGACCCAGCGAAGCTTGCGCGCCTGTTCCAGGGTCAAACGTTGATCCGGATGGCGCATCAAGATGGCGCGGGCGTAGGAGCCCAGATAGCCAATATGATTCATCCCCTCCAGCTCGAGCGCATCGAGCTCGACCCCGATCAAGGCATCAACTTGGCGTCTGTTCAGCGCACCACGGGCATCCACATAGGAGTTGTAGGAGACATAGCGCAGGGAGACCCCCATTTCTGCCGCAATACGCGAGGCCAGCTCCTTGAGCGGACCGGCATAGCGCTGATTGGGCAGTTCATAGAGGAACGGAGGATAACCACCACGGGGCACCCCGACCACCAGCTCTTCATCAGCAGTCTGGTTGCCCGCCAGTGCCTTTCCCAATTGGGGAACAGCAGCAGCAGGGATGCCGGAAAACAGCAGCAACAGGGGAAGAAAAAGCTGACGAAAGAGTGACATGAAGTCTTGTCCTGATGAGTAAAACAGATCGGTCACCATCTCTAATTTTGCCGATCCTGACGGCACAAGGCGAGAAAACATACGCATCTGTCACAAATGGGGCAGAGAGGATAGTGCCGGGACAAAGAAAAGTGAATAAAAAATCAACCTGCAAACACAAAAATGGCAGGCATTCCGCCTGCCACGTCACCACGGGGAGAGCGTTTACCCTCCCCTGTGGATCAGGTTATTCGATTCCCGAGGCGGAAGCCGGTTTGATACTCCCGCTCGCGAACGAGGGAGATCTGACCCTGATATCCTTCCAGCCCGATATCCCTGAGCAGAGCGGGTGACAGATTAACCTGTACGAGACGACGCTCGACCCGGGCAATCCGTCTCTGGACCAGGGATTCAACACTGCGCAGTAAAACCAGTTCGATAGACATGACATTCTCCAGTAGAACATGCGGTTCTCCCGGAGAAAGTGGATATCACCCTGCGGGACGAACCGCGGGTGATAAAAAGACAGGGGTTACCTGTTTACGCCACGCGGTAAAAGAGCACGAGATTTCACGCCGCACGCAGTGCCGCGAGAGAATGCAATATTGAGCATCAGATGTTGCATTTTCGTCTCCTTACCGGATAAAAGTTGAACAGGTTGCAGAAGTCTAAAAAATATCCGAATTTAAAACAAGCCTCTTGCGACTCCTTTTTAAACGTTTTTACGGCATTTTATGCTGCCCGAAAAGGAGCTTGGGGTATCAGATCCCCGAGAGCAGCCGGTACTCCTCCAGCACATAGGTATCTGTCATGCCACTGACATAATCGAGCAGCAGCCGCACCCGGTAATACCACTCCTGCTCATGCAGGCAGGCAAAGCGTGGATCAGGGGTGGCGATCGCCAATCGATAGGCCTTGAGATGGCGGGCCGAAAGGCGGTGATAGAGGCGGCGCGCAAAGAACAGCGCCTGACTCCCCTCCCCGGCCAGCAGGCGAGCAAACTGTGGTGCTGGCAGCGCCAACAGACAGGAATAACTGGTCAGCACCCCGCGCAGCGCCGCATACCCTTCCAGTTCGAGCGCCTCTACTTCGGGTCGCATAAAGACCTGCTCGCGGGCCACCTGTTTGAGGATGTCGAGCACCCGCGCCGCCGGCGCCTGGCCGTGCAGCAGCGCTTGCGGATAGGATCCCTGCAAAATTGCCTGATGTTCGCTGACATAGCTCTGCGCCGCCAGCGCCACCAGATCCCGGGTCAGCTGCTGGCGAAAATGGGGGAAAAAGCCTCGACCACTGGCAAGCGCGTCACCCAGCAAGGTCCCCATGTAGTCACTCTGGTCAGCTGCTCGCAGCGCCGCCAGCAATTCACCCTGAGTCAGGATCCGCCTATCCACCGCATCTTCCAGATCGGCGATGCAGTAGGAGATGTCGTCTGCCGCCTCCATGATGTAGACCAGCGGATGGCGACAGCCGGGGGCCAGCCCCAGACTCTGGCCGAGGGCGCGGTAGAGCGGCTGCTCGCTAAAGAAGATACCTCGTTTGCTGCTCCAGCCATGATGCTGGCCATAGCTCACCCCGGGCTGGGGCTGCTGCGGGTATTTGCAGAGTGCCGCCAGTTGTCCGAGCGTCAGGTTGAGCTCGTGCAGGCTGTGCACCAGCCGAAGACTCTGGGCGTTGCCATCAAACAGCTGCAGATCCTGACGTAATTCAGCCCACTGGGCCGAGGGGGGCTGCGCCAGCGCCTGCTGATAGAGGGGATCGAGCATCTCGCCGAGCCACTGGCTCATCACCTGCTCGCCAAAATGACCAAACGGCGGGTTGCCCACGTCATGAAGCAGGCAGGACATCTCCACCAGATTGATAAAGGCCCCTTCGCAGACCATACCTGCAGGCAAGGCAGCCAGAATGCGGCGACTGATCTGGCGGCCAGTCTCCTGTACCTCCAGCGAGTGGGTGAGGCGACTGCGCACCGAGGCCTTCACATCGAGTGGAAAGACCTGGGTCTTCTGCTGCAACCGGCGCACCGGTGCGGCCTGCACGATACGGGCGCGATCCTGCTCGGTCGCCTCCAGCAGCTCCTCATCCCCCCAGGAGTGGATGCGCGCGGGGGTAATCAAACGGCTATACATCTTGCAGCTCCTTGCCAGCAACTTCCCTCAGACTCAAGACAACCACCAGTCTCAAGACAACAACCAGCGCCGCAGACGGGCGATATCGCCGGGATATTCGCGGCGCAGCGTCTCAATCCAGTCTTCCACGTTTTCCCACCAGGCGGGATGATCCGGGCTCTGGATCAGCTGGGCCGTCTGCTGCAGTCGGCGCAGGCCGATGGAGCCTGCCGCCCCTTTTATCTTGTGCGCCTCCTCCACCACCCCCGCCTGATCCTTGGCAATCATGTTGGAGTCGAGCACCGCCATGTAGTCCGGCATCATCTTCTCGAACAGATCGACGCTGGAGAGCAGCACCGGCTTGCCCACTGTATCGGCATAATCAGTGAGGAAGGGGATATCCAGCAGGGCATCCTGATTGCCCGCATCCGCCTGCTCATCCGCCTCATCCTCGGCGAGATCGGCAAACAGGTGACCAATCACCTCCCGCACCGCTTTGGAGCCAAGTGGCTTGTTGATCACATCCTGCATGCCGTGATCCCGGTAGTACTGGCGATCACCGGTGGAGTTGGCGGTGAGCGCCACCATGGGCGGCAGGCTGTCGCCATAACGCGCCAGCAGCTTTTCAGCCACATCGAAACCGGTCATGTCCGGCAGCTGGATGTCGAGCAAAATGAGGTCAAAATCATCCGGATTGGCCATCGCCAGCGCCTGCGCACCATCACGTGCCACCTGCACCTGATGACCCAGCTTGTTGAGCAGGGCACACGCCACCGTCACGTTGAGCTCCACATCCTCCACCAGCAGGATATCGAGGGATGGCATCTCCTCCTCTTGCTCCGGCAACACAGGTTCGGCGCAAGCGACCTCCAGCTCGGCGGTGAAGCAGGAACCTTCGCCCGGATCGCTGTCCACATAGAGCTGCCCGCCCATCGCCTGCACCAGCTGACGGGAGACCGCAAGACCAATGCCGGTGCCGGTGGCGTGTTTCTTGCCCTGCACCTGATAGTACATGGCGAAGATTTTCTCCTGCTGGGCACGCGGGATACCGACACCGGTATCCTCCACCTCGAAGTGCAGGGCCAGCTTGCCGGGCTCGTCGGCTGGGTGAGAGAGGCAGCGCACGGTGACGCCGCCCTCATCGGTAAACTTGACCGCATTACCCACCAGATTCCACAGCACCTGACGCAGCCGGGTGCCGTCGGCCATCACAAATTGTGGCATCTCGCCATCACGATCGAAGTGCAAATAGAGCCCCTTCTGCTCAGCCTGGATGCGCGACAGGGTCTCAAGCTCATCGAGGAAGGCGGGCAGGTCGATACGGGTCGGTGCTATCTCGAGACGGCGTCGGTCGAGCTTGTCCAAGTCGATGATGTCATTGAATATATTGCCCAGGGTCACCGCACTCAGGTGAATGGTCTTGAGCTGTTGGCGCTGGGTCGGGTCGAGGGGGGTATCCATCAGCATCCGGCTCAACCCCACGATGCCGTTGAGCGGGGTCCGCAGCTCGTGGCTGATGGTGGAGATAAAGGTGGTCTTGTCGCGACTCGCCTTCTCCAGTTTGTCCTGATACTGCTTGCGCTCGGTGATGTCGCGACCAAAGCCGAGCAGACCGAGCCGCTTGCCGAAGCGATCGAAGAAGGGCACCTTGCGCAGCTCGAAGTAGGCCTTGCGGCCATCGGGATACTCCAGCCACTGCTCGTAGGTGAGCGGTTCGTTGCTGGCAAAGACCTGCTTGTCGGTCTCCACCACCTTGTTGGCAATCTCCTGCTTATAAACATCGAACGGGGTCAGACCGATCAGCTCGCTCTCCGCCTTACCAGTCAGCTCCTCCATGGCGCGGTTGCAGCCAGAGAATTGCTCATCCTCGTTGCGGTAGTAGACCAGATCCGGGGAACAGTCGATAAAAGAGCGCAGCAGAGCGGTACGCTCCCCCAGATGGAGCTGAGCTTTCTCCCGCTGGAACACCTCGTTTTCGAGATCTTCAATGGCCTGCAAACGCAGGCTCTCGGCCCGGTTGGTCTCGGCAATCTGGGCATTGAGGCGACTGATGTTCTCCTGCAACTGGCTGTTAAGCTCCAGATCCCGCTCACGCATATCTTGCAGCTTGCGCACCATCCGGCTCAGTCGTTGACGGGAATCCTCCAGCTGATCCACCACGATGGAGAGAAAATAGACCGCCCAGGGGGTCACCAACAGGCCAAAGAAGACCGAACGCACGAAGTCGATCACATCGATATTGCCGCGCAGAAACAGGGTTACCCCCATCTGGATGGCGACCGCCAGCACTATGATGCCGGCCGCCAGAAACATGCTGAATCGCACCAGTCCCAGCTTGGTCATCAGGTCGACGTAATATTGCGCCCAGGATTTAATCTGCTTCATCTTGTTATTTTCTCCCCGATATTCGCGAACAGAATACCAGCACAGAGAATTGAACTCTTCTTATCTCGCACAATTAATTAACGATTCGCCGTGTAAAATGAGTGAGTTAGGATATTTGATGAAATTCTGTCAGTTGCCATTAAGGGTGGCCCCCTATAATCATCCACCCGTCAATTTAAACACGTTTAATTTAGGAGTTATCTGATGCGCAACACCACCCTGCTTGGTCTGGGCCTGCTGGCTGCAAATAGTGCATATGCGGATTTGGGAACCATTCCCAACGAATCGGGCTGGTCTGGTTTCCTGCTTGGCGGAGTCAATGTCATCAATTACGAATCCAACTTTTACAGCGGTGATGACGAAAACCGTCGACTGGGCGGACTGGGCAGTGCCGAGAGCAGTTCCGCCGTCGCCCCGCTGCTCAACGCTGATATCCGTTATACCTTTGCCGATACCCGCACCCAGGTATTCCTCGGTAACCTGATCCAGGATGCCATCCGTTTCGACTTCACCCAGCAGCTCGGTATCCGCCAGGAGATGAGCGACAAGGGTATCGTGGCTGGCTCCGTGGTCTTCAATGCCATGCCAACCGAACAGTGGAGCGATCCTTTCGCCGTAGGCGTCGATCGCCAATCCACCGATATCAAGTCAAAAGGAGTTCGCTTCGCCTGGGACAACATCTGGGGTAGCAACTTCAATGGCAGCCTGACCACCCGCAACATTGAAGTCGATGAGGAACGCAGTGGCAGCCAGTATGGCGCCGACACGGCGGCCAAGCTGGATCGCAACGGCAAGATCCACGCCCTGGATTTCTCCTACAAATGGCAGCTGGCACCCGGCCAGGTGCTGGAACCGGCTTTCATTCACCGTCAGGCCGATCTGGACGGCAGCGCCCAGAGCTACAAGAGCAACGGCCTCCAGTTGACCTACGGCAAGCGGGCATCCCAATGGTCCTTCGTCAGCAACCTCTATCTGGGTCAGACCAAATATGATGAGGCCAACCCGATCTTTGGCCAAAATGCCGACTCCGACGAGTTTGCCCTGACCGGCACCTTCTTCTGGCACCGCCTGTTCGGTATCGCGCCGCTCTCGGCAACCTTTACCGCTGGCTATGCCAAATCCGATTCAGATATCGACTTCTACGACTCCGAATCCATGGTGTTCAATACCGGTCTGCTCTACAACTTCTAACCCGCCACCCACTGGAAAAGAACAAGGCTACCTGAGTGGCCTTGTTGCTATCTGCTTGTCGCCCGTCAGATCCCGAGGGAGTCGAGCAGATCATCGTGATCATTACTGGCAGGTGCAGCGGCTGCCGGTGCCGGTTTGGTCGCCTCCTGTTTGGCCTGAGCGATCAGGGCATCAGGATCCAGCTCCTCATGCTCCATCCCCTCATTGTGGATGCGGATGAACTCGGTCTTGTCCATCGCCAGCTCCAGATAGAAGATGTTGTTGCGGGCGGTGAAGAAGGTCACGCGTCGGGACTCCGGACTGTCGAGATTGGTATCGACGCTCAGCATCACCTGCTTGTTGAGGGCCAGCATCTTGGGCTGGTTCTGGGTGATGTGAGTCTGCAGATCACGGCCCACCTTGACGGTAAAGCTGCCAACGATCTGGTTCATCAGCTCGCCCATCACGTTGCTCACCTCGTCAGAAGTATGGGAGATGGCAAGATCCTCCTTGGAGAGCCCCATGCTCAGCATGTAGCTCTCATAAAGCTCCATGGCGGCAGCGGCAGAGAAATTGATCACCACCAACCCCGAGAAGCCGCCATCGAACAGCACGAAGCAGCCAATATCCGGCTTGAGGCAGGTTTTGCTTATGCGCTGCACCATACCGGAAAAACGCACCTGACTCTGGGTGGCCGCACTCAATACATCCGTTACCGAATGACACAGACTCAGTAATACATCCTCTGTGGTCAATACGGCATCATCGTCGGCTCTTGTCACTATCATGGGACCTTCCTGCACATCGAAAATGGGATGATCTATACCATAACTCTAACAGATGGCGCGGCCCACAGACTGAAATAGCGACACAGCTCTCAGTTGACGCCATTGTCAGTAGCCGCAGGGGTGAAACCACTCAGCTTGGCGAGCCGATCACGCCATCTGTCGGCCTGCTGCACCAGGAGGTCTAATTCATAAGGTACGGCTGGATGAGCCCCCCAGATGGGACCGGGCCAAGCGGGGTCTGTGGCGAAACGGGCAACATGGTGAATATGCAACTGCGGTACCAGATTACCCAGCGCCCCTATGTTGATCTTGTCCGGGCTGAGGGAGTGTTCCATCAGGGCTGCGATGGCACAAGACTCCTGCATCAGCTGCTGCTGCTGCTCCGGTGCCAGGTGATGGATCTCGCGCAAATTGGCCACACGCGGCACCAGAATGAGCCAGGGGTACTGACTATCTTTGGCCAGCAGAACTCGACAAAGCGGCAGATCGCCGAGCCAGCAGGTATCCGCCTGCAGGCGTGAATGCAGTTCAAACATGAACACCTCGTTGAGTAAGATGAAGAGGGCATCCAAAAGGGAGGGCCCACGTTACTGCAACGGGCGAAAAACTTAAAGCTGTGGCACGGCCCAACCGATAAAGCGCTTGCGCAAAGCCGGATCGGCCCGGAGGAACAACTGCTGCAACTGCCCTTCCAGCTCGCTGGCAGCCACACCGGGTTGCGCCCCGCTGGCGGGCATAGCCACTGGCGGCGCAGCAACAGCGACTGCCGTCAGCGCCGCCTTGCCAACGCTGCGGTTGTATTCAGCCAGTTTGCCATTCCAATCCACCCCAAGCAGCATACCACTGGTCACCAGCGCATCCTGCTGGATGGCCAGCGCGCGACCATTCTCCTGCAACGCCACCACAGGAGCCTTTGCATACGCCTGCATCCCCCGCTCATCGGCCGGTACGCTGGCCGTCAGCTGCAAATGCTGATTGCTGCCCTGATAGCGCACCACCTGTGGCTCGGAGCGTACCTGCCGATCATTCTCGCTGCTGCTGCGACTGGGGATCACCCCCTCGAAGCGCACCAACAGTTGCTGTTCGCCATCCGCCAGGGTGGCATGCTGCTCATCCTGCAAGGTGCCGTTGCTCACCGCGAGGATGCGGAAATTCTCCGGCACCTTCACTTCCACCATGGCCTGCGCACTGCCAGCCCCCAAGACTGCACAGAGCAGCACAAACCCGGTCAACCCTCTATTGCTCTTCATTCCCGCTGATCTTCCTGATGCCGATGATGGGCGCAGGGTAGCAGCCGAAGATGACAGAAAAATAACGCCGCTCAGAGCAGGTAGTTGGGTCGCTCGGCAAACCACTGGGCCAGCACTTGCTTGAACAGCCGGATCTTGCGCGGTACCCGCCGCTGCTGGGCATGCAGCACATGAAGCTGATGCAGACCGCTCTGCCACTCGTCAAGCACGGTCACCAGCTCCCCCGCCATCAGCAGCGATTCCACCAGCATCAGCGGGCACTTGGCATAGCCCATACCAGCGCGCGCCAGTTGCAACACTGTGCTGTAGTGGTTGGCCCGCACCTTGCCCTGCACCAGAATGTGGGCCTCTTCCCCCTCATGGATAAAGTGCCACTGCTCCCAGGCCGGATTGTGCCCCTGCAACAGGCAGTTGCGACCGCTCAGCTCATAGGGAGTGGCAGGACGCCCCTCTCTCGCTACAAGCGCGGGGCTCGCCACCACCACATCCTTGAGCCGACCGAGCGGTAGGGCCACCAGAATGTCCGGCACCTCGTTCATGGCGCGCAGTGCGATGTCGTTCTCCCCCTGACTCATGTCAACCATCTGGTTGGTGAAGTTGAGTTCCACCTCAACCCCCGGGCAGAGTGCGGCAAAGCTGGTCAGCAGCTCGCTCACCATGCGATCGCCGGTGCTGACCGGGCAGGTAAAACGCAGGCGGCCACCATCCTCTTCAGTCAACGCCTGAATATCCTGCTCCGCCTGCCGAGCCAGCGCGAAGATCTCCCCCGCCTGCCGGTAGAGGGTCTTGCCCGCCTCGGTCAGACTGAGGCGGCGGGTGGTGCGTTGCAACAGCTGGGCATTGAGTGAGGTCTCCAGCGCGCTGACGTGGCGACTCAGCATCCCCTTGCTGACCCCCAGCGTATCGGCCGCAGCCGAGAAACTGCCGCGCAGCACCACCTCATAAAAGCTGGCCAGATGGGCGATATCCATCATTAGCTCCAATATGGAAACAATGGGTTTATTTTACGCGCTTTTTCACATTTTCTGTTGCACTAGAATCGACACATCCCAACCAGGAGTGATGCAGATGAAAATTGTGATTGTGGGTGCCTCCGGCACCGTCGGCTCCGCGGTCAGTGAACTGCTTGCCAAAGATCATCGGGTGATCCGGGTCGGCCACAGCCGTGGCGATGCCACGGTCGACATGCGCGATCCCGCCTCCATCAAGGCGCTGTTTGCCAAGCTGGGGCAGTTCGATGCTCTGGTCGTCGCCAGCGGCAACGTGGCCTTCAACGGCCTGACCGAGATGACCGACGAGCAGTGGCAGGTGGGGCTTCAGAGCAAGCTGATGGGCCAGATCAACCTGACCCGTGCCGCTATCCCCCACCTGAGCGACAAAGGTTCCATCACCCTGATCAGCGGCATCCTGAGCGAAGAGCCGATCAACTGGGGCGTGAGCGCCAGCACAGTCAACGGCGCCATCGAGCACTTTGTGAAAGCGGCCGCCTGCGAGCTGCCAAGGGGCCTTCGCATCAACGTGGTGAGCCCCACCGTGCTGGCGGAGTCGATGGACAAATACGCTGACTTCTTCCCGGGGTTCGTGCCGGTGCCTGCCGCCAAGGTAGCGCAGGCTTACAAGAAGTCGGTGTTGGGCATCCAGACCGGTCAGGTGTTCAGGGTCAACGGCTGATCGCCGCTCGCTTGCCGCCAGACCAGCAATAAAAACGGGCCCCGCAATGGGGCCCGTCTGTTTATTTGCCTCTATCTTTCACCACCAGCAAACGTTTGTTTATAGGCGACAAAAAAAGAGCAACCCTTAGTCGATCAGACCGTACTGATCACGCAGCACCTCGATGATCTCCTGCTTGGGATTGGCAGAACGCGCCAGCTTGTGGCCGATGATCTTCTCGGCGATCCCGACGTAGGTGTTGGATATGTCCATCATTACTTCGGTCGGCAGCTTGTTGTCGCGGGCCAGGGCGAAACGTTCCGGCATGCGGTTCTTGTTGAGCAGGATGTCCGGATCCGGGAAGTGGTTGAGCAGCCACTGACGGAAACCCTCTTTCGACTTCTCGACAATCTGACCGTCGCGCAGGGCCGCGCCATCCCAGATACGGGAGCTGTCGGGGGTGCCCACTTCATCCATGTAGATGAGCTTTTCGTTGCCGGCGGCATCGTGGACGTAGCCAAACTCGAACTTGGTATCGACGAAGATCTGATCCAGCCCGGCCAGCGCGTCGCTGATGACGTTGAAGCCCTCTTTGAGCAGCACTTCGTAACGGTCGATGTCAGCCGGTTTGCTGAAGTTGAAGCCCTTGTAGTGGCGCTCGATATCGGCACGGGAAACGTTGACGTCATCAGCTTCCGGCACGCCATCCAGCCCTTTCAGCACGCCCTTGGTGGAGGGAGTGATGAGAATTTCCGGCAGCTTCTGATCCTTTTTGAGCCCTTCCGGCAGGGTGATGCCGCAGAACTCGCGCTCGCCATCCTTGTAGGCACGCCACATGGAGCCGGTGATGTACTGACGGGCAATCGCCTCGATCATCACCGGACGAGCTTTTTGCACGATCCAAACGAAGGGGTGCGGAATATCCAGAATGTGGCTGTCGGCCAGTCCCTTCTCCTTGAACAGCTTGAACCAGTGGCTAGAGATGGCATTAAGCGCAGCCCCTTTGCCCGGTACGCCGTTCAGGCCATCCACACCTTGCCAGATGCAATCGAAGGCCGAGATGCGATCGCTGATCACCATGAGGGCGAGGGGCGCATCGGCCGGCACATCATAGCCTTTCTCTTTTATGAGCCGGGCACTGTCTTCGGGGGTCAACCAGTAGACGCTGCGCACTTTGCCGGAATGGACAGGTTTATCGGTACGGATCGGCAAATCGTCATTCACCGCCAATACTTGATCTGCAAGACTCATGGCTAATAACACTTCCTGTTTGTGGGGGGTAAACATCGCGAGTCCCTCACCCGCGCGCTCTGTTTGCAACGGACTGGCAAGGGGGCTCGCATCATCGAAAACCGCTCGGAATCCCCGCGTTTTCAGGGGGATTTTGATAACAAAACAGGGGCACAAGGCCCCTGTATTTATTCTGCTTTTGCTGCTGCCTGATCGGCCAGCCCCTTGGCGAACGCCTCGGACAGGCTGATATACATCTGGGAGATAACCCCGGACGATACCGGCTTCTTGTCCTTGTCGAACAGGGTGATGGAGGTCTTGCCTCCCGCCATTTCGCCAAGCTGGAAGCGGTATTTCTCCTCCTCCAGTTTGAACGGCTCGCTCCCTTTCGCCTTCCAGAACTCGGCACCCGGCTCTTCGTACTCGACGTCGATCCAGCCCAGAGACTGCTGGGTATCCTTGATGGTGAAACCGTAAGCAGGCAGTACCTGATTAAGGCGACGCCACACCTGATCAAAGGAACCTTCGGCAATCCAGGCGCTCAGCTCGTTGTTGTCCAGACCCAGTTGCAGACCCATGCCATCGTTGGACTTGTGCTGCTCGCGGGCTTTCAGCTGGCTGTCGTAATAGAGAGAGAACTGGTTCAGCACTCGCGCGGCATAGCGCTGGGCATCGGCAGGGGTCAGCTTGTTGCTGGTCTCGCCGTCGATGGTCTCTTCGTGATCCAGTACCCGGACCGACATATTGACGGCGTGGCGCTGGGCATCGTTGCGCACGGTGAACTGGTAACGCTGACGGATTTTGAAGTCTTCGTCATCTTCACCCCAGCCATCGAGGGCAACAGTGTTGTCAAACCAGCCGGTCTGCAATACGCCATCCTGCTGATCCAGCTTCTCGGTGGTGACCTTGTATTTGGCCAGGAAGTTCATCAGGAACGACCAGGTATCGCGCTCCACGCTCTGGCTGGTGCTCAGGGCATAGAAGGCAACGGTCGGTTCGGTTGCACTCTGCACCACCTGACTGCCCGGTACCACGGTCAGCAGCTGGGCGGGTGGACGCACATCGACCTGGGCGCCGAGGGCACCTTCACGGCTGCTCTCGGGCAGCGGCGGGATGTCGTACTGGCTGTTGAAGGTGGGGGCACTCAATCCTGCGGGGATCAAGAACGCGCGGCCCTCGAGGCGGGCATCTTCATAACCGAAGTCGCGGTTGGCCATTTTGCGATCCTGGGGGGTGCTGCAACCGGCCAAGACGGCCACAGTCGCAACGCTCAGCACCAGACGGGCTCTATTTCCCTTTCCATTAGATTTAAACACTCGCCATCAACTCCGCTGTGGTCAGTGCTCGCGCCATCAGCTGCTCGCCCTCGGGGGTGAGGTCAACCAGCGGCAGGCGCAAGGTGGCTGTTGCAATCAACCCCAGTTGGGCACAGGCCCATTTCACCGGGGTGGGGCTCGGTTCGCAGAACAGAGTCTTGTGCAACGGCATCAAGAGATTGTTGATGTCATGCGCCTGCCCGGCATCACCGGCCAGCGCAGCACGACACATGTCGGCCATCTGGGCCGCTGCAATATTGGTGGTGACCGAAATCACGCCATCGCCACCTTGCAGCATAAAATCACAACCAGTGGCATCGTCGCCACTGTAGAGAGCAAACTCCGGCCCGCACAGCTCGCGCAGCAGCGGGGTGCGGCTCAAATCGCCGGTTGCCTCTTTCAAACCGATAATGCCGGGAACCTTGGCCAGACGGGCCACGGTCTCCGGTTTGAGATCGCAACAGGTGCGACCGGGCACATTATAAAGAATTTGGGGCAGACCACTAGCCTCGGCGATCGCACAATAGTGGCGATAGAGACCTTCCTGAGTGGGCTTGTTGTAGTAAGGAGTCACCGAGAGACCCGCCACCACGCCGGTTTTGGCCAGTCGCTTTGCCAATTCAATGGCATGGGCAGTATTGTTGGAGCCGCAACCGGCGATGACGGGAATGCGTCCGGCGGCATACTCAACGGTCTTTTCAACGACGGCGATATGCTCCTGCTCGCTCAGGGTCACCGATTCCCCTGTGGTACCCACCGCAACAATGGCGCAGGTCCCGGCGCTGACATGATAGTCGACCAGTTTGGCCAGACTGGCCCAATCGACTTCACCTGAAGCCAGCATGGGGGTAACGAGCGCAACAATACTACCGCGTAACATGGACTTTTCTCCCGATTTTCAGGGGCGTAATGGTAAAGCTGACCCCTTTGAAAAACAAGGGAGAGAGGGGGCAAGCCGTGATACCATCCGGAACAAAAAGTAATGGACGAAAGTCGGCAGCGTCCCTCAGGGAGTGGTCATCAGGGCCGGAGGGTTGGCTTGCCAGCGCGGCTTTCGCAACGAAATAACGGACGAGAGAAGATTTATGACTCACTACCTGGTCGTAACGGCCATCGGCACGGACAGGCCTGGCATCGTCAATGAAGTGACCCGCCACGTCAGTGGCTGTGGTTGCAACATTGTGGACAGCCGCCTTGGCATCTTCGGCAATGAATTTACCTTTATCATGCTGCTCTCGGGCGACTGGAACAGCATGATGCAACTCGAAATCAGCCTGCCCCTGCGTAGCCAGGAGTGGGATCTCATCACCATGATGAAACGCACCGAGCGCCACCAGTCCCTGCAGTATGACGTCCGCGCCAGTGCCGACCTGTTGATCCGCGACGAGCCCGGCATCGTAAGCCAGTGCACTCAGTTCTTCAGCGAACATGGCTGGAACATTCAGGCGATGCAATCCATGACCCTGGAGCAGCAGCCATTCAACCTGCTGAAGATCAGTTTTCAGCTCAATCTGGCCAGAGAGGGTGAAGTGGAAGGTTCGCAAACCGCCTTCGCCGAATTCTGTCGTCAACTGGGTGCCGAATCGTTCGAGTTTATCGTCAATCGCAAACACGCCTGAGGGCGTTTTACCCGAGGAGACCCCATGCAACCACTACAAGCTGGCAGCCCCGCCCCCGATTTCTCCCTGCCCGACCAGAATGGTAATCAGGTCAGCCTCGCTGGCCTGCGCGGCAGGAAGGTGCTGGTCTATTTCTATCCCAAGGCAATGACCCCCGGCTGCACCACCCAGGCCTGCGGCATGCGCGATGTGAACGCCGAGCTGGCCGCCCTCAATGTGGTGGTGCTTGGCATCAGCCCGGATCCGGCCAAACGGCTGAAAAAGTTCGAAGAGCGGGACCAGCTCAACTTCACCCTGCTGGCCGATGAAGACCACGCCGTCGCCGATGCTTTTGGCGTCTGGGGCCCGAAGAAATTCATGGGCAAAGAGTATGACGGCATTCACCGTCAGAGCTTCCTGATCGATGAAGAGGGCAAGATTGCCCACCACTTCGACAAGTTCAAAACCAGCGATCACCATCAGGTGGTACTGGATTTCCTCAAGGGATAACCCTCCCCTGCGTCATTGAAAGGCCTGCCATGCAGGCCTTTTTTGTCTGGCCAGCAAGCCCTTGCCAGTGGATTTTTCTCACCAACTCCCCCGCCCAGATCAAAAAATTCATTTTATATATGGGTTAACGTGACCCCAGAATCATCTTCCAGCGAGATATCCCATGAACATGAGCAACACAGAACGTTTGATCCTGAGCAACCAGTACGAAATTCTGGCGAAACTCAACCCGGAGAAGGCGGACATCTACCAGCGCGCCAGCACCATCATCGAGCGCGGCTACTGCCTGCAGATCCTCGAGCTGGAGAAGAGCTTCGGCCATCTGGATCTGGCGACCTGCCAGGAGGTGATCGACACCCTGGAGCTGCATCACGCACTGGCCATCTCATGGGGTAATCTGGATGCCGCCGATCAGGGCGAGATCAACGCCAGCCGTCTGGAGTTCAACGGCTACAGCCGCAGCCAAGAGCGTGAGCTGGCTGACTACGTCTGCTTCCTGCTGGAGGTGGACAAGCGCTTCCCCGAGCTCAAGTGCCCGTGCGACGAGCTCTCCAGCGACATCGCCATGCGCGACAAGTACCAGCGGATGCTGCAGGTGTGGCGTCAGTGTCCACGTCAGTACAAGCTCTCCATCCAGGAGATCCGCAAGGTGCTGGCGGCCTGATCCACACACCGACCGCAACAAAAAGGCGCCACTGGCGCCTTTTTGCATCTGATACGGGTTATTCGTAGAGAAAGGATTTATCGAGCTGCTGGAAGGCGGCCTTGAGGGTATCGGCCAGCTCTTCATAGCGCGGCTGTGACACCAGCTGACGACGGCCACCCTGCTCGTTCATCTTGCCGTTGATCTCCCGATACCAGCTCGCCAGCGACGGGGGCAAGCGGGTGTCGGCGCGCTGGCCGAGCC
The DNA here is from genome assembly GCF_049175415.1 of Aeromonas sp. 600527. Lineage (NCBI taxonomy): Bacteria > Pseudomonadati > Pseudomonadota > Gammaproteobacteria > Aeromonadales > Aeromonadaceae > Aeromonas > Aeromonas sp. 600527. The sequence goes on along the minus strand of NZ_JAAKVA010000017.1, from coordinate 75,512 downwards.
AGTAATAACCTTGCAGCGGCAAACTGAGCAGAAACAGCACGGAAGTGATGACTGAAGGCCAGTAGTGCTGCTCCCCAAACTGGAACTGCAACATCACGCTCAGCACCGCCAGCGCGGGGATCACCTTGAGGGCGAACTCGGTCGCCTTGATCACCCGATTTTCAGGAAACATCGAATTGAGCTCGGGACGGCGCGGCCAAAGCGTCATATAATGGCGGCCTTGCTGTAACTTAGTTCCAAAAATGTTCATGCTCATACTACCTCCGAGCGCTTTTTGAACGTACTAACGGCAAAACCTCGACAAAATTTGATGCAAAGTAACAAAGGTTGAGGATGACTTTGTTATTTTTCAACAATCGGGTTATCCTTTGTACGCCCATTTTTGCGTCAAAAGCTTCTTGCTATTGACCTGTCAGGGACGTCTGGATTTCGGGTCTTGTATCACTATACAAGGGGCAAGCAACAGATTGCCAACCCTCATAAGGATAAGTTGAAAGTTTTTGGTCGCACCGCGTCCAACGCATCCGCCTACACAACCCAATCTGCGATAGGATTTATTCATGAGTAAGCTGGTTCTTGTTCTTAACTGTGGCAGCTCTTCCCTGAAGTTTGCCGTCATTGACGCAACCACCGGTGATGACCTGCTGTCCGGCCTGGCCGAGTGCTTCAACCTCGACGACGCCCGCATCAAGTGGAAACTGAATGGCGAGAAAGGCAGTGCCGATCTGGGCGCGGGTGCCGCTCACCAGGAAGCGCTGGACTTCATCGTCAACAAGATCCTGCCGCTCAATCCGGAACTGTCCAAGAACCTGATCGCCATCGGTCACCGTGTTGTTCACGGCGGTGAGCGCTTCACCTCTTCCGTCGTTATCTGTGACGACGTGATCGCCGGCATCGAAGCCGCCGTTCCGTACGCACCGCTGCACAACCCGGCTCACCTGATCGGTATCCGTGAAGCCCGCCGCGTATTCCCGGCGCTGGCTGACAAGAACGTGGCCGTATTCGATACCGCGTTCCACCAGTCCATGCCGGAAGAAGCCTTCCTGTATGCGCTGCCGTACAAGCTCTACAAAGAGAACGGCATCCGTCGCTACGGCGCTCACGGCACCAGCCACTACTACATCAGCCTGGAAGCTGCCAAGCAGCTGAACAAGCCGGTTGAAGAGCTGAACATCATCAACTGCCACCTGGGCAACGGCGGTTCCGTCTGCGCCATCAAGAACGGCAAATCTGTTGATACCTCCATGGGTCTGACTCCGCTGGAAGGTCTGGTCATGGGTACCCGCTCCGGCGATCTGGACCCGGCCATCATCTTCTTCCTGCACGACAAGCTGGGCATGAGCGTGGCCGATATCAACACCATGCTGACCAAAGAGTCCGGCCTGCTGGGTCTGACCGAAGTCACCTCCGACTGCCGTTTCGTTGAAGACAACTACGACAGCAAAGAAGAAGCCAAGCGTGCTATGGACGTTTACTGCTATCGCCTGGCCAAGTACATCGGCGCCTACGCTGCCGCCATGGACGGTCGTCTGGACGCCGTTGTTTTCACCGGTGGTATCGGTGAAAACTCCGCCCCGATCCGTGAAATCACCCTGAACAAGCTGGGTCTGCTGGGCTTTGACGTCGATCACGACGCCAACCTGAAGGCTCGTTTCGGCAAGGGTGGCGAGATCACCAAGGCTGGTTCTACCAAGGCCTTGGTAATCCCGACCAACGAAGAGTGGGTTATCGCCCACGACGCGCTGGAACTGGTCGGCGCTTAATTAACGCAGTAACTCGAGGCCGCCCACCAGGGCGGCCTTTTCCTGATCCCAAAAAATGAACAAGGGGTATAAAGTGGCACGCACTATTATGCTTATCCCGGTCGGCACTGGTGTCGGCGTAACTTCCGTAAGCCTTGGCGTTGTCCGCGCCATGGAACGTCACGGTGTCAATGTCAGCTTCTTCAAACCGGTTGCCCAGCCGCGTCCGGGTGAAACCGGTGCCGAGCGCTCAACCGCCGTTATCCGCGCAGCTGCCAACATCAATCCGCCCGAGCCCTTCACCCTCTCCTACGCCGAGAACATGATCAGCTCCAGCAACACCGACATCCTGCTGGAAGAGATCGTTGCCCGCTTCGAAGAGCACGTGAAATCCAGCGGTGCCGAAGTGCTGGTTGTCGAAGGTATGGTGCCGACCGACAAGCAGCCCTTTGCCAACAAGCTGAACTACGACGTTGCCAAGGCGCTGGATGCCGACATGGTATTCGTGACCCACCCGGGCCATGACTCCAGCCAGAAGCTGAAAGAGCGCATCGAACTGGCCTGCTCCAACTTCGGTGGTGTCAACAACCCCCGCATCGTTGGTTGCGTGATCAACAAGGTTGGCGCGCCGGTTGACGAGCATGGCGTAACCCGCCCTGACCTGACCGAGATGTTCGAAGCCCATCACCACGCTTCTGACGCGGCCCACAACCTGGAAGTGCTGCAAGTGTTCGGCAAGAGCCCGCTGCGCATCCTGGGTTGCATCCCCTGGAACACCCAGCTGATCGCCCCGCGCGCCAAGGATCTCGCCAAGCATCTGGCCGCCAAGATCCTGCACAAGGGTGAGCTGGACAGCCGTCGCCTGCAGACCGTGACCTTCTGCGCCCGCTCCATCCACAACATGGTCGAGCACTTCCGTCCGGGCAGCCTGCTGGTCACCTCTGGCGACCGCTCTGACGTCATCGTCTCCGCCTGCCTCTCCGCCATGAACGGCGTCAAGCTGGGTGCCCTGCTGCTGACCGGTAACTATCATCCGGAGCCGCAGGTCATGGCGCTGTGCCAACAGGCCATGGCCACCGGCCTGCCGATCATGATGACCGGTACCAACACCTGGCAGACCGCCGTCAGCCTGCAGAACTTCAACGTCGATATTCCGGAAGATGACCGCGAGCGTATCGAGCTGGTACAGGACTATGTGGCTGGCCACATCGACAAACACTGGATCGAGTCGCTGACCATCAGCTCTACCCGTTCCCGTCGTCTGAGCCCGCCGGCATTCCGTTATCAGCTGACCGAGCTGGCCCGTCAGGCCAACAAGCGTGTCGTGCTGCCGGAAGGCGACGAGCCGCGCACCATCAAGGCTGCCGCAATCTGTGCCGAGCGTGGCATTGCCCGTCCGGTGCTGCTGGGTAACCCGGAAGAGATCCGTCGCGTTGCCGAACAGCAGGGTGTTGTTCTGACCGATCGCGTCGAGATCATCGATCCGGCCGTTGTGCGCGAGCGCTATGTGCCGCGTCTGGTCGAGCTGCGCAAGAACAAGGGCATGACCGAAGTGGTTGCCCGCGAGCAGCTGGAAGATAACGTGGTACTGGGTACCATGATGCTGGAGCGCAATGAAGTTGACGGCCTGGTATCCGGCGCGGTACACACCACAGCCAACACCATCCGTCCGCCGATGCAGATCATCAAGACTGCTCCAGGCTCTTCCCTGATCTCCTCCATCTTCTTCATGCTGCTGCCTGACCAGGTGCTGGTCTACGGTGACTGCGCGATCAACCCGGATCCGACTGCCGAGCAGCTGGCCGAGATCGCCATCCAGTCAGCCGACTCCGCAGCCGCTTTCGGCATCGAGCCGCGCGTCGCCATGATCTCCTACTCTACCGGCACCTCCGGCGCCGGTGCCGATGTAGAGAAAGTGCGTGAAGCGACCGAGCTGGCCAAGGCCAAGCGCCCCGACCTCATAATCGATGGCCCGCTGCAGTACGACGCGGCCATCATGGAGAACGTGGCCAAGTCCAAGGCACCGAACTCACCGGTTGCCGGTAAAGCCACCGTGTTCGTCTTCCCTGACCTGAACACCGGTAACACCACTTACAAAGCGGTGCAGCGTTCCGCTGACCTGGTCTCCATCGGCCCGATGCTGCAAGGCATGCGCAAGCCGGTCAACGACCTCTCCCGTGGCGCTCTGGTTGACGACATCGTCTACACCATCGCCCTGACCGGTATCCAGGCTGCTCAGGCTGACGCACAAGCTTAATCAGCATCCGCCTGAAAAAACCGATCACAAAGGCTGCTCACCCCAGGTGAGCAGCCTTTTTTGTTGGGAATTTTTCTGCAGGCAGCATAAGCAGCCGAAGATTCAGGATCAGACAGATAAAAGTGTGAGTGCGTTATGAGGCTATGCTCCCTGTCACACAAGACTTCCCATTTGGTATTTGGCAATAAAAGTCTTTATATATCTTATTGTTATTCGAAAATTGCCATCTCTTATAGCAAAGCAAATCGCACTCAATACCTGTAAAAAATGACAGCCGTCACATCTTCCAAATCTGGTTAATCATCCATACGAATCCCCTACCACAAGGAAGTGTGAAATGCGTAAAAACAGCTTGTCCATCATCATGTTGCTGTCCGCCCTCCCATTGTTCACCCTGCCCTCGCAGGCTGCAGACAAGGTCGTCCCCAAGCAGGCCACCACGGTTGCCGCCAAGCAGGAGAGTGGCAAAGTGGATATCAATACGGCAACCCTTGCCGAGCTCACTAACCTCAAGGGGATTGGTGACAAAAAGGCACAAGCCATCGTCGACTATCGCGAGAAACAGGGCAAATTCACCTCGGTCGACCAGCTGGCAGATGTGAGTGGCATTGGCCCGGCCACTCTGGAGGCAAACCGTGACATGATCATCGTCAAATAACGTCCGAGCACTGCATATGCAAACGGGGCTGGCTGTGGCTGCCCCGTTTTTCTTGGAGTATCATGGCCGCACTTCAATCCCGCTGGATAGTTTTCCATGAAAAAGACCCCACTCATTGTTCGCAAGGCCGTGCTTCCGGTAGCCGGTCTGGGTACCCGTATGCTGCCCGCCACCAAGGCCATCCCGAAAGAGATGCTGCCGGTGGTCGACAAGCCTCTGATCCAGTATGTAGTGCGCGAAGCTATCGCCGCCGGGATCAAGGAGATCATTCTGGTCACCCACTCCAGTAAAAACTCCATCGAAAACCACTTCGACAAGAGCTTCGAGCTGGAAGCGACCCTCGAGAAGCGGGTCAAGCGCCAACTGCTGGAAGAAGTGCAACAGATCTGCCCGAAAGACGTCACCATCATGCACGTCCGCCAGGGGGAGGCCAAAGGGCTGGGCCATGCAGTCCTCTGCGCACGACCGCTGATCGGTGACAACCCCTTCGCCGTGCTGCTGCCGGACGTACTGATCGATGACGTAGCCAGCGACCCGAAAAAAGACAACCTGGCCGAAATGGTGCATCTGTTTGAAGAGGAGCAGATCAGCCAGATCATGGTAGAAGCGGTACCCGAGAGCGAAGTAGACAAGTACGGCATCGCCGACATCAAGGGTGAGGCGCTGACCGAGGGGATGTCCCTGCCGATGCAGGCCATTGTCGAGAAACCGCCTCGTGACGAAGCGCCCTCCAATCTGGCGGTGGTGGGTCGTTACGTGCTCTCCTCCAATATCTGGCCGCTGCTGGAAAAAACCCCGGCCGGTGCCGGTGACGAAATCCAGCTGACCGATGCCATCGCCATGCTGATGGAGCAGGAGCAGGTCAACGCCTACTTTATGAAAGGCAAGAGCCACGATTGCGGCAGCAAACTCGGTTATATGAAAGCCAATGTGGAGTATGCCGTACGTCACCGCGAGCTGAACGGCGAATTTATCGGTTGGTTGAAGCAGTTCGTCAAACAGTTGTAATCGCTAAAAAATCTGTTTTTTATAGAGGTATTCGAGGAGCATCAAATGATGCTCCTTTTTCATTTTTGCAACAAAAAATCAATCAAGAATAAATAAATCCTCAGCAAATCATAATGTTGTAATTTATTCACACATGCTCTATAAGGATTGAGGCGTGTTTCTCGCCCTTGCATAAAAAACTCAAAAAAATATAAGACACAGGTGGAAGTTCCAATGAATAACCCGTCAAAAGGGACCTTTCTAGGTCACCCTAAAGGGCTTTTTTTGCTCTTTAGTACCGAACTCTGGGAGCGATTCTCCTATTACGGCATGCGTGCCGTACTGGTGCTCTATCTGACCGACCTGACTGCCAACGGCGGTCTGGGCTGGACTCAGGCAGATGCCCTCAAACTCTACGGTATTTATACCGGTCTGGTTTATATCACACCGCTGATCGGCGGCTGGCTGGCTGACAATTTCCTCGGCCAACGCCGTGCCGTGCTGTTTGGTGCGATCCTCATGGCTGCAGGCCAGTTCACTCTTGCCCTGCCCCACGCCATGTTCCCTGATATGGTCATTAACGTCTTCTATGCGGGTCTCGGCTTGCTGATCCTGGGTAACGGCCTGTTCAAACCGAACATCTCCACCATGGTGGGTGACCTCTATCAAGAGGGCGATCACCGCCGTGATGGTGCCTTCACCATCTTCTACATGGGTATCAACCTGGGTTCCCTGCTAGCCGGCGTGATCTGTGGCGCAGCTGCCACGGCATACGGCTGGCAAGCCGCCTTCGTCAGTGCCGGTATTGGTATGCTGCTCTCCCTGGTAGTTCAAGCCACCATGGCCCAGCGTTTCCTCGGTGACATCGGCCGCGTACCGGCAGCTCAGCGCGCCGCCGAACAGCGCAACAAGGAGCAGAAGGCTCCGTTGACCAAGCAGGAAGTGGATCGCATCAAAGTTATCCTGATGCTGGGTCTGTTCACCATCATCTTCTGGGCTGGCTTTGAACAAGCCGGTGGTCTGATGAATCTGTATGCCCAGCAGTATACTGACCGCATGATCGGTGACTTCGAGGTACCGACTGCCTGGTTCCAGTCTCTGAACCCCTTCTTTATCATCACCCTGGCCCCGATCGTCGCCGCCATCTGGATCAAGCTCGGCAAGAAAGAGCCGAACTCTCCGGTGAAATTCGCCATGGGTCTGCTGTTCCTGGCCGTAGGCTTCCTGTTCATGGTGGGTGCTGTGCTGCAACAGGGCGGAGATCAGACCGTCAAGACCTCCATGTTCTGGCTGGTTGGCGCTTACCTGTTCCACACCCTGGGCGAACTCTGCCTCTCGCCCATCGGTATGTCCATGGTAACCAAACTGGCTCCGCTGCGTCTGGTATCCCTGATGATGGGCGCCTGGTTCGGTTTCACTGCCGTGGCCAACTATGTCGCCGGCTTGATTGGCTCCTTCGTGGGTGAAGCTGGCCCAATCGCCATCTTCGGCGGTATCGCACTGTCTGCAGTCATCTGCGCCCTGATCCTGCTGGCCATGGCCAACCGCCTGGTCTACTGGATGCACGGTGCCGAAGGCCCGGCCAAAGAGCCGCAAGCTCAAGAGAAGAAACTGCACTCCGCCACCGTCTAAACGGTCAGGATTGTAAACAACAAAAAGGGCGCCCATCGGCGCCCTTTTTGTTTTGGCCTGTTTATCAGGCGGCATCAGTGATGACGAACCTGCACATCCAGCGAGCCGCCGCTGTCGCTGCGAAACTGCAGGGCGAACGGTTCATGCCAGCTGCGTTTGTGCAGGGCGTAGTGGCTGCTGCGCATCAGACCAAGGGGTAGGCCGCCTGAGCGCATCAGCCAGTGGGGAGAGGTAAGCCCGGCGTTGGCAAACACCAACCCATCATGCTGATCAAACAGCAGCGCCGCCATGGCAAAAGAGTGGCGAAGCCCGGACGCCATCAACTGATGGTTGAGGTAGTCGAGCAACCGGTGCGGCTGGCTCAGCAACCGGCTCTCGTTCTGCTGAAACTGGCGGTAGGGGACGTTCATCAAGGATCGCACCAGCGCACCACAAAATGCCGCATCCGTCCCCATGATCGGCAGCTCCATCACCAGCACCAGCAGCTTGTCTTCCACCTTGAAGGTATCGGGAATAAACAACTGCCCCAGCCCCTTGAACGTGACCTGCCAGGGGCCCCACTCCTGCAAGCCCGGCGGCTTGAGCCCCGCCAGAAGGCGGCTGGCCGCCTTGTCGTGGGCACTGAAATAGTCGATGTGATCCATCAGCTCCAGTTGCTGCGCCCGGTTGACGCTGCCGTTGAGACACTGTTCGATACTGCGCTCGACCAGCGCGTAATCCTCGAGGGGTTTGAGCAGATAGTCCCGCGCACCGGCACGCAAGGCGCTGGCGACTGCCTCCATGGTGCTCTGGGCCGAAATGACGATAACCGGCATATGGGGGTAACGGGCAGAGAGGCAGGCAATTACCTCGCGGCCATCCATATTGGGCATATTCAGATCGCACAGAACCACGTCGGGATGATAAATAGCTGCGGCTGACAACCCTTCAATTCCATCCTCAGCCTGAAACACCGTTGCCCCGTCCCGCGCGAGGTAACTCACTAACGAGTGGCGAAAAACGGCCTCGTCCTCCACCACCAGGATCCGTAGCCCGGCTTTTGGCATCTTGATAAAGCTCTTATTAGTCAATTGGTTACTTAGGTATTAAGACTAGCTCAAAAGTGCGGTCAGCGCGGAAACCCTGCGTCAAAAGTAGACCTCGATCATACGATGGCATCAAGAGAACCCTATCCGCCCGCGCAGCTCTATTCACTCGGGTGGCCCCACGACTACGACCGCCATCCGAATTGTGCAAGTGGGCGCCATAAGGGATAATGCCACCCACTCCAGCCCGTGAAGAAGATCATGACTCCAGCCGAATATAACGCCCTTGCCCATCCCAGATTGTCCCATCCGGCACGCAGCCTCTATACCCTGCAGCTACGCCGACTGGTGCTGGAAAATCAGGCGGCCCGGCTCAACTATCCCGAGCTGGGTCGGGCGCTGGCGGTGGTCGATCCTGGTGATCCCTGCGGCTTCTCGTTTCAGGTCAATGCCCGCCAGCTCACCGAGTTGTTCGATGAACTGATGGAGGCGGGCCTGCTGCAGGTCGAGGCTCAGCCAGAGAGTGAGCACTACCATCAGTGCCCTTTTCAGTTGCCACTGCTCACCCAGAAATTGCGGAGCCCGCTGCCGGAACGCCCCTTCCAGATGCATCTGCAATGGCGCCCGGACGAAGAGCTGCCCGCCCTCGCCCGTCTGTGCGGAGTGATCGATGCCAGCTACAGCGAAGAGGATCTGGGGGAGTTTATTGCCTACTGGCTGGGGCGCCCCGAGGTGTTCGACTCCCAGCATCAATGGATGCTCAAGTTTATTCGCGCCCTCAAGACCCGCCGCTACACCCGTCGCAAACCGATGGAGGTGCAGGGCTACCAGCAGGTGACGCCGGCCCCGGCAGAGTCGGGCCCGAGCAAACGGGCCCAACAGATGATTGAAGAGGCCAAGCGACTGGCCGAACAGCAGATGCAAGAACCCGCAGCGCAGCAGGAGCCGGATAATGATTGATAGCGGCCCCCGCCTGCAGGCAGAATCAACCCCTTGTCTACCCATCCCTGATCGAGCAGAAGGAGCATTCCATGACTGACCCGCAAGATCCCCTGCGCCAGGAGCTGGAAGAGATCGAAGCCAAGCGCCAGAAGATCGCCAAAGCCAAGCAGGATCACCGTGTTCACGACCCGGAATTAAGCCGCCATGTGGGTGGCCTGCTGGAGCGCATTCGTCGCCTGCAGCAAGAGACCGGCGGCGGCCAGTATGACTACGAGACCCTGCGCAAGGAGTATGACGCCAAGGCCAACGCCGAGGTGCGCGAGCTGCAGAAAGCGGCCCGTCAGGAGCGGATCCAGAAGCTGATCGCCCAGGCCGACCTCAACCCCGACTGGGTGTTCGACAAAATGGATGCCACAGATCCGGCGCTGCAATACCCCATCGAAACAGCCCGTTACTTTATCAGCGGCTTCGAGCACTGGGAAAAGAGCGGTGGCGGCTGCATGCTGATCTACGGCGACTACGGCACCGGCAAGTCAACGCTGGCGGGAGCGGTGGCGCATGAGCTGATCGCCCGTCACCAGAAATCGGTGATCTTCCAGCAGTGGGCCTCCATCGTCGATCGGCTGTTCTTCAACGTCATCCCCGACCAGGATGAGCGCAACCAGTACCGCCGCGCACTGGAAGAGGTGGATCTGCTGATCATCGACGAGGTATCGGCCAACCGCGCCAAAATGGCGGAGAGCCAGTCCAGCTTCCTCGGCCACCTGCTGCGCCGCCGTCGCAACCTGTCAAAGAGCGTTATCATCATCACCAACCACACGCCCCAGAGCCTGCATCAGGCGATCGGTGATTTCAGCTATGAGGCGATCAAGGCATTCAATCCGGTGGATATCCACCTGAGCGGCCCCAGCCGTCGCCCCAGCATCGGCAACTACAACGGCTGATGCCTCTCAAAGAGTGCGAGTCGCTGACGGCTCGCACCTTCTCCTCCTTGCTGACTCACAAATAAAAACAACTCTCATTTACAGCAGGCGAACAAGCCACTAGGCTAGCCCCTTTTGCCAAGGGAGCTCAGCTATGCCAACCACACTGATTTTCGGAGCCAGCCGCGGGCTGGGCCGCGCCTTTACTCATCACGCCCTGAGCCAGGGTCACCGGGTCGTTGCGCTGGTACGCAGCTCCGAGATGGCCACAGAACTAGGTGCGCTGGGAGTTGAGGTGATCGAGGGGGATGCGCTGGATCTGGCTGCGGTGCAGCAGGCATGTGTTCTGGCGGGGCAAGATGCACAGGTCGTCTCTACCCTCGGCAGCTTTCGCCAAACAGTGCCAGTGGACTATCAGGGCAACCGCCATGTAATCGATGCCATGGAGCAGGTAGGCCTGAAACGGCTGCTGCTGGTCACCTCCCTCGGCTGTGGCGACAGCTGGCAGTATCTGCCGGAGCGGGCACGCGCCGCCTTCGGTCACGAGGTACGTCTCAAGAGTCTGGCGGAGAGCTGGCTGCAGACCAGCGCCCTTGCATGGACCATTCTGCGCCCGGCGGGCCTGCAGGATGGCGACGCCACCGGCCGCGCCGAACTGAGTCAGGGCAAGGAAGTACACGGACTGGTGCGCCGTGCCGATGTGGCCGCCCAAGGGCTGCGTCTGCTGGCGGATGAGACGGCGGTGGGGCAGATCTACGCCATCGGGGATCCCACGCTCCAGCGTGGCTAAAGCAGCAGTAAACCGCTTAACCCCACCACATAACAAAACGGTCAGCCCAAGGGCTGACCGTTTTCGCTTTACCGCACACGCTATCTCACGGGCGCTTGCCCTACCCCGCTTAACCGGCGGTCGTCTCACTCTGTACGACCGGCTGACTGGCCACCGGCAGTGACTGCTGCCGCCAACGCAGCAGCAGGCAAGCCAGCACGCCGTAAAGCAACGCAAGCCCCCACAGCTGCCACCAGTAACGGGACACCTGCGCGAAGTCGGCCCCCATCTGGTTAAGACGCAGAAAACCCTCGATAGCGGGGATAGTGGGCACCCACTGAGCCAGCCAATTGAGGGGCGCCGGGATCAGCTCCAGCGGCCAGATAAAGCCCGCCAGAAAGACCAGCGGCAGGGAGGAGATGAGTACCACCTGAGTGGGCAGATCCCGCCGGGTAAAGATGGCCCCCAGCACAATACCGAACCAGCAGGTTGCCAGCAGGAACGGCAGGGCGAATAGCCAAAGCTGCACCGGGTCGGCATGGCGAGCGATGTTGTAGTGATCAAAGCAAAAGCCGAGGAAGTAGCTCACCGGCAGCAGGAACAACCCCGCCAGCACCAGAGTTCTGGCCAGCAGCAGCGGCAGTACCGGCGCGCTTTGCCAGTAACCGTGCTCGCCGCGGCAACTGCGCTGGTTCTGGGTCGCCCCCAGGATCCCCGCCCCCATCAGCAGCACCTGATGGAGGATCAGCACGAACACCGCCGGCACCACGTAGTTCACATAGCCCATGGTGGGGTTGAACACCGGCACCACGTTGAGAGCCACCGCATTCCAGCCCATAGCCGCTTGTGGCAGCGCCTCGCCGTGGCTCAGCAGCCTCGCCACCTTCACCTGCGCGGCGAGGGTGCCACCGGCCTGCGCCAGTCCTTCGGCAATGGTGCCGTAGACCAGGAAGTAGGAGGCATCACCGGCGTAGCTCAGGGTGACGCTCTTGCCCAACATCAGATCCCGATAGAAGTGGTTGGGAATGTGCAGGATCCCGCTCGCCTCCCCGGCCATCATCAGCTGCCGCGCGTCATCCAGCGAATTGGCCCGCGCCACCAGCTTCACCTGCGGCGTGGCATCGGCCATAAACTCCAACTGACGGGACAGCTGGCTGCCATCCTCGTTGACCACCACCACTGCCTCTTCCCGCGGCAGCTGATGCAGATAGGGCTGGGGGTAGAGAAACGAGTAGAAGATCACCCCGCCAAACAGGGTGAGCATGATGGCGCGATCCGCCAGCAGGGTGCGCAACTCGAGGCGCAACAGATCGACAAATCCCAGCATCACTCAGGCTCCTTCTCGGCGACGGCCACTACGGCGGATTGACGAGCCAGCTCGGCCTGCTGCTTGTAGCGGCGAACCACCAGCAGCAAAGGGAGAAGAAACAGCAGCAAGGCCCCCAGTTGCGGCAGCGCCGATGAGAGGGGCAAACCGTAGTTGCTCTGACCAATCTGCAACTCGACATAGTGGGAGACCGGCAACAGGCTGCGCCAGAAGCGGGCGAAATCCCCCATGGCACTCACCGGAAAGGTGACTCCCATAAAGGCGAAACCGGGCGCCGTGTAAGCCCCCGCCAGCGACAGGGCGCGCGCCGGATCCCGAATGATGCCGTAGAAAAAGGCACCCATGGTGACGCAGGCCGCCGAGGCGAGCCCCAGACCCACCACCAGCACCAGCCAGCTGCCGTGCATGGGGTAGGAGAACCCCTTGAACAGCAGCAGTGTCCAGACAATCCCCCAGCCCCAGCCAATCAGTACGTGGGGCAGCAGGGTGCGCCAGAGGCCAAACCAGACCCCGCGAGTGGTCCAGTCCAGCCCCAGCCGATCGGTACGGGCCAGCGCATTGAGGCCAAACAGCACCACCAGGATCTGCCACACCGCGGGCAGAATAGCGCTCAGCAGAAATTGGGCGTAGCTGGAGTTGAGGTTATAGAGCGCAGTCACCTGGCTGCTGATGGGTACCGACTGCCCGAGTGCGCCGGGCAGTGCCTTGCCGTCAGCCATCGCCTCCAGCACGCCCACCTGACCGTTGAGGGTGCCTACCACCTGCGCCAGCGCCGAGTTGACCAGCTTGGCGATCAGGATGAACTGGCCGTTGTTGAACACCGTCACCTGCGGCTGGGTACCCTGACGGGCATCCCGCTCCAGATGGTTGGGGATCACCACCAGCGCATAGATATCGCCACCGCGCAGGGCGTGGGCACCGGCATCGATGGAGTCAAACTGTTGCGCGACCTTGAGCCCCGCCGAGCCATCCAGCGAAAAGGCGAGCTGGCGCGAGAGCATGCTGTGATCGAGATCCACCAGCCCCACCTTGAGGTCGCGGGCCAACCCTGCCGAGAAGATCCAGCAGAGGATCCCCATCAGCAGCAGCGGCACCCAGCTCATCAGGGCACGGCTGAAGGGATCCTGCCACAGCAGCCGAAATTCACGTCCCATCAGAGTTCAACCAGCACACTCATGCCAACCCGCAGCCCCTCAACCGGTTGCAGCGGGCGAGCCTCTACCTGGAAGCTCTTCATGTCGAAGCCCTGACGGGTATCGGTAGCGCGCCAGGTAGCGAAATCCCCCATCACGGCCACATGGGTCACCTTGAAGCGCACCATCTGATCGCCAAGGCCGGGGATGCGGGCATCGAACTCGGTGCCAACCGGGAAGCGGGGCAGCAGATCCTCGCGCACATGGAACTGGGCCCAGGCATCGCTCATATCGAGCAGGGTCACGACAGGGAAGCCTTGCGGCGCCAGCTCGCCGCTGCGCAGCAGCACCTGGCTTACCTCGCCTGAGTGGGGGCTGGTGATGCGGGTGTCGGCCAGATAGGCCTCTACTTCGGCCACGGAACCGGCCGCCATCTTGGCCTTCTCGCGAGCGGCGATCTTGGTCTCTTCCCGCGCCCCTTCCAACGCCATCTGGTACTGCTGCCACGCCATCCCTTCGCTGTAGCGGGCGGCTTGCCAGGCAGTCCAGGCCTCGTCGCGTTTTTGCAGCGGCATCACGCCATCGCGGTGCAGGCTGGCCACCCGCTCATAGGTCTTGCCACGCAGCTGGGCGGCAGCCTTGGCTTTTTGCCATTGATCCTTGGCGGCAGCGATCTGTTGGGCACGAGCCCCTTTCTCCGCCTCTTGCGCCAGCGCCCCTGCAGCGGCTTCACCCGCCTTGGCCTGGCTCAGCTTGGCTTCAATCTCGGGGCTTGCCAGCGTAAAGACCAGCTGATCCTTGGTCAGCTGATCGCCCTTTTTCACCAGCACTTCGTCGATGCGCCCCGGCACCTTGGAAGAGACTGAATACTGCTGAGCCTCAATCTGCCCTTGCAGATGCACCGGCTCCGGTTGATAGGCGAGCCAAAAGCGCCAGCCGAGCCAGACCACCAGGATCACCAGCACCAGCGGCAACAACAGCGGTTTACCCTGGCTCATCTTCTTTTTGATGGGGGGATGGCTCATCACTTCACCTCGACAAACGGGCGACCCTTGGCGGTCGAAACAGAGATAGAAAAAGGCACGAACCGGATGGTGATCATGAGTTCACCTCGATCACCTGACCGTGCTGATATTGATTGAAACTGTTCATCTGGCCGGAGAGGGCCAGCAGGCGGGCCAGCGACACCACATATTGATAAGCCGCCGCCGCACGTTGGGTCTTGACTCCTGCCAGTTGGTTCTGGGCATCCACCACATCAAGGGAGGTAGAAAGCCCTTGCCCGAACGCCTTGTCACGCAGCCGCACATTCTCCTCGGCCAGCGCCTGGGTGGAGGAGAGTGATTGATACTCTTCAAGCCCCTGTGCTGCTTCGCGCCAGGTCTTCTCGACCAACAGTTTCAGATCCTCGCGGGTCTTGGCCTGCAGCAGATTAACCTGAAGTTCGGCGCTCTTGGCCGCCTGCACCGTCTCGGAGCGGCCATCGCGGCTCACCAGCGGCATGCTGACCCCCACCCCCACCAGCCAGTCCGGCGTGGTCTTGGAAGCGATCGAATCATCTTCATAGAGGTTGTAATTACCGAACAGGAATACCTCGGGGGCATATTTGCCCTGTTCGACCCGGATCAGCCCCTTGGCCTGCTCCTTCTTGGCGTTTAGCAACTTGAGGCCGGGGTGCACTTCCAGGGTCTGGCTTACCAACCCCTCAAGACGCGGTAGCTCCTTGTTGACGAACAGACCATTGCCCGGCTGGGCATCCGGCAGCTTCAGCATGCGGCCGAGGGCCAGCTCGGCGATCTCGAGGCTGCGACGGGCCTTCTGGGTATCGATGCGCGCTCTGTCATAGGCCGACTGGGCGGAGAGACGCTCCACCCGGGCAATCTGCCCCTGCGCTTCGAGCTTCTTGGCATGATCCAGATGGTGGGCCAGCCCGTCCTCAATCTCCTGCCTGGTCTGCACCACCTGAGCAGCCAGTACCACGCCGAAATAGGTCTGGGAGAGGCTCTCGAAGGCAGACTGCTGTTTGAGCACCAGCAGTTGCTGCGCCTCGCTCACCTGCGCCTGACGGATATCCTGAGCCGCATCAATGCGGCCACCGGCAAACAGCGGCCAGAGCATCTTGACCGAGCTGGTCACCACATTCTGCTTGGTCAGGGGAGTGACAAATGCGTTGGCCCCGACCCCGAACAGACTGCCGAGCGCCAGGATCAGATCTTTCTGCTTGGCCAGCGGATTGAGATCGAGGGCATCGAGTTCAATCGGCTGATCAAGATGGGTATAACTGGCTCCCACATCCACCTTGGGCAGATACATGGATTTGGCGGCCTCACGCAGTTGCTTGGCCCGATCGACCCCGGCCTGCTCGGCAGCCAGCTCCTCATCCTGCTGGATGACCCGGGTCCAGGCCTCGCCGAAGCTGATGGTCTGCGCCTGCGCAGACCCCAACATGACCCCCAGCAGACACGGCCAGAGTGATGTAATGAACCTTGACGTCATAGAACCCCGATTCGCACTGTTGCAAAAATGTTTGGAGCTTTTGCTCACATAAGCCAGCCATCATAACGCAAACGGGACTGACAAGTGGACTGACAATTGAGCAAGGAGGTGACCCGAATGGTACAGCACTCCTGACCAGTCAATCTGGCTGTTTTTCAATAACTCCTGAATTTGCAAGCCTTGGCTCGACGTTTTTTTCAGAAAAAAATGGCTGACGCTCAAATACTAACCTTTTCTCCTGCCTAAAAAATGCGTAATATACGCCGCCCTAAGCCGATGGTAACCGTGGAATGCAGATAGGTCCCCACACGCTTGAAACTCCCCTGATTGTGGCGCCCATGGCCGGTGTAACAGACCGACCATTCCGTGAACTTTGTTTGCGGCTGGGTGCCGGCATGGCCGTTTCCGAGATGCTGCTGGCCAACCCGGATGTCTGGGATACCCAGAAAACCAGGATGAGGATGGATCACTCTGCAGAAGGCGGTTTGCGATCGGTCCAGATTGCCGGGGCCGACCCCGAGATGATGGCGTTTGCTGCCCGCTACAACGTGGAGCAGGGCGCACAGATCGTCGACATCAACATGGGCTGCCCGGCAAAAAAAGTGAATAAGAAGCTGGCAGGTTCAGCCCTGCTGCGTTACCCCGATCAGGTCAAAGCAATTTGCCGGACCGTGGTGGATGCAGTGAAAGTACCTGTCACCTTGAAGATCCGCACAGGATGGGATCCGGATAACCGCAATGGCGTGGAGATCGCCCGAATCGCCGAAGATTGCGGTATCGCGGCCCTTGCCGTGCACGGTCGTACCCGTGCCTGCCTCTACAAGGGCGAAGCGGAGTACGACACGATTAAGGCGATTAAGCAGGCCGTATCGATTCCTGTTGTCGCCAATGGCGACATCAACAGCCCGGAGAAAGCCCGGTATGTCCTCGACTATACCGGTGTGGACGCCGTGATGATCGGCCGCGCTGCGCAAGGACGACCCTGGATTTTCCGGGAAATCCGTCATTTTCTTGAGACGGGCACCAAGCTGCCACCTCCCGAGAGGGAAGAGGTTCGCACCCTGATGAACGAGCATGTCACCAACCTGCACCGGTTTTATGGTGCATATCTGGGAGCGCGCATCGCCCGTAAACACGTGGGCTGGTATCTGGATGAAGAAGAGACGGGCCGAGAATTCCGTAAGCACTTCAATGCCCTGGATTGTGCTGACGCACAACTAGAAGCACTCGAAGCGTATTTCGATGGATTAGGTTAACAAGATAACTAAAGAGCCGACCGAATATGTTCGAACAAACCCTGACTTCTGATGCATTGGTAACAACTACTCACAATCACGCTGCCGAGCCGACCCAGCGCCCCCTGCGTGACTCTGTGCAACAGGCCCTGCGTAACTACTTGGCCCAGTTGAACGGTCAGGAAGTGATTGATCTGTACGATATGGTTCTCTCCGAAGTCGAAGCGCCGATGCTGGACGTGATCATGCAGTACACCCGTGGTAACCAGACTCGCGCAGCCGTGATGATGGGTATCAACCGTGGCACCCTGCGCAAGAAGCTCAAGCGTTACGGCATGAACTAAGCCATAACAAATAAGTTATTGAAAATAAAAGCACTTCCTTTTTAATGGAAGTGCTTTTTTATTTTTGAACCCACATTTGAACCCACACAGATAGGGCTAAGCATCTATGTTGACCGCCCCTTTAAGGTCGTTCTGATGGTGTTCATTTGAACACCATGGTGGAATTTCTCAATCTAAAAGTATTTTGCCCACGTAGGCCGCTGCGTTTTCGCCGTCTGTGCAAATCGGGGAAAAAAAGCCGGCGCCCTGCGCAACCAATCCCGTGCGCCGCCCACTATGTCGCCCCATCTGTCGCGACGTTCCTTCCTGAAAAGCGTCGGCCTCACCGGACTCGCCGCCGCTAACAATCTTTTAGCCGTAGCCTCTAAGCTGTATTCACGAAATGCTGGTTTTCTGTCCGCCAATAGTTTCCGTAAGTAACGAAGGCAGAAAGCCAGCTTGATAAAAGCAGCAAAACTTCCCGACAGCTTTTCATACCTCGTTGAGAATCGGCGAAACTTCTCAACCATCAGAAGCACCGTTCGACCACATTTCTCCTACGATAACGAGCTTTGTCTAACACCAGTGGACGTTCCCTTATGGTACCGTTGCTAGTCGCTGCGTTGCGGGATAACCGCTTTATCTTTCTACGCCGGAGTTCTACCCGAAGAACCCTGCTGCTATAGACCTTATCTACGGCAAGATGAATTGGCCGAGTGCGATGATGACCTGATGAAGTCGGGATCCTTGCCATGGCCAACGCACTTGTCGTATATCTGATTTCCGCTGATTGCCCCGGCAAAAGGCAGAAACCCAGCGGTAAACCATTACTATCAGTGACCAAGTGAATTTTGCTGCCACAACCACCACGCTAATGACTCAGAGCTTGATTCGCCGGAGTGTTTTTTTATGTACTCAAGCCCCATCCTCCTCGGACTAGGCAATTACAGAGATGACCGGAGTCGATAATCCCGTCGTCCACAGATAACTGCCACGCGCTAAGGATGGCCAGGAGACGAACCGTACTCAGGCCACGTAGAACGGAGTTCTAGACCCAGCCCATGGGCCGAAACGTTCCGGCAGAACTCGACAAAGTACGCCGGTATAGAGTATCCGGACAATACCATCTACCACTTGGTATTGCTCACGAGTAGGGCGTCCTCTTGTGCGATGATGTGGAGGGAGGGGCTCGAGAATCCCCCTTTATACATTGGTCAACTGGCCGCGGCGGGAGACGGCATAGGTCTGAAGCGATTGAGAAGATATTAGATTTACCTTTATCACTTTAAGAACACAGCCTAGACCCAATCCATTAAACAAAGCGATAGAGAGCGGTGGGCGATTTTACTTTCTGTTCAAATCAAGTCACACTCCTCACGGCACGTGGTCTATTCAGGTTGATAACACAGAGATATGAATAGTCCAAACCTTCACCTCACTGCAATTTATCCCTGTGGACAGTTCCTCAATGCAACAAAGAGAATTCATCCACCTGACGCAAGTTCCAGAACAGATGCGGGCAAGAAGCAAAACACTGTTGTGAGAAGCATTGTCAGTGGAGCCATCAAAGACCGCCTTGCGGGCAGATACATCCAACGAAAAACACCCAATAGTTGCCCGCCGATTCTACGAGATTCACCGTCCATGTGGTAGGTGCTCACCAGTGCTCCTTCGTTGTTTTATTAAAATCATCTCTTCATCAAAAAACCTCTTGACTGACATGTGAGATCGTTTGAGATAAAGCTATCACCAGACATATTTGACAAAAAGAATAAACATCCCACCAATAAATACACGACTTGAACTATTTTAGACAACAATTATAATAACGATCATTTGAAAAATTAAAGGCTATTTATGAACAAAGGCTATCTGATTGATGGTTCAATTAGATTTGAACCAGCTAATTATAAAATAACCGTCAATGACAAAGAAGTACGTTTGAGCCAAAAGGAATGTCAAGTCCTAGAGATACTTTGTGCTAACTGCAATATCGTCGTAGAACGACATTTATTCATTGAATCTATCTGGGGAAATAGTTCCAGTGGTGATATAGGCCTAAATAAAGCAATTTTATTATTACGCAGAAAATTTGAGTCTCACGATTTAACTAACCTTATAAATACGATTCCTAGAGTGGGGTACACTCTGAATGCAAGTATTACAGATTTGTCATACGCTGAAGAAAACTCATATGCCCCCCCACTTGCCGAAAAAAATACTACAGATAAACACCCTTCCTATAATAAAATAATTAAACATGATGGTGCCGATAGAAAAAAACGCATTTGTAAAGTTATTTTTACGGCTGTGATTGCCATACTATTTGCATCGATTGGCAGCCTAATGCTTTCAGATAGTAATAATGGTCCAGTGATCACATCCATACATCAGACTGGGCTTAGCATCACATATACCTCATCAATAAAATATGATAAGCCGTTATTAACTAGAACTAACAAATATCTATCTAAAGAAAACAAATACTATTTTAGAGCGTTGCTATCAACAGAGATCCTAAGCGTTATACTATACGAAAATAAATTTCCAGTGAATGAGAAAGTATTTACTATTAACCAAGCTCGTGATATTGAAGAGCAAGTGACATGCATCGATAATTACCTGTCAAAAAATATTAATACAAGTGAGGAGCCAAGCAACAATCTGATTAGTGGCATGATGTATAGCAGCAAAGAACTTTATTCTTTTTGCAAAAATAATACTGTGTCTAAGTTAGGTACTCTGTATACCAAGGGAACCAAACTTGCCCATGGCTCAGATAAAGATCATATGATGTTGCAAGACTTTTTGTTAATGGCTCCCACAGGAAAGGTGGTCTTTCATATTAAACTCTATATCCATCATCTTGGCTATGGTACTGAACATATGAATTTCGTCCAAAAGAGTGTGATGTCAGAAAAGATAGACATGGATCTTATACATACCAATAAGTTATATTCAGGACTGTTATCTGAATTAACTCAAGATGATGTCATGCATACCCAACTTGAACCCCAGCTTTATATCAGTGAAATTTTTGGTGGCATGCTATTCTACACAAAAAATCATCATTAATATAAAAATCGCAATGTACAGAAGACATGTATAGATATAGTTATCACCTGACACCGGCCTCAAATCGGTGTCTTGTTTACGATACTTTAGTTCGCACTTCCTTCGGTATCAATTTCAGACCCTTCTTGAACATGCTGCAGGGGGTCTGACCCTCCATCATCCAGCCCTGATGTGGCCGCTGAGTGTTGTTGTGCTCCAGGTAACTATCCAAGGCTGTCTACATCCTCTACTGACTCATTATAGGTCGTTGTCCCCTTGATACGAAAGTGTTCATCTAGTAGTGTGCGATGCAGTCACTCGATAAAGCCGTTGCTCTGCGGCCTGCGCACCTTGGTTGTCCGATAGGATGGTATAGACCCGAGCCACATGGGCTTCGAAAAACAGCAGTACTGTTTGGAACACATGGACCGAGATCACCGGCAACTTTCGGGTGTAGAGCCCCCCCCAGGCGTGAAGGCTGTAGCAGTCCAGCACGGTTTGCAGATATTCCTTGCCAACCCCCGTGAGCGCGCCAACGAAGAAGGTGTCGCCGCCACCAATTATCCGGTGTAGTGAACTTCAATCTGGCATTCGCGGAACTCGGGGCTAAAACGCTCGAGCAGGCGAATCTGCTTGTCATTGAGCTCAATGGTCTGCTCCTGGTGGGCTTTCTTGAGACGTAACAAACGGTCGTGTTTGAAGAGCAAGTCGTGCCGTTGCCACACACCACACTCGCCCGCACTTACGTTGATACCTTGCAGGGCGCGCTCTTGTGCGGCCCGCTGTGGGCCATAAGTTGGTCTGGTGAGGGGTAATCGAGAATGGCCTGTTCAATCTCGGACGCGCCTCGGTTAGGATGCGCCCCTTTACTGCTGGGCAATTTGTCGAGCAAGCCCTCGGCGCCATAGGTCTGGTAATTACGGCGAATTTCGTAGAACTGCTGACGGCTGTAGCCGATAAGCTTGCAGGCTTTGCTGACGTTATTGAGCTCTTTGGCAAGCTCTAGCGGGCTGAGTTTGCAACGTGCTACTTTCTCGTTGGTGGTCATACGGTGACTCCAGATAACACGGTAGGGGTATCGTTTTGTTATCCGGTTTGAAGCCGTATGACCACTCCCTTTTGTGGGCAACCGTCAGGTGAATACCACCTCCATACAATTTATAAAAAACCATTTTATATCACTACACCCAATAGTTCCTTGTTGAACTTTAGGCTGAACAAGAACCCCTATACTTTCTCTTATCATATCATCAGTCATATCCAAACTATATTGCACATTCAATACGTAGGTTTTAATCAAGCCAATAAATACATTTCTCTTATCTCATAACCCAGGCAAACTTAGCATCTTCCTCTGGAGTCCATGTAGATGAGTAACTATAATATTTTTCATTCAGAGTATGTGTTGGATGTGTGTATATAAAAAGCGTAGCCTCAGGAGGGATGCTATATTAAATCTGTTTTACTTGCTGGTAAACAGCACAATACTCTGGCATAAATATATCTATACCGATGAGAACTAGTGATATAACCTTTTAGCTCTTCCCCCCCCCTAACAACTCGTCAATAGCTAAATTCAGCATACTGAACTTACTCCTCTGAATTTCCTCACCATTTCTTAACCACCGTTAGCTATATACACGCTCCAGGTTATTATCCTTTCCCTCACACATAAAAAATACTGATGGTCGATTGAGGAAGGTGCTCATGGCTATCATAGTTTCATGACTACTTTTAGCAGTAGGGGCCAAACCAATGAAGCACAATCCGGCAGCGGCAATAATGATAACTGCCAAGATCATCTTAAGCCCATGATACATATATACCCTTTGTTTTTGTTGCCATGAATAAATCACTATAGCCACTTGCTATAATCGGCATGGTTACTTTTTATTCCAAACAATAACCAACAAAACAAAGAACAACGAGAGCAGCTAAAGCCATGATTTAAATGGTATTTTTAATGAATCAATAGTAAGTTAAAAACCTATTGAGACCACGTAAGATACGTATGAAATCTATCTTAACAATAACACCAAGAAACAATAGGTAATGATCGTGAAAAATAAAGCATATCATCCAAACACCTTGGTAAAATCAAACAAAAAGCGTAACCTTAAATACCCTGGAGTCATGGCTATTGTCATGTATTTATTCCTCCTGACAGCAACAATTGAATTATTGCTTGCATATTTTCTACTTATAGCTTTCCGAGATGTAATACCAGCACTATAAAAAATATACTAAATCTAAGGAACCAAGAGCATGAATCAAAATTTCTTGATCGGCGATAAGTTCATCCTTGAGCCAGACCGTTATCGCCTGATCACGCATAATAAAGAAACGCCGCTGAGCAAAAAAGAGACTGAGCTATTAGTCACGCTTTGTACTTTCAGCCTGTCTGTGGTTGAACGTAGCCACTTGCTTAACTACATTTGGGGAAATAGTGCATCAGGTGACATTGGACTCAACAAGAACATTCTAATGCTGAGGCGAAAATTTGAATCGTTTGGGGTCAAGAATGTTATACAAACTGTCCCGCGTATTGGCTACATGTTATTATTAGAAGCTAAGCCGGTTCCGGCAGACTCTGCCATCGAAATAAATGCATTCAAGCAAGTGGTAGATGAGAGTACCATTAGCTCAGTCAGCCCTGATGGTCAGGAAAAAAGTGATATCAGCATGGTTCAACCGTTGAGGACTTGGCATGTAAAAAGAAGGCATTTTTCATGTATCGCATTGACATCCGTCATCACGGCTCTTATGTCCATTTATTTCATTTTCATCCATGCATTTGACAATAGCTATCGATTGATTGATAGCGTTGACAGGTATGAAAGTCCGCTGGGAGTGTTTTTTATAAAAAAAGATCTTGCAGGTGAGATCTTCGATGACATCACCCATACCATCAATGATATCAATAATGTTTTCAGCAGGATGTCAGATCATGCCAAATACTATATCCTGGTCTCCAAAGAGAACATCTCCATTGTATCCATATCACACAATGGCGCACACAAGCAGTCCAATTTTTTGGTAGAGAATGGATTGAGCCACTTCCGTGAGGAGTTACTATGTGCGGTCAACAACATCACTCATGATGAGAACCCAAGCATTGCCAATGAGACAACTAGTAGCAGTAGTTTCAAATTCTTTTCTATGCGTTTCTTCAGCAGTTGCCAGGATAAGAATTTTTTGCTGGATCTCAATGTAAAACGCAGTGGTCATCCCAATAAAAATAAAACCGTGCTGCAGAATTTTTCAGCCAAAGATAGCCAAGGGACAGCCTTGTTTCACTTTGATAGAACAAGTGAACGCCAAGAGATCAGTTATCCGGATGGCAGCAAACAGGCGATCTTTCATAATGCCCCTGCGTCTTTCAACATTGATGCCATTGACGTTGTCGGCAACAGTGACAACATTCTTAAAATTATCGGTGAATTTACGGCAGGCGAAGTCCGGCAGACAACCATTGACAGCACCTACGGGATATTCATGAGCGACACCATGGGAGGGATACTTTATCTGGCAAAATAGAATATTACAAAAAATTATGAATTATATAGAACTTAACGTCTCCACTGGAATGGCTTATTTTCTCTAAATCGCGCACAACAGCTGTTTTCAGCACAGCACAATAGCGTGACTCGGCGACATACTGTATTTCTTGGAATTTTCTGTCGGTCGAGAGACGGGTGATGGGGAGCGATAAAGTTATCGGCTCCTGTCGCTTATTTAAAATAAACCTGTAATCAGAGAAGCATGATGTCAAAACTTACCAACAAGTATCTTCTTCTGACCACTCTCATTCTGGGGGGGGCGGAAGCCAATATAGTCCATGCCAATGAAAGCTATTTGACTGAAGGCACCCAGGAAGTGGGCGTGCAGGGCTCTGTCGATTTTGATTATGCCGACAAATACCAAGTCCTGCTCAATACCAATTATGGTTACTTCCTGAGTCATGGCTGGGAAGTGGGTGGCGATGTGGATATCAATGCCACCAAATCCTATAAGTCAGCTGCAGTGGGTGTGTTCACTGAATACAACTTTGTCAACCAAACTGACTGGACACCTTACGTGGGGATCGGCACCCAGTTGCTGACCGCCAATTACAACGATGCGGAGAATCACACCTCCACGGATTCTTTTGATGCCACCGCTATGAACCTCAAGCTCAGCGCTGGGATGAAGTACTTTGTCAATGAACATGTGGCCTTGACCGCAGAGGTGAACCACAACATTGCGACCGATGATCTGCACATGTCGGGTGGTGATCCCAAGCGCTCACTGACCAAGTTCCTGATCGGTACCAAGTTCTATTTCTAAACCCATAAAAGCAACAATAACGACCAAGTCTCTGCTTCCCTTGCAGGAAGTCATGGGCATTTTTTAAAAAGTGAGGATTTAGCATGAAATACATGACCCCAACCTTGCTGAGCACCCTGCTGTTCGGTCTGATGTCACTGCACGCCACTGCCAGCGAAGGCACTCCTGACATTTATCTCGGTGCAGGTGCCGGTTTTACCCACTTCCAGGGGCTGAACAAGATTGAAGGCGTGGAGACAGGCTCCGAAGATGCGGCAGCCGCCAACGCCTTTGCTGGCTACAACCTGAACGACTACCTGGGTGCCGAGCTCGGCTATGTCTATGGCGGGCGTGGCAACACGGATGGTAACCGCTTCGAAAACCAGGGCGGTACCCTCTCGCTAATCGGTCGAGTGCCGTTGGCTGATGGCGTTTCCCTCTTCGGGGAAGCAGGTGGTTATTGGGCCCACACCGATGGTTTGGGAACCAAGGATACCAAGGTCTCCTCCCTGTTCGGTGCCGGTGTCACCTATCAGCTGACCGAAACGCTGGATGTACAAGCCCGCTGGCGATATATCACGGACGTGGCCGATCTGCACAGCAGCGACTATCAGACACGAATCAAGCCGAACCAGAACATGACCACCTTGGAGATGGTCTATCACCCGTTCCGCAGCAGCTATGTCGAGCCGGTCGCCGTGACGCCCCCCGCTCCTGCCCCCGAACCCGTCATGGTCGACAAGACGTTTGAGCTTAGCTCAGATGTGCTGTTTGCCTTTGGCAAGGCAGAGCTGAAAGCAGAAGGGCTGCAGGCCTTGGCAACACTCTATCGTGATCTTGCCGCTGCCCGCCCGAAAGACGGTGAAGCCATCGTGGTCGGTTACACAGATCGCATCGGCTCCAACAAGGTGAACCAGCGCCTGTCCGAAGCTCGTGCAGAAGCCGTGGCTGATTACCTGGTCTCTCAAGGCCTACCGGCTGGCAAGATCAGGGTCGAGGGCCGTGGTGCAAAAGATTCTCTCACCGGAAGTGATTGTGATGGCATCAAGTCCAAGGCTGAGCGCATCAGCTGCCTGGCCCCAGATCGCCGTGTCGAAGTGCGTATAACCGGTGTCAAATCAGTGATGGAGCAGTAACAAGGAAGATGCAGTACCGGGCATGGATGCCCTTTTTATTGGCTCTGACCCAGTAATGTGTTGAAAAGCTAACCTTGAAGTAGGTAATCATCTTGAGGGCCTCAATCATGGATACCGAAGCCTTTCAACAGCTACTGTCCCTCTTCCTATTGCTCACTTTGCGTCAGCGTCGTATCGCGCAACATGAACTCCCCCTAACCCCATCACCTCGCTGGCCACTCTGCTGCACGCATGCCAATGCTGCCCTCGCTGCCAGGCCGAGGCCACACAGCAGGCTCCCTGGCGCTGGTCTCGAGGGCTGCGCCGTTATCGCTGCAAGCAATGTCTGCGCACCAATTCCGTGCTCACCAACACACCTCTCGCCCGACTTCGCAAGCCATAATGCTGGGAAGACTATAAACAGGCCCTCATTGACGGTCGGACAGTCCGGCAGGCGGCGATGTGCTGCGGCGGTTGTAAAAACACCGCCAATTTGTGGCGCCGTCGCTTCCTGAAGGCTATGGCGGTATGGGAAGAGGATATCGTCGAGATGATGAATCCTTTTTCTTAGAGTCGTTCAAAGGACAGTGCGGATTGCCCCGTCCGGACCGCCATCGAGGAGGCAATGGTCGTACCCGAGTCACAGCCCTAGATTACATCCCAGTGGAGACGGTGCAAGACAGAGCAGGCCACCTGGCTGACTTCCAGTTGGAACGGCTGAATGCCAAGACAATAAGGGAGGTACTTCAGCCGCTTATCGCCCCGTATGCCGTCCTGTGCGGATATGATACCGATTGAACGCAAGTTTCAGCGAGGTGAGAGAAAACACACCGAGTAGTGCGCAATCGTGCAGGGGAGCGGGTGGTGGGATCGTGTCTATCTTTGATCGGGTACACCAGGTGGTCGATGAGTTGATGGAGCAGCTCTATGGGGTAGCGTAGCGATCCCACTTTCGGCGGAATTATCTTGGTTAGCGAAGTATGTTGGAGCGATAGAGACAGGATGTGAATATCCCACATTGCTAGCCTGAGGCGCTGGGACGCTCCATGCAACGCGTAATTGGAACATAGCCATACCGAGCGTGGGAGTTGGCTCTTCAAAGGGTACACTCCCCTGCGAGCCGGGCTGTCCTTGCGTTATTCCGCGGGGAATCCATCGTTCCCACTTTGAACCAGCCCCACCATTTCCGGTCCAGGCTCCAGTGGCAAAGCCATGAGTTCGTATGTTCGGGCCAGGACTCGTAGGCGAGTGGTCGAAGGGCGTCGGCTCACTAGCCTGTGGCCTGATAGTCATGAATTTTAATCTCATATCTTATCAAGACCTTAAAACGTATACAGACCCCGTCGTTACCAGTTGACCGTTGCGGAATGGTGGCTTATCGACAGCCCCTTTTTCTATGCCGCAGCATTAAGCGGACGTGTTACTCGGGACTGAGCGAGAGAGCTACGCCTGGTGCCCGATGGCATTCTTGGGATTCTTCACACCGGCGTACTTTGTCGAGTTCTGCCTGAACGTTTCGGCCCATGGGCTGGGTCTAGAACTCCGTTCTACGTCGCCTGAGTACGGTTCGTCTCCTGGCCATCCTTAGCGCGTGGCAGTTATCTGTGGACGACGGGATTATCGACTCCGGTCATCTCTGTAATTGCCTAGTCCGAGGAGGATGGGGCTTGAGTACATAACCGGCGAATCAAGCTCTGAATCATTAGCGTGGTGGTTTTCGCAACTAAATTCACTTGCTCACGGGTGGTATTGGTTTACCGCTGGGTTTCTGCCTATCACGGAGCAATCATCGGAGGTCAGATATGGGGCAACTCAGGGGCCGTGGTAATGATCCCGACTTCATCATCGCACTCGGCCAATTCGGATTGCCGGTTGTTTAAGCCTGCTTAGAAGGTGGGCAGCGTTAACTAGACGCAGATTGATATGGCGGTCATTCAGCAACGCACATACGGTCACGACATCCTTCTGTCACGTCCGTATGCTCAGAAAAAGTTCGTGGTCGTAGGTGTAATGGGATCAAACGGGGCGTTTGGTGCGCAAAGGAGAAGGTTCCGTCGAGTCACATCGGGGAATGAAAAGCTGGCTGGTAGGTTCTCAGGTTTATTCAAGCCGGATTTCAGCCCACTCGCCTTACTCGTCCGGATGTGGTCAGAAACCCAGCATCGCGAGTACTGGGTCTATTTCCGGTCTGTTGTCGCTTTAGTACCCCATCGCCCCCCCTCGCCTCTCACCCCCGAACGTATTACAAGAATCGCTATTCATAGTCGATCGTGACCGGGACGGCCCAAGTATATCTCCCGGGGATTTTAGGCGCCGTCAGCATAGTTCCATGGACGGTTGTGGAGCAGACGTTGCACCTCTCGCGTACTGAGTTAGGGATAGTAAAAGATATCGTAGCCCCTGATCCCGTGTCAGTGTATGGTTTGTTATTGTTCACGGTGACGGCTACGTAGGCATCGCTTGAGCAGGTGGTTATGATTCGCGCATCCGCAGTGGCACCTCCCTCATGGATGTTGACACGCCCAAAGTCCAGTGGCGAGGTTTTACTCGAGCACGTTACGGGGCGCCCTGGTACCGTTGGTACCGCACTGAGCCAGTAATGGACCTGATATTTGTCCTTACCGGTTATTACCAAGGACGCCCTGTCAACCCGGCGAGCTTCTACTATGGCCTCGCAAGCGGTAGATGGGTTGCTTTCGGCGGATGACGCCGTCAGGGTCCGGTTAAGGAGTCGTCTCCGGGCCTCGTCAATCGCGATCGCGAAGTTGTTCGCGCCTAGCTCTCTGTATGTCCACCCGGTCGACCCGGGGAACTGTGGTACGAGCTTGCACGTCTGGCTGCCCAGGGTTAATTCAACGCCGACTGAGTCTTGGTATGACCACCCGGATTGAGTCCAAAATCCGCCGGTCAGGTCGGATTCGCCAGGTACAGTGGTCAGTGGAGGATATTGGAGAACTAACGCGTAGTTGGGTAGGGGGTACATCCCGGCAACAGCGATCGCCAGAGCGAGATAGATTCTATTCATGCGTCGCGAGCTGATTTGCCAAATATAGCTCGCTGCGCTGCAGCCTCCGCCGCGGGTTAGCATTGACGGGCAGCGCACCCGGAGCGTGGCCTCGCCACGCGGGCGGTACGCGAGGGGTGCCACGGCACAGACACAACACTGATGACTGTCATTCATCAAAAACATCCTCTCCACCTCCTCCGATAGATCCGCACTCTCGCCTGACACTCCTCCTCGGAGTGCCCCTGACGCAGAGCTTGCTCATAAAGCCGCAGAGATCGGGTTCGGTATTGTTGCAGGGAGCGGGGCGCTATGCCCACCAGCCCCTGCGGGTTAAACCAACCACCCAGCCAATCGACCCCTTTGGCCAGCTTGCCAATCCGGGTCTTGTCCGGGTGCAGTGAAAAGCGCCCCTCGGCCAGATGGCCGCGCAGGGAAACAATGGCACGGCGCAGCCGCCAACGGGTGCGTGCCAGAATAATGAAATCATCTATATAGCGGGCATAGTAGAGGTCCGGCTGCCCGGCAAAATCAGCGTCTATGTGGTAGAGCAGGCTGGCGCCAATCAGCGGGCTCAAGGCGCAGCCACGCCCTATCCCAGCGGTAGGGTTATGGAACTCGCCCCCCTGCTCCACGCTATAATAGAGGTACTGATGGGTCAGATCTCGCCAGACTGGCGAGGGGAGCGGGCCTACCACCCGTGCCAGCACCTGATGTTTATCGATATGCTGGTAATAACCCCGAATATCGGTACGCACCACAAAGGTATAGTCTCCTTGCGCCTCATTTAAAAATGCATGCAACCGCCGCTTGGAGGCTTTGCCCCCCATGCCAAGGCCATTTTCGCAGCGTGGATGCAAGGTAAGCTAGGGAGCGCACAGCAAGGCCACCCATTTGAGCACCAGCGCATCTTGCGCCGACCAGATGGCATGTTTGCCCACCACCTGCATGGGGCTCATGCGATAGTTGCCCGCCAGCACTGACGCCAGCAGCCTTCTTGAAAGGGCGGGCCAATGAAAGCGCAGGTGCCAGATATCGGCATTGGCCGGGTAGTGGCATCGCCGTTGGCAAACCCACTCATAAGCCAATTGCCAAGCGTGCTCGAGATGCAGCACAGGGTACGGGTTAGTCATAGTCAAGGGTAAAGTTGGCAGTGGCATTGAAGGCCCCCGGGTTCAGGTTGAGCTGACCCGAGGGCAGCAGTTGTACATAGGCGGTGAAGTCGAGCACATTGCTGCCGCTTGCCAATGCCTGCACCTTGCTGGCCTGGTTGAGTGGCAAGGGCTGCCCACCCTGTTCGAGCCCAATGGCGATGCCTTTGGCGGCGCTATCCCCCGCCAGTGCCAACAAGCTGCTGTTTTCGCTGGCCCCCTGGCCGGCAAAGGTCACCTTGACGCTGCTGGCAATGGTCGGGTCACACTCTTCCAGATGAAGCTGAAACAGCTTGCCTGGGGTACGACCCTCTCGCAGCAGCGCCTTGTTGACGATGCCACCAAAATCGACCTGGATGGTTTCATCCCCGGGGCGCAGCGAACAGGGCTGGCTAACCACCTCGGCGGTGATGGTCAACATCAAGGTCTCACTGCCGGCCCAGACTGACGGTTGGGTCAGCATACCCAGCAGCAGGAGCAATGTGCCCCAGCGCAACGGGCGGGTGGCTGCGTGGTGTGAGCGGCACGGCATCATGATCTCCTTAGCGGGCATCTTTAGCAGGCTGCAAACGGCAGCTACCGGCGCAGTGGTAGCTCAGGGTGCGGCGGCCACCGTAGTCATCCACGTAGGTGAAAGTGGGCTGCTGGCCGAGCTGGCTGACACCGAGATTGACCTGAGCGCTGCTGTTGGGCGCTATCATCACAGGGGCAAACCCCTCTACCCCGCCGGCGTTGGCCGACCTTGCCCCCTCCACGATGGAGACGTAATAGGGGGTGGGGTTGGTAAGCTGATACTTGCCTGCTACCTGTTGCAGGGTTACCTTCTCTTGCCACTGCGCTTGCTTGCTGCCCGGCTCCACCAGCAGGCTGGCCGGACGGTAGAAGAATTTGATCCGGGTCTGCAACGCCAGCTGCAAAGTGTTGGGCTTGTCGCTGCGCGGCGGGATCTCCCGTACGTTGAAGTAGAACAGACTCTCTTTGTCCTGGGGCAGCAGGGAAACAGCCGGTAGCGCCTGCACCTTGAGCAGGCTCTCCATCCCCGGCTCCAGCCGCTGGACCGGGGGCAGCAGGGTGAAGGGGCTGTTGATCTTGTTGCCGTTGGCATCCTCCAGCCAGGCTTGCGCCAGATAGGGCAGGGTCTTGTTGTTGTTGCGAATGGTCAGACTCATGGACTTGGCTGCCCCCGGGTAGATCACCCGGGTACGATCCAGCGATACGGCGGCCTGAGCCTGGTTGGCAAGCAGGGTCAGCAACAGGGGCAGAGTGGAAAGCAGTTTGTTCGTCATCTCGGTTGTCTCAATCTGGTTTTAAAAAATCGGTTACTGGCAAGTCAGTCTGGCCATACCATCCATGGTGGGCAGGGGTGAAGGCAGATAGAAGCGGCAATGTTGACTGTCTCCCCAACGCACTTCGATTGCGTTCCCTTCATGCAGGCCGGCCAGATAGGCCATGCCATCATCACCCACCATGCCCAGTTGCTGCCCTCTGTCGTTGAACACCTCAGCGGCAAACGGCACGTGTTTGCCATCGGATTTGACTATCTCGATCATCCGTTTGCTACCTGACAGCATGTCGAAGTGGCGATAGCCGATGGCCCCTTCCGTCAGGGTGCCCATGGAAACAGGTGTACCAATGGGTTCGGCATCCTCCCCCAACTGATCCACATCGATGCTAGTACGTTGACGGTAGTAGCTGGATACATCGGCCACCACTGCCTTGCCCTTTTTGTCGGTGAAGGTCGCGGGACCACCAGAGTGCACAGGCACATCGCTGACGCCGTCGGTATCCACCATGATACGGCTGCCGCCCATCATGCCCACCCTGTGCATGGCAACCCCCTCCCCGGTCGCCGTGATCCCCCCATTGATGGAGAGGCCAGCAGCCGTCGAGCTGCCTGCCTGGTGGCTGACGTTGGCCATCAGTGTGGTCTTGTCACCGGTATGAGTATAAAAACCGCTGGCACTTTCGCCGCTCGGTGAGGTCGATGCGGTCACCGAATAGCTGTTGCGATCGTCGACCCGATCGAAAAAGCTCATGCTGTTGGTAGTTTTCCCTCCCATGGAGGAGGCGCTGTAACTCACGTGCTTGTTGAGACCAAAGGGCACCGACAAGGTGAAATACATGCCGTTGTCTGTCTGGTTGCTCTGTTCGTTGCGATACGCCGTCAGCGATGCCGTCAGACCGCGCCACTCCATCACGTCAAAGTAGTGAGACAGGGAGAGGCTGATGCGATCACTGTCTACCAGATACCAGTAAGACTGATGGGTATAGTCGATGTATGCTCCCAGCTGGGCGGTTTTGAACTGTTTGCTCAACATGACGCTGTACATCTCCTTGGCTCCCCCACGATAGGGGTAACGTGCCGCTCTGGCCGCCATGAAGTCACTCATGTTCATAAAATCCCGCTCCGAGAAGCGGTAACCGGCAAACGCTACCTGGCTGTCGTATTCCTCGAAGTTTTTCGAGTAGTTGACCCGGTAAGAGCCGCCACTCTTGGTGCCCTCGGCCAGTTGAGCCCGTGATTCGGTGACATCAAACGAGATGGCGCCAAACTGCAGCAAGTCACGTCCGATACCAATGGACAGAGCGTCATAACCATCGCTGAGCAACGCTCCCCCCAACAGCGACCAACCGTTGCTGACACCCCAGGAGAACTCACCACTGGCAAACGCGGGACCATCCAGCTGGTGGGACTGGCTGCTGGCCTTGCCACTGTTGAATTTGTAGCGCACCGAGCCCGGGCGTGACAGATAAGGAATGTTGGCTGTGTTGACCTGAAAGGTCTGCACACTGCCATCCTGCTCTTCTACCCTGACATCCAGGGTGCCACTGAAGGCGCTGTTGATGTCCTGGATACGAAACGGCCCCGAAGCCACCTGAGTTTCATAAAGCACACGTCCCTGCTGGCTGATCACTACCTTGGCATTAGTCTTGGCAATACCGACCACTTCGGGCGCGTAGCCACGCAAGTTGGGAGGAAGCATGTTGTCATCG
The DNA here is from genome assembly GCF_049175415.1 of Aeromonas sp. 600527. Lineage (NCBI taxonomy): Bacteria > Pseudomonadati > Pseudomonadota > Gammaproteobacteria > Aeromonadales > Aeromonadaceae > Aeromonas > Aeromonas sp. 600527. Next base: position 42,440 of record NZ_JAAKVA010000017.1, on the reverse strand, counting down.
GTCACCACCGAAGCCCCGGTAAACTGGAAGCTGTCAAACATGGAGTTACCTAAATCGAGCTCACCCAGCATCAACTTTGAACTCATCTCGGGCAATGCCCGATAGGCATAGACACGATTGACCTCAAGCTCGCTTTGCGCACGCTCGTTGCCTTCCGGACTGTCGTTGCGCTGATAGCGCCCTTGCCAGTCAGCTCGAAACCGCCAAGCTCCCATGTTTACCCCTGCCACACCATAAGCACTGGCATTGGTACTCTTGCCGTTACCGTGGGCAGTGCGACTTTCTTGCAGATTGATACCGTAATCGAGCAAAGCACCACTGACCCCCTCATCCCAGCGGGAAGGCGGATCCCAGGACTCACTGACATAATCACGATAGGCTTGCGGAATGGAGATCGTGAGGGTGTCTTTGCTGATATCTCCCTTGATGACAATGCCTTCCAGCACATCGGGGTTGTAACACTCCCCCCCTAGGCTGCTGACAAGTTGCTTGCTGGCGAGCAAACGCTCCAACTCAGGTGCTTTCAAGCCGAGTTCACTAGCCAGTTCAGTTGTCATGCACAATAGCGAACTGTTCTCCGACTGCTCATAAAATGCGACCTTTCGCTCACCAATCAAATTATCATTTACCACAACCTGCATGGTGTATTCACCGGGCAGGATATAACCGGCTTTTTTAAATGCACCAGAATCTATGCTCTCTTTATCCTTTACATCCAGCAGGTCAGTATTGAATTCAATATCACCAGCATAAGAACCTTTCGCCCAACTGATAACAATAAAAGAAATAGTCAAAGACAATAATGATTTTTTCATAAAATTTCTATTGATTGAGTCAAGCTAAAGGAAACACACGTCCCTGTGTGTAATTACCCCATGAACCATTAAAGTGTGATGACTTACTGATAAGTCATGATAAAGTCACTGGTAGCGGTAAACTCACCTGGCGTGGCTTTTTCACCGCTCTTGATATTGCTGACCATCTTGGCACCAAATTTCAGATGGTTGTCACCCACCAGCAAGGCGGCACCTTTGGTTGGGGTGCCGAGAACGACTTCAGATCCATCCAGTTGGTTGACAATAGCAACAGCTGCCCCCTTGGCAGACCCATTGATGGCCAGATGTTTCTTCTCGCTATCATCAGCAACGCCGTTGAAGGTAATGGATGCTGTTTTTGCAGTAGCCAAAGAGCAGGCTTCGAGATGTATTTCAAAGGGACGCAGTGGGGTCTCACCTTGAGACTCAAGCAAACTATTTGCAACTTGTCCCATTTGGATGGTCTGATCGACACTTTCTGGTGCAATAGAGCAAGGTGCATCAATAATTGCACCAACAAATTTGATCACTCCGTGACCTTGGTCAGTCGGTGCACCAGCAGCCGCTTCACGGTCATCAGCAGCGAATACAGCAGCAGAGAACATAAACATCATCATGGCTGAAGCAATAGTAGTTTTTTTCATCATTACATACCTTATCAATCAATTATTTATTGTATACATGGCTTTTGCTACTGCTACATATACGTATGTTGCTTTACCATTACGTGTGTTGCTTTGTTATTTCAAAACGCAGTGGCAACACATCATAATGATAAAGAAGTAAGCGAAAGTAACCGAGCCCCCCATATAAGGTTGTTCCAGTCGCTTTGCTCACCAGGGTCCATGGGGCCAGGCTTCTACTACTTATTTATCCCGCACCCCGCCCAATCAACGACGAAAATACTAACAAGTTTCGGCAATTAATAAACATCCTTTAAAATACTTAAAAATACATTAAAAAACAAACATTTAACAACAGATCCCGCAAGGCAGGAGAGCCATAAAAACGCCATTAAAAAATCCACCAACGTTATAATTAAATATAATTTAAATGAATAAACACAATAAAATGCGAGGAGTATTAAATGCTTGGCATAATGCCATTCGGCAGTTATCAAGGAGACATAAAAAAACGGATTGCAAATGCAATCCGTTAAAGTTCCACGTTATGGAACACACACGGGATACAACTCATGAACAAGCAAACATCGACACTGCGCGTACTACATACCTACCTCCACACCTCACAGCTTTTTACATAATAAAGTTAATTTTACGCCATGGTTTACTGACTAAAATCCGCCAAACATCTACCATGCTGAAATAGTCACTTTGAAGACCTTTTTGCTGATCATCCGCTAAAACAGGTCTTCTGCCAGGTATCAATTTATAAGGTCTAATAGCCAACACTCTGATCGCGAACTGTTTACGATCACCTATAGCAACTTGACTGATCCGTACTTGAAATATATCTTCGCATTTACGGATAGACTTGATGTAATGATGAACGCCACTCAAAGTTACATTCATAAACTTGGCAACTTCTGTCAAGGCAACCATGCGATTTTCCTCATACAGCCAGTGCACAAGCTTTATATATTTTGGCATATATATCCTTGCACCCAAAGAGAGAAATATAGGCAAAGCTAGACTTAACTGAAAATTATACAAAAGCAAGCTTGATTGCCATCAAACCAACTTATCGTTGTAGATTATAAGCGGGGAGCTCTGACGACCTGAGCATAGTATTAGAGCTCCCCTACCAATAGGCACATGAACGAAATTGCTATTGGATGTAAGTATGATAAGGGCGCCAGTTCAAACTCTGAAGTTATATAAAAATACTTACAAATACCTTTGAAATCATAGTCATTTATGATGCTATTTATTTTCACTCCTGCCCACTACGACTGAACACCTAGTGGCATGGCAGAATTAGGTTTGCGACAGACCACTATATTCACATAGCCATAGCTGCCGAAGGTATCAGCTCCGCAGGTTAAACCTGCCGTGCAGGATGATAATGCTGAGCTGGTGGCGAGTATTTAATTCTCCTATGAGGAGCTTCCTTCTAACTTCTTGATCATGGCCGAGAAGGTGGCTTCCAGCTGAGCTATTGCCTCTTCTGTCATTCACCCACAAGGCACGGTCGGACAAAAAGTACAGGCGATGATGATCCTGGATAAGACGATCGCCAAAACACGGAGTGACGGTATGGGGCAAACCCCACAGCACAAAGATCCGGGTGGGCAGGTCTGGTGCTTCAGATTTTTGGCCATTGATGTAGCCGGGATGTTTCACGGTGATGGTCACCTGGTGCCCTGGCTGCCAGTGGCCAAACAGGCTGGCTTTGGCCTCTTTGATGGTGGTGATGCCGGGAGCGGGTAACGTCTGCCGGTTGCGCAGATGCAATGTGTTGAGTTCGGGGGCATAGCGATGCACCTCGAGCGCGGTGATAAGACGGGTCATGTTCAGTGATTCCAGTGATGCAAAGGGCCAGCCTGTGAGGGCTGGCCCTTTATGCTGTGTGTGGATGAGCGAGACGGTGGGACCTCAACGTGCGTAGTCAGCCGTCTCAGTCTCATTGATAACCGGCTTGCAAATAAGCCGGTCCAATAGGTGCCGCGAGCCGTATTGAGCCACCAGCCGGTCTATGGCCATCTGGGCGCAGACCGTTCTGCTGGGCTTATTCTCAGGTATTGCGTAACGAGCGGTGAGCCAGCCACCGAGCTGCGCGATACGGTAACCACTCGGGATATGGGTGAGCGACGTACCGACGCCCCTGCCGTGAATGAGGAAGGGCACGGTCTGCCCACCGATGTCGATATCCATGCGCTGGCCTTTGAGTTCAAAGGTGGTGAGCTCACCGGTCTGCGGGTGCTTGCCCGGTACCTTTATGGTGATGTTTTTCGCCATTTCACACCTCCGGCTTGGCTTCAAAGTGGTGGGTCACAACGCCCGCTTCCGGGTCGATACTGATAAACGCCGGGGCTTGCGGGTGGTGCTGGTAGAGCCGCGCCAGTTCGGCACGAAACGCCTCAACGTTTGGTGCAATCACATGGCTGGTATCCCCTTCGGCGTAGGTAAAGGTCTCCAGCTTCTCGGTGTGAATCCAGATGCCGAAATACCAGGCGTCTTCCTCGGTATCGTATTGTTGCCAGCCCTGGGCCAGCAGCGTCCGGTCGTAGTAGTAACGGTCAGCCTGATGGCTGCCACGGTCGATGCGGCAACCCGTCACGGTGAGCTCAAACGGGATACGCCCTACCGTCAGAGCCTTCTTGACCCGGCGCAATGTGTGCCGTGCCTTGGCCTTCTCTTTGCACGGGTCGTAGGGGTTCAGCTTGCTGCCCACGTAGTTGAGGATCCCCTCGGCATTGGAGGCTGTATTGTGTGTCAGCGTGTGTAGCAGGGCGGTGACTTCACGGCGGGCCAGTGTGCCCACGTGATAGAACTTGTTCATGATATTTATCCTTGAAACAAACACCCCGCTAACTAGCGGGGTGGTAGATGTCGAGGTAGAGGTAGCCGTAGCTGCGCCTCGGACTGGCTTCACACACCCAGCCCTTGTGTTCAAGGCGAAACACCTCGTCCATGTCGGTGCATATCTGGTATGCCTTGGCCATCTTGGTTAACTCACGCAGGAAGTGAGGCAGCACAGTGTCGCACTCGGCCCGCCACGCCTCGTCTGGCTCGCCGTACATACCGGCACGGTCGCCCAGGAAGTCCACATAACCACGCTGCAAAATGGCTCGAGCCCCCAGCTTGGGCAGGTTCGGGGTGCCCAGTCCCCATGTCATGTGCTCGAAGATGCTCATGTGTGACTACTCCAATCCGGCTTGTCATTACTGCCGTGGTTGACGTAGGCACCCACAATGGTGCGTCGCCACTCCCCAACGGGATAGCCGAGGTCGTTGCACTCACGCTCCCACCACGCAAAGTTAATCTCGCGGGGCAGGTTGTCCACCATGTCCAGTGGACTTACGAACAGCGAGGTCTTGTGCATCGTTGGTACGGGCTTGATCTTGTCGGGGCCAGTGCGCTTGCCGGTCTCGTCATAGTCGTGTGCCCACTTCGGGAAGGTGAGCTGATAGGTAATGAGCCGATGCAAATCGCCATGTGCGCTCATGGCCTGAGCGACTGCGACCTGAGTGAAGCTATCGTTGAATTCGATCATGGGTGTTCTCTCTTTCTGCAGGTGAACGGTAAGCCGCTGCCAGTAGCGCAAACTGCTCGACCAAGTAACTGATGCTGATGCCCAATTCATCACCGACCCCATCACCCAGACGATGATGCAGGTGTGCCATGTCATCGGCGATACGCTGGGCTAGATGGGCCGTTGAGCTCGGCGGTGAGTTTGTCACCGTCAGGGTGATGGCGAGATTCATCGCATCTCTCCCCAAGGGGCTTGCTCCCACAGTGACAGTCGAGTCAGCACGTCTTGCGCCAGCGCCTGTTGCAACTGCTGTATCACTTTCACCAGCCGGGGAGCCTGCTCAGGGCTCCCGCTCCATTCGCTCGATTGGTACAGGGCGCAGCAGGTGAATTTGTAGAGGGCAACCAGCTCGCTATCGGTGAGCGGTCCCTGGTGGTAACGGTGGGCAGGTTTAATCTGTCCCAGCTTGGTCGAGCAGTGCTGGCGTGGTTCCTTACGCTCCTGCTGACGCCCCAGCTGATAGCGATGCCAGACTGCCCGCCGGTTGGCGAGCATCATCAGCCTAACCAGCCGGTCAACCCGCCACGTCCAGGTACTGGTGACATCCATTGGTGAGTTCCACCAGAGGGAGCGCAGCAGCTCAAGGGTGTAGTGCGGTGGCAGCGAGGCATTGCAAAAACGGTGTAACTGTACGGCAAAGGCTAGGTAATCCTTGCGATCGATCATGAAGGCAGACATGGGGATGACTCCTTGAAATGCAAAAGGCCACCTTCGGTGAGGTGGCCTTGTTAGGGGGATCGGAATATCCGGATCTTGGTGTTGGACCTGATGATCCGGGTTTGGGGATGCTGGCGTTATTCGTGAGCCTGCTCTGCGTCTGGGTGAGCAGCATCAAACAGGATGGCGTAGAGCGGACAATCAATGCAGTTGACGGCATCGTGATGCGGGTAATAGGGCGGCGCGTCTCTGGATCGCTCGAAGTAGTCGCCAAAGTAACTGAGGCACTCGCGGATCTCGATGGTGGATCCCCGCAGCAAGGTCTCTTCAAACTGCCTGGCATAGGCCTCGTCATCATGGGCCTTGGCGACGGCCTTCTCCAGCAACTCCTGCGCCCCTTGGCTGCTGGCGGCTGCCAGGCCATGGCGCAGCTTCTCGAGGGTTTCCACCAGGGAATAAGGATTAGGTAATCGCATGGCGTTTGTTCCTTCTTGGCGCGACTAATGGCGTAGCTGATGCAGCAGCGAATCAATGGCCTCGATACAATCGCTCTGGGTGAGCAGGTAGCTGTTAGGCAGGTGAGCCGCGATGGCGGGCTCGGCCTGCATCTGAACGTTGTCTTCAAGCCAGCAGCGCAATTCGATGAGGATATCGAGGACGGTGAGGTGTGATTTACCAGGGGGAATGTTCATAGCAGACCTCGCTCGGCCAGCGAGACGACGCCCTCAGCACCGACCACCAGATGGTCAAGCAACCGGACATCCACCAGCGCCAAGGCCTCTTTGAGGCCTTGGGTAAAGACCCGGTCAGAGTAGCTGGGTTCCGGGTCACCACTGGGGTGATTATGCACCGCGATAATGGCCCCGCTGTTAAGCAGCAAGGCCCGCTTGACCACTTCCCGTGGGTAGATGCTGGCGCTGTCCAAGGTGCCGCGAAACAGCTCCTCAAAAGCCAGCACGCGATGCTGGGAGTCAAGGAACAGTGCGCCAAACACTTCATGCTCCCGGTCTTGCAGCAGGGTTTGCAGTCGCTCTGCGGCCTTGGTGGTGCTGGTAATGGCGGTGCCTTTGGCCAGGCGTTTACGGGCAATCTGATTGGCGATGCGCAGCAAGTCTTGCTCTGTCACCGGCTCGGTGACGACATACGTGCCGGTGCATTCCCCGGCTTTGAGTTTGTGGTAACGCATGGGGTCTCCTGAAAAAGAAAAAAACCGGCAGCGCGAGGCATACCGGGGCTAAATGCAGAGAGGTTATTGGTTCACTTTGAGGGTAGTTCAGCTGGCCGTTATGGGGCCTGCGTGGCGGCGGATTCACTCTTCACTGGCAGCAGCGGTTCTGGGATCAGAATGGTGAGCGGGATAGCGAGTGCCAAACTCAGCCGTTCTCCCAGTTCATAGGCAGGGCCTATTGTGTCGTAGTCAGCCACCCAAGTCGCCAGTGCCAGTCCACTGGCCTCCACTGCTCGTAGGTAGACGCTGTAGCCGTGTACGGTCAGGCCACTATCACGTACTACCTGAGTCTCGCCATCGCGATTAATCGCTTCAAGCTCAACGGCGATCGGTTGTTTGGGCATCATGTGCCTCCTCTTGGGGTAAGGGGTCACTCTCCACGCAATAGCCGTGATGAATGCAGCTACGCTGCAGGTCGCTCAAAAAGCTCCCCAGCACACGGGGTTGCTCGGTGAGAGAAACCGGTCCTGCTTGGCTGCGCCAGAAACACCGACGCTTGGGGTCCACACAGATTTCATCCACGGGCTGGCTCATGGCGTGCCAGTCCTCGGCATTGGTGAGGGAGAGCAGTTGCCACTGCACCCCAGACCAACGCAAATGCAGCGTGACAGTGCGGGCATTTGGGCTATCGGGAGTCAGGTGCAGCAACCAGCGTTCACCCTGGCGAGTCGGCTGCAGCTTGGCCTTTGCGGCGACCAGCCCCAGCCACTGACGTGAGGTGTGGGAGAGCGGCAGTTCGTTAGTCATCACATATCTCCTACTCCCCGCTGATCGTGACAGTGAAATATCCCAACCGGGCGTAGCTAATGAAATTGCTCTGCCACAGGGCGAACAGTTCCCGCGCTTCCTCGTCGGGCAGTGGTCCCCAGCCCTGCAGATAGTGTTCATCACAGGAGAGGTTGAAGTCGAGCTCCTTGCAGAGCTCGGCATCCTGACCTAGCCCCTGATAACTGAAGTCGGTGATGTAATCGAAGACCCAGCCGTGCAATCCCCGAATAAGCCGCAGCTCTACCGGATGGACGCCACCCGTTTCGGCACTGTAGCCGGGGTAGCGAAAGTTAAAAGTCAGGGTCGAGAGGTTGGTGAGGTCGAGTAGTTGTTTCCGCACGACGCTGCGTAGCAAGTCAGGCAGCTCGGGGGAAATTGGCAGGGCCATTCCTGCCAGGTGAAATGGCATGGTCATCATGGTGTGTCCTTTCGTATCGAATGTGAGACGCGTTAATCCCTGAACCAGCGCCAGGCGCGGTAGAGGCCGTAGGTGACAGCCAAGGGCGGCGCCAGCGAGGTGGCAGATCTCCCCAGCAACGCACCGACTGCAGCGGTCACAGCGGTAGTTGCTGACGGATTCAGTGCCGTGCTGGTGGCCATGCCAGGCAGGGCCGCAAGGGTAGGCTGCCGAGCCACAGTGCGAAGCGCCTGATGTGCGATACACCCCGTGGCAATCAGCTGGTTAATCTGCTTGCTGTAGTGAAAGCCCTCGATACACCAGAGCACGAAGTGTTCGCAGTTGTTAAAAAGCGTGCTGTAGTGCGCCTCTCCAAGACGGGAATAAGCGCGGTCGATACTCTCCTCCCGGTTATAGGCACGTGCGCTATGGTGCTGAATGCGATAGCCCCGCCCTTGGCTAAACTCGGCAAGCGTGGTGATAGCTATCTGACCGGAATGTATTCCGGCACTGACCCCTTGGTAATGGATGACCAGATGGTCCCCCAGATAGAGACCGTGGTGCTGGTAACCGATGCGGGGGGAAACGAGGTGGTCCCCTGATTGTGGTAATGGCATGAACCGTTCCTTAAATAAAATGCGACATAAAAAAGAGGGCACCCGAAGGTGCCCTGATGGTGGTGAATGTGTGGTGGCTGGTGGTCAGGGCTGCTTGCGCAGCGTCAAGCTGCTGGCATCCCATACCCAGCGCTGACGAGGATTGCCGGGCAGGTCGAGGGTGAAACCGTTGGGGTCGGGGGTCAGCTTGCCTTCGTCGCTACAGGTACCAAAAGGCGGTGATAGCATGGTCAGCACACCAGTCTGAGCGACAGCCAACTGGTAGAGCACCGGGCATGCCACTCCGCCACTGTGCAGCTCAAACAAGACCGCCTGCCCGTTGGCCAACTGCAAACTGTGCGTGAGTTTGATGGCGTCATATTCATCGGTGCGCAGCAGCACCTCACCCCCATGCCGGATCTCGATGCTGTCATCACCATTTTTCACGATGGTAAATGACGTGGTACTTGAGGCAGCTGACGCAGGTGCAAAGGAAGGCTCGAAGTAACGACTGCCATCTGAATAGGTGAGCATAAAACCGTTCAGGGCAACCGGCAGGCTGACACTGGGTATGAGCCTTGGCTCATCTTCATCCAGCGGCATCAACATGATGCGTTCCCCTTTCGAGGTCTCTATCCAAAACTGCATGCTGGCGAAATTGAGTCTGCCCTCAATGTTGGCCGGTACCCGCTTAGTGACCGTTGGCACCGTGAACTGGGGCTCAGCCCAGGTTGGTAAGGCAAACAGCGATAACCATGTGCACCACAGTGCCAGCTTGATTCTTTCTGTCATGTCACTCTCCAGACGACTTATTCAATGGTGTAAGAGGCATTGCCCAGATTGGTGAAGAGGGTGACCTCCCTCAATCGGCACGGCTCGGTCATGACCAGCCGCCAGCTTTCGGTGTAATTGAGCTTGAGTGGGAAATAGGTTCCTCCCACCGAACCCATCAAGTCACTGCGCAGCATCACCCGGCATTTACTCTTGCCGCCATTAATCAGCACTTTCTGAATAGTGACTTGATCGTTGAGCGAGGTGACGACGATCTGAGGCCGTCCAATAGCGGTGTACTCCACGTCTAGATTGAATTCTGGGCCATCGGCAGACTCTGCATTGCAGGCACTCAGTGATAAGCCAGAGGCCAGCAGCAAAGGATAAAGCAGTGTGCGATTCATGATCTCTCCTTAATAAAATGGCAAAGGGATGCCCGACCGACGAGGCGAGCCTGTCGGACTAACGGTTGTAAACGTAATGGGTTAATGGTGGTGCTGGCTGATAGCCAAATGCCACCAAGGGGATGGGTTGAGGTTAGGTCGTGTCGAACTCCTTTCGATGTTGGGGTGACTATTTCAATGAATTAGATCTAATGGGGTGATCCTCATCGCAAAGGGTCCTTAATGTCAATGAAAGTCCATAGTCAACTATTAGGGTTGACTGGAGGACGTATGACAAACATCAACTCTGAAGAGCTGGCCAAGAGCGTGGGCAAAGCGATTGGACGTCAACGCCAGCTGGCGGGGCTAACTCAGGAGCAAGTGGCAGTAAACTTGGATATAGGGATGGAAGCCGTCTCCCGGATGGAGCGAGGTCTCGTGGTGCCGACCGTAGTGCGCTTGGCACAGTTGGCTCAGCTGTTTGGCTGTGAGCTTGCAGACTTCCTGCGTGAGACCAGCAACCGCCCTACCGAACAAGGCATTGTGCTCAGCCAGCAGTTGGCCAAACTCGAGACAGCTGACAGAGAGCTGGTGCTGGAGGTGGTTGATAAGCTGGTGGCACGACTGGCGTCTTAACAGCTCGCAGTGCGCATCTGTGACTGACTGACACCCGATGCCAGGGTCAATAACTTGGGAGGCCGCGATGGCGCTCCCAAGCAGCTTCACAGCGATATCTGTTTACTCTCCCTTGATAATATCTATCTGAGATCTTTTTCAATCAAACCGACAGAACAATAACCGTGGTCTGCCAAGGCGAGGTTGGCGCGATGGTCTCTCCATGCGCCCGAAGGTCCGACGTCCGGCTGGCAATACCGCCAATACTTGCGTATCCAACTTGGTCAGATAACTCAGCGCATTAATCAGGTTTATGCGCTTGGTTGTATCGCTGTAGTGAACCATCCCAATCCCATCAGTGCCCCATCGTTGATATTCCTCCCGCCTGACTTGGCAGTTGTAATAGACCCCGCTATTGTCGGTTATATCCTCCCACAGATCCCCCAGCGCTCTACTCAGCGAGATATCTCGTTGGTGTACAGCCCCATTAAAAATGAACGTAATGTGGGTATGGAAACGTCTATCAACCCCGTACTCCAGTTTCCAGATATAGCCTACCAATGCAGGATATTTTCTCTGTATTTCTCGAAGGTAACCATTCCGGTCATTTGTCACGAGGTCTAACGTGAGCTGGTCGTAGTAGTCTTCGTGATAGCCGATATCCAATCGGATGACTAATAGCTTGGCATGCTGGTCGAATAGGCTATTAACATACGTCGCTATACTGAGCTGATTGCGACTTTCAACGCGTTTAAGGTTCTTGAGGCACTTACGGTGCGCCTTACTCTTGAGCTCTCTTATAAACGCATACAGCGCGTTATTGAGATCCCTGGCTAATTCGTCACCGACATCACTATCAAGATATCGCTCATGGATGAGGTGCAATCCATAAACCTCTCGCATATACGTTAGGAATAGCGCTACCGTTGGATGCGCTGACGATACCTCCTCATGACAATAAAAATAATCACACACTGTATCCAACGCATTAAACAGTTGGGTTGATAGCCTACGGTCAATGCAAGTGATGCGTGACTTACCAGGGGCTGAATTAACAGCCCTGACAATAGGAAGCGTTGTATTTTGGAGCTGGTCTGTTATGGATAGGATATCTAATAGTCTGACTGAATTAAACATGGTGGCCTCGCTTAGGCAGGAGTAACCCTACGCTGTGTTATAGACACACGCGTATATAGGGGCGATTGGTGGAGTGGTATTGGCTAACTATGCTGGTGGTAGCATGACCACCACATGGGAGTGGTGTAATGGTACGCGATAGTGGTAATGGTTATTGGTTGTATATGGGTGGCTGTACATAGCGTAGGAATAGTATTGAATAGAAGTGATGTTTAATGAATGGTAGTGATGTTAAATAATAAATAAACCTAAACGTGATACGTCTGCCTCACCTACGAAAATATCAAAAAACATATATAAGAGGTGATGGCTATTTCCCTAACCCATGAGCCTATCAAGGTAGGATTTATAACGCTGGAAGTTATGGAGCTCACTAGGGATGGAAAAATGCATTCAAGACTGGCTTTTACGAATAAGCCAGCTATCAACATCGTGCTCAAACCAGCCAATAGAGGACTGACCTATCTTGAAGGGTTTGGGGAATGTCTCGTCATAACGAGGAGACTTGGGATTAAGCCAGTCATAGATAGTAGACCTGGCCATGCCAATCTTGTTGGTGAGGTCCTTGATACGCAGGACTTTGATGGTGTTGTTCATGGTGTGTACTCCTGATGATGTAGTGGGTTGTTTCATCAGAAGAGCGGGCCCGTTAAAAAACACATGATTAGCTCTAGCGGGTTAGAGCCCAATAAAAACATTACATTGTAGCCAGCAACTATTTAGCATTGCATGGAAGCATGTCAGGCATTGCTTCACGTACCACTCCATCTGGGTTTTGAGTGGTTTTTTTGATAGCCATTCGGTGGCACACACCATGTAAAACGACCATTCCACACAACCTGTCAACTGCAATCATGTTATACCAAAAGATACCTAAGGCTCTTGCATGTGATGCTGGTTGAAATAATGTCAACAAGCGTGACTTACCTTGAGGTAATGCGCTATCCTGCACTTTAATTACTTTGATATTGTCTGTTTGAGTGGCGGTGAAGAGATGGCTAAAAAAGTAAAAAGTAAGTTGGCGCGCGAAATTGGAGAAGTGGCAAAAAACCAACGAAGAGTTAGTATTAGAAAGCCAGAGAGTAAAGATGATAGGCTTACATCCAGTAATTCACTCTCCGCGGGCAGCTCATCCAATGAGGGAGAAGTAGCATCCCCTAAAGCACACTTAAAACCCTCACGCAGAAGAAGCCCCAAAAAAAAGAATGAGAAAAAAAGTGAGCCCAATATATCGAGACCCTATGCAATATATGATTGCAATAATGCATGGATTGCCGCCGCCAAGCGGACAAGGACAAACATACATGGTGCATTTTTACGAGAGGGATTAGGTGAAAAAGGATTGAGTGCAGGTAACAATGCCGAGATAGATATATTTATAGCGGAAAACAAATCATCTGATGCAGTGTACAGTGACAAAAAATTTTTGACAGTCGACTATGATACATTTCTTTGCATATATGACATTCTGTGCTTTATCTCCTCTATCAGAGAATTTAATTTTCACACACCCCCTCGGATTGGTCGCCGACTCGAGACATACAACAGTCTGGAAGATTTGAACTCAGATATTCAAAGTAACGTGCAAATAGAAAATGTAAATCAACGGCGTGTATTCACCAAGGCACAAAAAAGAAATATAAAGGAGAGAATAAGGCATTTGTTGAAAATGAATGTGAGCGCCATTTTGGGACATGATGATTTTTTGCAACACTTCAATGTGCATCCAGCGGTGTCGCTTTTCGTCAACACTGTTAATGCAAACAGAATAGATATAACAAATAGCTGTGACTTTGAAAATTACTTTTCGATAGATTTGATTACTGCATTCGTTAACCGATTTAATTTGATATTCAATCAACCAGCCTATAAAAAAGCAACCAGTAAACGACTATTTAATGTGCAGGAGAACGTGAATTCAGTGATGGAGCACGCTAATGCCATCATGAAAAATGGTAGCGTTCATGCCATACGCTTTTGCCTTGGGTTCAATTGCCCGTTTGATGATGAGTATGACATTAAGTTTGAAAAGGCGTTGAAATTGAGATTGAAAACACCCTCTCAGGTAAATGACTACAGGCTAATGATGCTACGTACCGGCAGAAATGCAGTGTTTCGAAATGGTGCTAAAAACCCCATAGTGAAATACATTGATGGTTATATATGGAAGGTGGATTACTGCTCCATCAGGGGATATTACCTGCATGTGATTTTATTTTTAAAAGAGAACTGGAGCAAACATTTTAATATCATGGAGTCAATCGGTGAGATGTGGCGGGAAAAGATTAAAAATGGAGATGTGTTTTCGTATCGAGGTACACGAAGCCGCATTAACCTTCAAACGGCTACGAATCAACAAAAAATGCTTAATGATATTCACGACTTGTTTATTCAAGATGTACTTGCTTATGCAGATACTACACTATCAAGTGGCAAAAAAATTCGCACCTTTGGTAAAGGAGCACAAAAAGGGTGGGTTCTCAACTCGACGCAACAGGGTAAAACTAAGCCGACAGCACACGAGCAAAAGCTGGCTAAGTTCCAAACGCTGATGGACAAGGCTGGAATTGATCCAGCTGAACTACTTGCTGCAATCGACAAAAAAGCTAAACGAGCCCCTCGTCCTCCGAAATACCGTTACGTCAAGAATGGGGTGGAGCATACCTGGACCGGTCAGGGCCGCACACCCAAGTTCTTGGCTGAACAACTCGAACAAGGTCGTCAGCTGGATGAGTTCCTCGTCTAAATAGATAAGGCCATGCCGATAGAGTGTGGCCTACAGGCTCCAGCTCTGTAACTGCGGCTAACATGGCCAGCATGGCTGTACAGGCTGGGTAAAAATGGAGGGTACACTCGATGTAACCTCCATAGGCACAGTCTAAAAATCGAATTTAAGAAAAGAGCTGCTGTACTCCCCTATCCCACTTGTAGATGCACAATATTATTTGCCGGTTTTTCTGATGGTTTCAAAATACCTCCCCATAACTCCAGAGCCATTTTTTGTTCCGGTAACCGAACCGTATGAACATAGTGAGCCATTACACCAGGTAGGGCATGACCTAGAATTTGTTCCACGACATGGGGGGCAATCCCAGCCTCGTTAAGGCGGGTCGCTAAGCTCCTTCGCAGATCGTGCCATGTCCAGGGGGCGCTATGCCCGAGCCGCTTCCAAATCCCCCTTCCCCACTGACTTACCGCTTCTGGTCGCTTGAGTTCCCCTAGCAAGTATGGGGATGACTGTGCGGCGGCTGCTTTCAGCAAGGCGTCTATCGTCGGCCGAATAAAATCAGGTATTGGTCTCACGATTTTATTACCTGTTTTTGAGTTAGACGCTGGTACTGTCCATGTACCTTCGGCTAGATTCCATTCTTCGGGTGCTGATAGCCGAGCTTCTTGAGTTCTTGCACCGAACGACAATAGAATCTTGGCCAAATTTCCGTAGTAGCAATACGGACCTAGCTTCTCAGCCCAATCCCATAGTGTTCGCAGTTCTTCTAGCGTCAGAACCCTATCTCGCTTACTTGCTTTTTGCCCAACATCAGCGACGGTCAAGTCATCCAATGCATTACTCACTGCAAACTGTCTGACACGGCAAAACTTCAGAGCATGCTTACAGTTTTGGAAACAATACCCACTAGCCACAGGTGCTACCTTCGAGTATTCGTCAAAGACGCTCAACCAGTGACGAGTATCACAATCTGACAAAGGAAGATCTCCGATACGGGGATAGACCCACTTAGCAAATTGCTGGCGATGCTTCTCACTGTTCAACCTTTTCTTATCGGCGTGATGGCAGAGCCAATACTCAAGTGCATCTTTAACCGTGACAGGCTTAAGCCTTTCATCTTTTCCGATCCTAGTCATCAAGGCGGGATCATTGCCCTCTTCCAACCAAGCTCGACATTGCGCCGCCTTTTTCCTTGCCTCGGAAAGCGACAGCCCCCCCTCTTGGCCGGTATAGGATCCCAGAGTCAGATTTTTTGCCTTGCCTAAAATTCGATAGCGGTACACAAAGCTGACTTTTCCGCTATTCCTCCACAGAACAGATAGCCCATCCCTGTCTGCAACCTTTCTGGGTGTATCATCATCGTGACCACGCAGCATTGCTTTGAGTTTTGAATCTGAGATTGCCATTTTGAACCCACACTTGAACCCACACTTGTCTTATATACCTTAAGATGACTTTAGACAATAAATGTCACTTTAAAGATATAAATCAGATGGATAGACTAAATTTTTTGGCCGCATAAAACAGTATTAGACAGATGGTGTGATAATACGGCATGAACTGATTGCTGGCCTGATGCCGCACAAGCGGAACAGGGCAAAGATGAAAGGCGCCGGGTAGCAATACCCGGCGCCTTTCTTTATGCTCCCCTTCCCACTTCCCTACTTCAAGCGCTATGAACCGCACGCCCCTGCTGCTGATGGTACTGGTCACCCTGCTGGCTGCCGCTGGCTGGCTCTTCTCGAAAGAGGCGATCCGCGAACTGCCGCCCGCCGCCTTTATCGGCAGCCGCTTTCTGCTGGCCGCCCTGCTTTTGCTCCCCCTGGCCTGGTTGCGCGAGCCACCACCGAGCCGAGCCCAGATGGTGCGAGCGGCCGGTTGTGGCACCCTGCTTGGCGCCAGCCTGTTGCTGTGGGTCACCGCCATCAGCCAGAGCGATGCGCTCGGCAGCGGCGCCTTTATCATGAGCGTTGCGACCCTGATGGCCCCGCTGGCCGCATGGGCAGCCTTTCGGGCCAAACCCGGCCGCCACTACTGGCTCACCCTGCCCATTGCCATCGCCGGTTTGCTGCTGCTCTCCAGCTGCACCCACTGGGGCGTGTCGCTCTCGCTGTTCTGGTTTCTGGCGGCGGCCACCACCCTCGGCATCCAGCTTGCCGTCCATCGCCACTTTGCCCAATCCATTGCCCCCACCTGGCTCACCTGCATTCAGCTGGCGATGACCGGTCTGCTCGGCACCCTGCTCTCCCTGCTGACCGAGCAGTGGCCCGAGGCCGGTGTCAGCCACGGCGTCTGGGGCTGGTTTGCGGCGAGCGTCTTGATCGCCACCACATTGCGCTACTGGCTGCTCACCCATGCACTGAGCAAGATGACTACCGCTCACGCAGCCCTGATGATGCTGCTGGAACCGGTCTGGACGCTGATCCTGAGCACCCTCTTCTATAGCGAACCCCTCGGCGGCGCCAAACTGGCCGGAGCCGGACTGGTGCTCGGCGCCCTGGTGCTCTACCAACTGCCCCTGCTGCTGCGCAGTGCACGGCTCAAAACGCCCGTCTGATACGCGTCACCGCCCTGCAGGGCGGTGTCACCATCTCCCTCCTGTTTGCGTATCTTGTCCTGCCAATGCTGACGTTCTGTTAACGGCATTTAACCCTTGGTATCCATAGGGTTAAAGGGCATACCCCATGAAAAAATGCCATATGGCCAGCTTGATGAAGGTCACATTCATCCCCCGCGCCCCTCCCTATCATGCCCCCATCATCGGTCTGGACAATCCTGACGATGGCCACACATGGGAATAACAAGAGAAAAAACTATGAAGCAAACCAGCCCCCTCAAGACGGTCACGGTCAGCATATTGGCAACCGCCATGCTGATCTTTGTGGCCCAGTACCTGATAGGCAAACAGGAGATCAAGATCGGCATCGCCATCATCCCGATCCTGCCGATGCTCTTTGCCGTGATCATCGGCATGATTGTCTCCGCCAAACCGGTCAAGGATCGCATCCCCGGCTGGAAGCAGCTCTTCACCGAAAAAGAAGAGGGCTTCTGCGGCAAGATGGTGGGCTTCAGCCTGCTGATCCTGGGTACCCAGTACGCGGGGATGATCATCCCCAACCTGAAGATGATCCTGAGCGTCGGCGTGCCGCTGTTCCTGCAGGAGATTGGCAACCTGCTGCCGATCCTGATCGCCATTCCGCTGGCGGTGAAGTTCGGCTTTGGCCGCCGCGCCATCGGGGCCTGCTCCTCCATCAGCCGTGAGCCGTCCGTTGCGGTAATTCAGGGCAAGTTCGGCACCGGCTCTCAGGAGTACATCGGTGTGCTGGCCATCTACCTGTGCGGCTCCGTCATCGGCACCCTCTGGTTCAGCGTGCTGGGCAGTATCGCCCCGCTCACCGGCCTGCACCCGCTGGCACTGGCCGCCGGTTCCGGCGTGGGCTCAGGCTCCATGCTGAGTGCCGCTTCCGGCGCCCTGATCAACGGTCTCGACGAAGCACTGGCTCAGCAGGTGCTGAGTATCGCGGCAGCCTCGAATCTGCTCTCGTCTGCCCTCGGCGCCCTCTCCCTTACCTATCTGGGTCTGCCGCTCGCTGAAAAAATCTATGCCCTGACTGCCAAAGGAGAGAAAGCATGAAAAGCATCGTAATGGATATGCGGTTCGTCTTTCTGGCGATCCTGCTGGCCATGTTCACCCAGACCCTGACCACCGGCACCCCGCTCTGGCTGATGGGTGACAGCTTCGTCGCCATGTCGCTGGTGGTGTTCGCTTCGCTGATTGCCAAGCGCTATCTGCCCTCCTCCCTGCCGGCGTTTGCCTATGCCACCATCATCGGCATTCTCATCTGCCTGCCGGAGACCCCGGTGCGCGGCCTCTTTATCGACGCCGTAGCCAAGATCTCCTTCCTCTCCTGCTGCGTACCGCTGCTGGCCTTTGCCGGTCTCTCGGTGGGCGGTCAACTGGAAGAGCTGAAGAAGATGTCCTGGAAAGTGATCCTGATCTTCATGATCGTCTCCACCTGCTGCTTCTTCGGCGCCTCGCTGGTGGCCCAGCTCGGCTTCTCCATCCAAGGGATCATCTGATGAACAACATCCACATTGAACCGGCCCTGCTGGCCCTGCGCGACTTCAGTCAGGAAGTGCGCCACCATCTGCACACCATTCCGGAAGCCTCCGGCGTCGAGTTCAAGACCTCGGCCTACTGCCGCGAGCTGATGGCAGGCTTTGGCTACCGTCTCACCGACTACCCGGGCTTCACCGGTTTCCACGGCGATCTGGTGGTTGACCCTGTGCTGCCGACCATCGCCTTCCGTGCCGACATGGATGGCCTCGAGATGCACGACATGAGCGACGTTGCGTTCAAGTCGACCCACGAGGGAATGGCTCACAACTGTGGTCACGACTCCCATATGGCGATCTCCCTGACCGCAGCCAGGTTTCTGGCAGCCAACCGCGATCGCCTGCAGTACAACGTCCGCTTTATCTTTCAGATGGCGGAAGAGGATATGCGGGTACCGGGCGCCGAGAAGATGGTCGAACTGGGCTGCATGAAGGGGGTGGACGAGGTCTATGCCCTCCATAACGACGGCGCCATGGAGACCGGCACCATCAAGTTCAACCACGGTGTGATGTCCTCCTGGGGCTCCGCCTGGACGCTGGATGTGCATGGCATCTCCGCCCACGGTTCCACCCCCCACAAGGGGCTGGATGCCATCCGCGAAGCGGTGCGGATCATCGAGGATATGGACTACATCGTCGCCAAGCGCACCAGTCCGTTCAGCCCGGCCGTATTTGGCTGCGGCATGATCAACGGCGGCACCATCCCCAACGCCATCGCCGACCATGTGCAGGCGCGCGGCACCATCCGTGCCATGGATGCCGAAACCGACCAGATCCTGAAGAACAGCTTCAAGGAGATCGTGGCCCAGAGCGAACTGCGCGGCTTCAAGACCAAGATGGTCTATGCAGGGTATCCAGCGGTCGAGAACCACGCCGATGCCTGCGCCCGCCTGCTGCAAGCAGCCGCCGACGTATTGCCCTCTGAGGGGATCAATGCTCAGGGTCAGCCGATGACCGGCAGCGAGGATTTCAGCTACATGGTCAACGCCTGCCGTGGCCGCAAGGGTGCCATGTTCTTCCTCGGCAGCGGCTGTCAGGCCAAGGGGATCTGCAACTATCTGCATGCCAACCCCTACTACCTCGATGACGACTGCCTGCTGGTCGGAGCCCAGATCTTTATCAATCTGGCGACCCGCAGCGCTTAATCACGCATCCTGAAAAAACAGAAGAGAGGCCACGGCCTCTCTTTTTTTGTCTCTGTATTTTTGCTCTGTGTACGATAACAACCCGCGGCTAGAGCCACGGCAACTCCCCCATATTGGCGGCGGGCGGCTGGTTGATAAGGTGCAGCTGCACCGTCTCCCGGCTGATATGGGGGGCGTAGAGGTGGATAAAGTCATACATGTAGTCGCGCAGGTGAGCATGTTTGCGCAAACAAATATGGGTGGCGCTCGAAGCGATCAGGTGATCGATATTGAGGCTCACCAGATCCTCCCTGTCCCCCTCATCGAAGGCCACGCTGGCAATCACCCCGACCCCCATCCCGAGCCGGACGTAATGCTTGATCACGTCGGTATCGGTGGCGGTCAGCACGATTTTCGGCGACAGACCGTGGCGGCTGAAAGCCTTGTCCATCTTGGAGCGGCCGGTAAAGCCGAACACATAGGTGATGAGGGGGTAGCGGGCCAGATCCGCCATCGACAGCGGCTGACAGTCGATCAACGGATGACCATGGGGCACCACCACGCTGCGCCCCCAGCGATAACAGGGGACGGCGGCCAGCTCGTCGAACAAATACATGGACTCGGTGGCGATCGCCATATCCACATCGCCGCTTTGCACCATCTGAGCCAGTTGGGCAGGTGCCCCCTGATGGAGCTGGATCGCCACATCGGGATAACGACGGCTGAACTCGGTAATCACCGCTGGCAGCTTGTAGCGCGCCTGGGTGTGGGTGGTGGCGATACGCAGCACCCCGCTGGTAGCCAGTTGCTCCCCGAGCGACAGCTGGTTGATCTGCTCCACCTGCGCCACTACCCCCTTGGCCAGCTCCATCACCTGCTCGCCTGCGCTGGTCAAGCCGACCAGATTCTTCCCCTTGCGGGTAAAGAGGGCGAGCCCCAGCTCATCTTCCAGCATCTTCATCTGCTTGCTGAGGGTTGGCTGGGAGGTGTAGAGCTTCTCCGCCGTCGCCGAGATGTTGAAGTTGTTCTTCACAATCTCGGTAAAGTTCTTGAGCCGGGCGATGTTCATCTGGGCAAGGGATCTCGCTGCTGCGGCCAGTGGGGCTGACCTGAAAAAGAGAGAGCGGGGCTGGCCCCGCAGCTGACTGCCGACCATATCACAGCGCGGCGCATGATAATCTGCCCCAGGTCAGAAAGCCGCGCGCTAGTCGCTGGCGAGCTTGATCCCGAGCCCGACAAACAGGGTGCCGATGCCCCGATTGAGCCAGCGACCGAGACGCTGTGACAACCGCACCCTGTGGCTGGCATAGACGGTGGTAAAGACCAGCAGGTGACACCAGATGATACCGCCCAGATTGAAGATGCAACCGAGCAGGATAAAGGCGAACGCCTTGTCGGGGGCATCCGGTGCGATGAACTGAGGCACGAAGGCGAGGAAAAAGAGCGCCACCTTGGGGTTGAGCACATTGGTCAGCACCCCCTGCCGGTAAATCTGACCATAGGAGAGGGCTGGCAGGGTGGCCCCTCTCTCCATTGCACCCGTAGCCTGCTGGCGCAGCAGGGAGAACCCCAGATAGATGAGGTAGATGGCGCCAGCCAGCTTGATAAGGGCAAACAGTTCGGCCGAGGCGCTAAGCAGGGCCGACAGACCGAGGGCCGCCGCCAGCACATGCACCATGACACCGGTGCCAATGCCCAACGTCGCGACCGAACCGGCACGCCACCCTTGCGAGCCGCTGCGCAGCATGACCAGCAGGGAGTCGGGCCCCGGCATGATATTGAGCAGCAACCCCGAGACCATAAACAGTGCAAGATCATGAATACCGAACATCCCCCCTCCCCTCGTAAAGAAAAACCAAACAAAAAGGGCTCCGCAGAGCCCTCTTTTCTTTCACTCTGTGGCAGCTGACGCATCATCAGCTGTCCCGCCAGCCATCAGGGCCGCAGCGCCTTGTCCGCCCGCGAGATGCCGCAGACGCCGGAGCGCACCACTTCGATGATCTCGTTGGTCTGGGCGGCAGTCTTGATAAAGGCATCCAGCTTCTCGCTGGTGCCCACCAGCTGTACCGTGTACTGCTCGGGGGTGACGTCGACGATCTGGCCACGGAAGATATCCGCCAGCCGTTTCAGCTCGTCACGGGCCCCACCGGCGGCGCGCGCCTTGACCAGCGCGATCTCCCGCTCGATATGCTCCCCTTCGCTCAGGTCGCACACCTTGAGCACATCCACCAGCTTGTGCAGCTGCTTCTGGATCTGCTCCAGCACCCGCTCGTCCCCCATGGTGACTATGGTCATGCGCGACAGGGTGGGATCCTCGGTCGGCGCCACCGTCAGGGTCTCGATGTTGTAGCCGCGCTGGGAGAAGAGACCCACCACGCGGCTCAGGGCGCCGGATTCGTTCTCCAGCAGTACTGAAATGATGTGTCTCATCAGGTTCTCTCCGTCTTGCTCAGCCACATCTCATCCATGGCGCCAAACTTGATCTGCATCGGATAGACGTGCTCATCCGGGTCGACCGAGATATCCATGAACACCAGCCGATCCTTCATGGCGAAGGCTTTCTCCATGGCGCTCTCCAGCTCGGCCGGATCGCTCACCGCGATACCGACGTGGCCGTAGGCTTCCGCCAGTTTGACGAAGTCCGGCAGGGACTCCATGTAGGAGTGGCTGTGACGACCGCCGTAGAACATCTTCTGCCACTGCTTGACCATGCCCAGCGCACGGTTGTTGATGGAGATGATCTTGATGGGCACCCCGTACTGCATGCAGGTAGAGAGCTCCTGAATATTCATCTGCACCGAGCCGTCGCCGGTGACGCAGCAGACCACCGCATCCGGGTTGGCAAACTGGGCCCCCATGGCGGCCGGAATACCGAAGCCCATGGTGCCGAGCCCCCCTGAGTTGATCCACTGGCGCGGTTTGGCAAACGGGTAGTAGAGAGCGGCAAACATCTGATGCTGGCCGACGTCGGAGGCGACGAACGCCTGCCCCTGAGTCACCTTGTAGAGAGTCTCGATCACCTGCTGTGGCTTGATCTGGGTGGACGATTTTTCGTAAGCCAGGCAGTGACGGGAGCGCCACTGGTTGATCTGGTTCCACCAGTCCGCCAGCGCCTCCTTGTCGTTATCGAAGCCACACTCGCGGACCACTTCCAGCATCTGCTCAAGCACGGTTTCCACCGAACCGACGATGGGCACATGGGCCTGTACCGTCTTGGAGATGGAGGTGGGATCGATGTCGATATGGACCACGGTGGCATCGGGGCAGAACTTGGCCACGTTGTTGGTTACGCGGTCATCGAAGCGGGCCCCCACGGCGAAGATAAGATCCGCATTGTGCATGGTCTTGTTGGCTTCGAAGGTACCGTGCATCCCCAGCATGCCGATAAATTGCGGATGGGTGCCGGGGAAGGCCCCCAACCCCATCAGGGTGGTGGTCACCGGCAGATTCAGCAGCTCCGCCAGCTTGGTCACCAGATGATCCGCGTTGGCATTGATGGCACCGCCGCCCACGTACATCACCGGGCGCTGGGCATCCACCAGCAGCTTGGCAGCTCGCTTGATCTGACCCTTGTGACCGGATTTGGTCGGATTGTAGGAGCGCAGAGAGACCGTCTCGGGATATTGGTAGGGGAATTTCTCTTTCGGGTTCTGCACATCTTTGGGCAGATCCACCACCACCGGCCCCGGGCGGCCGCTGGCGGCAATGTAGTAGGCCTTCTTGATGGCCTCGGGAATATCGCTCGCCTTCTTGCACAGGAAGCTGTGCTTGACCACCGGACGGGAGATACCGATCATGTCGGTCTCCTGGAACGCATCCTCCCCGATCATGCTGGTCGGCACCTGGCCGGAGAGGATCACCAGCGGAATGGAATCCATATAGGCGGTGGCAATACCGGTAATGCAGTTGGTCGCTCCCGGGCCCGAGGTCACCAGCACAGTCCCCACCTTGCCGGTGGAACGGGCGTAACCGTCCGCCATGTGAACCGCGGCTTGCTCATGCCGCACCAAGACATGCTCCATCTTGCCGTTTTCGAAGAGAGCGTCATAGATGTCGAGCACTGAGCCACCAGGGTAGCCGAAGACGTGCTCAACTCCCTGATCTTCCAGCGCTCTAACCACCATCTGGGCGCCTGATAACATCTCCATGATAAAGCCCTCCAGGCTTTGCTCCGTTTAGCGAATCCCGCCGACGATGCCGTGCTTCCCGGCACGGCCCGATCCGTTTCTTGTTGTTATCTGAATGCAGATCGGCCCAATTCAGCCCCGTCGACAGTAGAAAAAAAGGATTTTTCCATCATTGACCCGAAAATCGGGTGAAAAAACAACTTAACCCGCTTCATAACGCTTGTCCACGGCTTTATCTGACCAGAACAGTCATACATTTCAACCAGCTATTAACATTCAATGACTTGCCGCTGCGACCATGAGACAAAAGGGAAGGATGTCGGGGAATGGCCAGTGGATCATTCCGCAGAGGAGAAAAACAGCCACAAAAAAGCCCACCGTTCAGCGGTGGGCTTGATGCCGGATGATGATTCAGTTGTCCTGATCCGGCTCTGCCAGCCAGATCTGCTGATCCGGATCTGTCTCTTCACTGACAGAAATGCTGACGCCCATATCGAGCAGTTCGTGCAGGGTTAGATTGTCAGCCAGGTTCATGACTTCGCCGTTTTCATTGGTAAAGCGCATTTGCTCCATCCTCTCCTTGGTGGGGTCGCCTTTCAGTCTAGTCAACAACGCTCACTTGCGATAACCAGCCAGCGGATAAACGCTCTCCCCCATCCAGCTCGCTCAGGCGATCACTCACCTCCTCCGGAAACAGGGTGCGAGCCCAGAGCCGACGAGACAGAGAGGCCACGCTCTCGTCAGCACCCGCAGCCAGCCAGCGGGCCAACTCCCCCGCCACATCGGGGTAACAGACCGCACCCGGCGAGGCGCTGTCGAGCCAGGTACGCACCAGATTGGCATCGAGCACATCCATCAGGGTCGCCAGCCCCATCATCTCCAGAGTCTTGCCATTGGACAGCTGCTCGAACTGGCCGACAAGGGGCTTGACCAGCAGCTTCTTGCCAAGGGTGAGCGCCTCGGAAGCGAGCTCGAAACCCGCGTTGGAGATGACGCCGCGACAACCGGCCAGCACGGCGATAAATCCTTGCCGCGACGGCGGTTCGAAGCGCAGGTTGCGCCACTGGCTCGGGGTGCGAATGGCGGGATGAAAGCAGACGAAGCGCTGCTGACCAAAGCGCGACAACAGGGCTGCGATCGCCTCGCTCTGCTCGAACGGCAGATAGACCAGGATCTCGCCGTTATCCGGCGCGGCGGCGATGGGGTCGATCACCGGTGGTAGCAAGGGGTGGCCGAAGTGAAACCAGTGCAGCCCGAGCGGCTGATCCACTGGGGCAAAGTGGCGCATCAGCTGACGGCTGATCCCATTCTCCCCCCAGCGCGGGATGGGCCAGTTGAAGCTGGCCTGATGGCTGACGGTGAGGCTTGGCTTGCCATAGCGGCGGGCGGCGTGGGCGGTCAGCGGCTCAAAGTCGCTCACCACCAGATCGTATTCGCTGCAGTCGAGAGACCGCAGATCCCGCCAGAAGGTGAGCGGCGAGGCGGCTTGCAGGGTGCGCCACGGAGAAACTCGCCCCTCGTGACTGACAAAAGTGAGGCCGGGAAAGGCGCGGTAGGCGCCAAACTCCTCCATGTCGAAGTAGCAGTCGGCGGAGCGGCCGCTAAAGAGATAATCCACCTCGACCCCTGCCGTGCGCAGCGCCCGCGCCAGGGTGCGACTGCGACTGATGTGGCCGTTGCCGGTGCCCTGCACCCCGAACAGTATCCTCATGAATGGCTCCAGCCGAGCGCCAGCACGGCGCAAGCGCCCCCCAGCAGAGCACCGGCTACCAGATCGCTCAGGTAGTGTACCCCGAGCAGCAACCGGGATGCCCCCACCAGTGCCGCCCAGCCAAACAGCAGGGGTGCCCAGAGCGGAAAACCGGTGGCCAGTATGGTGGCCATCAGAAAGGCTGCGGCGGTATGGCCGGAGGGAAGGCTGTAGCGATCGGAAGGGGTGATAAAGACCGGCAAACCGACTGGCCGTTGCCGTTTCAGGCTGTTTTTCAGCAGCAGATAGAGGGGCAGTTCGATGGCGAAGGCAAGCAGCGCCAGTCGAACCAGTTCACGCTCTGCCTCCCCCAGCCACCAGAGCAAGGCGGCCAGCACGGCGTAAAGCGGGCCATCACCGGTGCGGGAAATGAGACGACTCACCCTCGCCTGCTGCCGGTTGTAACCGTGAAGCAGGCAGACCCGGCACACCTGAAGGTCCCATTGCTGGATCTTGTTCATATCTCCTCCTTCCCTGAATTCTGCTTGCAGAGTAGGAAGGCGGGATGACAGGACGTTGAACAAGGGATAACAGATTTATGAAAAAAGGGCCTAATTGCCCTTTTTAATTTCGATGTAGCGACAAAATCAGTGGTTGCCGCGCAGGCCGGTCTCCATCAGACGACAGTTGTGATCCGCCAGACGGGCCATGAAGTGCTCATCCACTTTCAGGCCAAACACCTGCTCGTAGAGATCTTTCATCACAAACGGCTGCCACATCATGCTGAGGAAGGAGATCTTCAACATCTCGGGGTCCAGATCGTCCCCCAGCTCGCCGTTGGACTTCATGGTTTCCAGCAGGGCATCAAACTGCGGCAGCTGACGCTCCAGCAGACGGCTCAGCACAAAATCCCGGCCCGGGCTCTTCTCGGTCGACAATGCGCTGGAGATAGCCGAGGTCAACTCGCTGTTGGGCGACATCACCTGATAGTAGGTGTTGAGCAGCTCGTTCAAGCTGTGATTGCTGTGCTCATCTTGCCAAGCATGGTCGAGAGGCTCGGCCACATCACCCAGCACAGCTTTGTAAAGACCCTCTTTACTGCCGAAGTAGTAGTGGATCATTGCCAGATTGGAGCCAGCAAGCTCCGCGATTTCGCGTGTAGTCACCTTGCTATAGGGAGTATTGAGAAAACGCTCACGGGCGGCAGCAAGCAACTTGTCACGAATGTCAGAACGTCCGACCGGACGACCAGGTCTACGTTTTTCCATTTAACACCTCAGATAATTCAGCCAATGCTGATAAGTCGATCTGGTTGTGCAGAGAATAGAGCACAGCAGGAATGACCAGATAATCGGTCATGGGCCGAATATGGGACAAGGAAATTTGCAATCCTTTACAATCCGATTAAATACGTCAGCAGATTGCCCCTGACCTTCCGTGTTGACACAGCATAAAAATCTCGATATTGGTAAAAGCGTTATCGACTGGAAGGAATAACAACGTCATGCGTATCGCCACCCCGCTACTACTAATCTCCCTAATCGCGTTAACTCGCGCGGGATCCTTGTAGCCGGGCTAAGGCATAGCCGGAATTTACAAAAACCCGTGCACCCTGCACGGGTTTTTTTATGCCGCCGCAGGATGCACGTTACCGAACTTAGGAAGAGGGGAGTCACATGTCAGATCGGGTCATCATATTCGACACCACCTTGCGTGATGGTGAGCAGGCCCTGGCGGCCAGTTTGACAGTCAAGGAGAAGCTGCAGATCGCCCAGGCACTGGAGCGACTCGGTGTCGACGTCATGGAGGTGGGCTTCCCAGTCTCCTCTCCCGGCGATTTTCAATCGGTGCAGACCATCGCCCGCCACATCAAAAACAGCCGGGTCTGCGCCCTCGCCCGCGCCTTGCCCAAGGATATCGACGCCGCCGGCGAAGCCTTGCGGGTCGCCGAGGCGTTTCGCATCCATACCTTTATCTCCACCTCCTCCATCCATGTGGAGAGCAAGCTGAAAAAGAGCTTCGAGGATGTGCTGGAGATGGGGATCGGCGCCATCAAGCACGCCCTGCGCTACACCGATGATGTGGAGTTCTCCTGCGAGGATGCGGGCCGCACGCCGATCGATAATCTCTGCCGCATGGTGGAGGCCGCCATCAAGGCGGGGGCCCGTACCATCAATATCCCCGATACCGTGGGCTACACGGTACCGACCGAGTTCTCCGGCATCATCCACACCCTGTTCAACCGGGTCCCCAATATCGACAAGGCGATCATCTCGGTCCACTGCCACGACGATCTGGGGCTCTCGGTGGCCAACTCCATCGGCGCGGTGCAAATGGGTGCCCGCCAGATCGAGTGCACCATCAACGGCATCGGCGAGCGGGCGGGCAACTGCTCGCTGGAAGAGGTGGCGATGATCCTCAAAACCCGCGCCGACCTGCTCGGGGTGCAAACCAATATCCGCCACAACGAAATTCATCGTACCAGCACGCTGGTCAGCCAGCTGTGCAATATGCCGGTGCAGCCCAACAAGGCGATCGTCGGGGCCAACGCCTTCTCCCACAGCTCCGGCATCCATCAGGATGGGGTGCTCAAGGCGAAAAATACCTACGAAATCATCACTCCCGAGAGCATTGGCCTGACCCAGAACAACCTCAACATGACCTCCCGCTCCGGCCGTCACGTTATCAAGCACCGGATGGAGTCCATGGGGTATGCCGAGAGCAGCTACGACCTCGACCACCTCTACGGCAAGTTCCTGACCCTGGCCGACAAGAAGGGGCAGGTGTTCGACTACGACCTCGAAGCGCTGGCCTTCTTCAGCCAGATCCACGAAGAGCCGGAGCACTTCAAGCTGGAGTACCTCGGGGTCCAGAGCGGCAGTTCGGTACTGGCCACCGCCTCGGTCAAATTGAAGGTGGGTCAGGATCTGATTTGCGAAGCGGCCACCGGCAACGGCCCGGTGGATGCGGTCTACCAGTGCATCAACCGCATCACCGGCTATGAGATCCGCATCGATAAATATGCCCTCAAGAGCAAGGGCGAAGGGGAAGATGCCCTCGGTCAGGTCGATATCGTCGCCGAGTACAAAGGGCGCAAATTCCACGGCATGGGGCTGGCTACCGACATCATCGAATCCTCGGCCCATGCCCTGCTCCATGTGATCAACAGCATCTGGCGCGCCGATCAGGTGGCCGAGCAGATGGAACGCAATAACAGCATCAAATCAGAAACCGTCTGAGCCGAACTCGATACCAAACAGACGGAATGGAATGACAGCATCAAATCGGAAACCGTCTGAGCAGGACTCGCAGCCACACAGACGGCATGGAATGACAACATCAGGACGGGGAACGTCTGAACCGGGAACCGCGCGCAGCGTCGGGAAAAACGGGCAGAGGGATCTCAAAGACAATATCAGGATGGAGAGTGTATGAGCAGTTATCGGATCGCAGTATTGCCGGGTGACGGCATTGGCCCGGAAGTGATGGCCGAGGCCGTCAAGGTGCTGGAAAAGGTGCAGGCCAGGTTCGGCTTTGCCTTCGAATATGATCGCCACGACGTGGGCGGCATCGCCATCGACAACCACGGCACCCCGCTGCCGCAGAGCACCATCGCTGGCTGTGAAGCGGCCGACGCCGTGCTGTTCGGCTCGGTGGGCGGCCCGAAATGGGAACATCTGCCACCCAACGATCAGCCTGAGCGTGGCGCCCTGCTGCCCCTGCGCGCCCACTTCAAGCTGTTCTGCAACCTGCGTCCGGCCCGTATCTATACCGGTCTGGAACAGTTCTCCCCGCTGCGTGCCGACATCTCCGATCGCGGTTTTGACATCGCCTGCGTGCGCGAGCTGACCGGCGGCATCTACTTCGGTCAGCCCAAGGGGCGTGAAGGGGAAGGCCCCACCGAGAAGGCATTCGACACCGAGGTATACCATCGCTTCGAGATCGAGCGCATCGCCAAGATAGCCTTCGAATCCGCCCGCGTGCGCAAGGCCAAGGTCACCTCCATCGACAAGGCCAACGTGCTCGCCTCCTCCATTCTGTGGCGTGAGGTGGTGACGCAAGTTGCCAAGGATTATCCCGATGTCGAACTGAACCATATGTATATCGACAACGCCACTATGCAGCTCATCAAGGATCCGTCCCAGTTCGACGTGCTGCTCTGCTCCAACCTGTTCGGTGACATCCTCTCCGACGAGTGCGCCATGATCACCGGCTCCATGGGACTTCTCCCCTCCGCCAGCCTCAACGAATCGGGTTTCGGCCTGTTCGAACCGGCCGGTGGTTCGGCCCCGGATATCGCCGGCAAAGGGATTGCCAACCCCATCGCCCAGATCCTCTCCGCCGCCCTGATGCTGCGCTACAGCCTGGGTCAAGAGGCTGCCGCCCAGGCCATTGAGCAGGCCGTGGCCCAGACCCTGGCCGAGGGTTACTTCACCGCCGACCTGCATCAGGCCAGCGCCCGCCATCCGGTGCAGAGCACGTCCGAGATGGGTAGCCAGATCGCCGCCCGGATCTGAGCCGCATAACAGAGAACAAGGAAGAGAGAAGCAATGGCCAAGACCCTCTATCAGAAAGTATTCGACGCCCACGTGGTACGGGAAGTGGAAGGGGAGACCCCCCTCATCTACATCGACCGCCATCTGGTGCATGAAGTGACCAGCCCGCAGGCATTCGACGGCCTGCGCGCCATGAATCGCCAGCTGCGCCGCCCGGATCTGACTTGGGCTACCATGGATCACAACGTCTCCACCACCACCAAGGACATCGCCGCCTCCGGCGAGATGGCCCGCATCCAGATGGAGACGCTGGCCGACAACTGCAAAGAGTTCGGGGTTCGCCTCTACGATCTCAACCACAAATATCAGGGCATAGTCCATGTGATGGGCCCCGAGCTCGGTATTACCCTGCCCGGCACCACCATCGTCTGCGGTGACTCCCACACTGCCACCCACGGCGCCTTCGGTTCGCTGGCGTTCGGTATCGGCACCTCCGAAGTGGAGCATGTGATGGCGACCCAGACCCTGAAACAGGGCCGCGCCAAGACCATGCGCATTTCGGTCAATGGCAAGCTGGCCGAGGGCATCAGCGCCAAAGACGTGGTACTGGCCATTATCGGCAAGGTAGGCCACGCCGGTGGTACCGGCTACGTGGTGGAGTTCGCTGGCGAGGCCATTGCGAGCCTCTCCATGGAAGGGCGGATGACGGTGTGCAACATGGCCATCGAGCTCGGCGCCAAGGCGGGCATGATCGCCCCCGACCAGACCACCATAGACTACATTCGCGGCAAGGAGTTCGCCCCCAAGGGCGAGGTGCTGGAGCAGGCCATCGCCTACTGGCAGAGCCTCAAGAGCGATGCCGATGCCAAATTCGATGCCGAAGTGGTGCTCGACGCCGCCGACATCGCCCCTCAGGTCACCTGGGGCACCAACCCGGGTCAGGTGATCGCCGTCAATGAACCGATTCCGGCGCCAGAATCCTTCAGCGATCTGATGGAGCAGCAATCCGCCCGCAAGGCGCTCGCCTACATGGACTTGCAACCGGGCCAGAAGCTCTCCGACGTCGCCATCGACAAGGTGTTTATCGGATCGTGCACCAACAGCCGCATCGAGGATCTGCGTGCTGCCGCCGCCATCGCCCGCGGTCGCAAGGTGGCCGCTGGCGTGCAGGCGCTGGTGGTGCCTGGCTCCGAGCAGGTGAAGGCACAAGCCGAAGCCGAGGGGCTCGACAAGATCTTCATCGAGGCCGGTTTTGAGTGGCGCCTGCCCGGCTGCTCCATGTGTCTGGCAATGAACAACGACCGGCTGCAACCAGGGGAGCGCTGCGCCTCCACCAGCAACCGCAACTTCGAAGGACGTCAGGGCCGTGCCGGCCGCACCCATCTGGTGAGCCCGGCCATGGCCGCCGCCGCCGCCGTTACCGGCCGCTTCGCCGACATTCGCGCACTGTAAGAGGGAAGAGAGATGACAGGATTCAAACAACACAAAGGGATCGTCGTCCCCCTCGACAGCGCCAACGTCGACACCGACGCCATCATTCCCAAACAGTTTTTGCAAAAAGTAAACCGCATCGGTTTTGGCAAGCACCTGTTCCACGACTGGCGCTTCCTGGACGATGCCGGCCAGCAGCCCAACCCCGAGTTCGTGCTCAA
Source organism: Aeromonas sp. 600527 (assembly GCF_049175415.1). Classification (NCBI taxonomy): domain Bacteria; kingdom Pseudomonadati; phylum Pseudomonadota; class Gammaproteobacteria; order Aeromonadales; family Aeromonadaceae; genus Aeromonas; species Aeromonas sp. 600527. The sequence goes on along the minus strand of NZ_JAAKVA010000017.1, from coordinate 10,925 downwards.
CCAACCGCAATTCGCCGGTGCCAGCATTCTGCTGGCCCGCGAGAACTTCGGCTGCGGCTCGAGCCGCGAGCACGCCCCCTGGGCGCTGGCGGACTACGGCTTCAAAACCATCATAGCCCCGAGCTTTGCCGACATCTTCTACGGCAACGCCATCAACAACGGCATGGTGCCGGTACGCCTGAAGGAAGAGGAGGTCGATGCCCTGTTCCAGCTGGTGGCCGCCAAGCCGGGCATCGAGATCGAGGTGGATCTGGAGGCCAATCAGGTGCGCGCAGGTAGCCTCAGCTTCGGTTTCGAGATCGACGAGTTCCGCCGTTACTGCCTGCTCAACGGGTTGGATGCCATCGGTCTGACCCTGCAGCACGAGGCCGCCATCAGCGCCTTTGAGGCGAAGCAACCGAGCTGGATTTAACACGCCAGTTGCAAAAAAACGAGTAGAATCAACAGGGAGCTTCGGCTCCCTGTTTTACTGTCCGCTACGCTTCCCACTTTGGGCCACCGGAACTGGTCCGCGTCACAGGAAAGGATGATGAAGAGACCGACAGCAATTCCTCTGCTCTGTGCCCTGCTGCTTGCCCTGCCTGCGGGGGCCAGCCAAACCGGCTTCAGCAACAGCCTCGGCCAGATCAACGTCGGCTGGCTGGATAGCGAAGGCAAGCCACAACAGCTCACCTACCGGCTCGAACAGGGCAAGCTGCCGCCCCTCATTGCCTACCGTCCAGCCAGGATGCAGGAAGAGATATTGCAGGTGTTGCTGCGAGAGGTACGTCAGAAATACCCCGAGGTGCAGTTCACCCTCGCCCGGCCCTCGCTGGAGCTGCATCTGAAAAGCCGCAACCAGGACAAGGCGCGCGAGGCGATGGCCTGGCTGGAGTCACAACGCAGCAAGGCTGAGCAAGAGTGGCTGGACCAACACTATTTTCAGTACTTTACCCCGCCGGACGGCAAGCTTGCCGTCAAGCAGGATCATGTGCGCATCGCCCTGGAGAGCCGTGCCAGCCTGGCCCCGCTGGCAGAACAGCTCAAACAGCAAGGGAACAGCGAACCGGAAGCTAGGCAAAAGACCGTGGCCCATATGCTCACCTTTATCCAGAGCATCCCCTACCAACAACTCGATAGCCTGAACGGCCGGCAGGGCAAGGGGTTTCTCACTCCCCGCCAGGTACTGGAACAGAACCGCGGCGATTGCGACAGCAAGGTGACTCTGATGGCCGCCATGCTGGCCCAGCTCTTTCCCGAGCTGAAACAGGCGATGGTGTTCGTCCCGGGCCATGCCCTGCTGGCCGTTGATCTGCCCGCCAAGCCGGGGGATGCAACCCTCAACTGGCAGGGGCAAAACTACCTGCTGCTCGAACCCACAGGCCCCGCCACCTTGCCTGCGGGGCAAATAGCATCGACCAGCAAAACGCTGGTCGATAGCAAGCAGTTGAGCGTGCAGCCGGTTCAGGAGAAAGGGTAATCCCCTCCCTCTGCCGATGGGGAGAATACGGCTTAACTCTGAGGCAGAAACTCTACCGCCAGCAGCAACCCGCTCTCCTCCTCCAGTACCCGTATAATACGCGCATGAGCTTCAAAGGGGGGCAACAGGTTGTTGTTGGTGGCAAGACTGATCCGGATGGGCTGATTGATGTCGAGCTGGTGTTCAGAGACCGCAATCCCCATGCCGTTGGCACTGAGATCCCGGCAGATCCCCTCCAGCTCCAGCTGCTGCTGATAGACGGTGACCGGAGCATTGATGACCATGCGCGCAAAGGCACGCCTTTCCTTGGTATTGGTAAGCACGCAAACATCCTCTGTTGGGTGGGCGTCATCTCATGGGTATTGCACAATTGTGCTGGTCTACCCAAAAGAACGTTAATACAATGCGGTTCGTTTCTCAAACGGGGTGCGGTTTACCGCTGAGATTATACCCGTGTACCTGATCCAGATAATGCTGGCGGAGGAATTTGAGGCATGGCGCTCATTTTTTGCGCCCTCACCCGCTGGCACCTCGTTATTAACAAGTAATAGGGAGTGCCACCCATGAAGACCCTGCTGCTGGTCACCACCGGCCTGCTGTCGGCCAATGTGTTCGCCGCCGATACTCTCACCGTCTACACCTACAGCTCCTTCACTGCCGAGTGGGGACCCGGGCCCAAGATCAAACAGGCCTTCGAGAAAGAGTGCGGCTGCACCCTCAATCTGGTTCCCCTCGAAGATGGGGTAGCCATCCTCAACCGGTTGCGGCTGGAGGGCAACCACAGCAAGGCCGATATGGTACTGGGGCTCGACGATGCCCTCATCAGCGAAGCCAAGCAGAGCGGCCTGTTCGCCCCCCATCCCGCCAAGCTGGATGGCATCAAGGTGCCAGGTGGCTGGCAGGACGACACCTTTGTCCCCTACGACTATGGCTACTTCGCCTTCGTCTACGACAAGAGCAAGCTCAAGACCCCGCCCAAAAGCCTGAAAGAGCTGGTGGAGCGCCCCGATCTCAAGGTGATCTATCAGGATCCCCGTACCTCCACCCCGGGGCAGGGGTTGATGCTGTGGATGAAGTCTGTCTACGGCGACAAGGCGCCTGCAGCCTGGGCCGAGCTTGCCAAGAAGACGGTCACCGTCACCAAGGGCTGGTCAGAGGCCTATGGCATGTTCCTCGATGGCGAAGCGGACATGGTGCTCTCCTACACCACCTCTCCGGCCTATCACCTGATAGCCGAGAACAAGCCCCAGTATCAGGCTGCGGCGTTTGAGGAGGGTCACTACCGTCAGGTAGAAGTGGCTGCCAAGCTGAAGAGCGCCAAACAGGAGAAGCTGGCTGACCAGTTCCTGCAATTTATGGTGAGCCCCGCCTTCCAGCAGGAAATCCCGACCGGCAACTGGATGTATCCGGTGATCGACACGCCGCTACCCAAGGGCTTCGAGCAGATGATCACCGTAGCCAAGCCGCTCGCCTTCAGCAGCGATGAGGTGGCAGCCAATCGCAAAGGATGGATCCGCGAGTGGCTGCAAGCCGTCACCCAGTGAGCCTTCATCTGAAACCACAGGCTCGTCCCCTCTGGTGGTTGCCGGGCAGTGCAGCCACCCTGTTGATCCTGCTGTTATCCCTCGGGCCGCTGGTGGCACTGTTGTGGCAGGCCGGTTCGCTGGCCCCGCGCACTTTGCTGGCAGACCCCTATCTGCGCCATGTGCTGGGCTTCAGTCTGGGGCAGGCACTGCTCTCCACCCTGCTGAGCCTGGGGCTCGCCATTCCGATGGCTCGCGCGCTGGCACGGCGGCGCTTCATTGGCCGAACCCTGCTGATCAAGTTGTTTGGCCTCTCGCTGGTACTACCGGTCATCATCGCCATCTTCGGTATCGTGGCGGTACACGGCAAACAGGGGTGGCTACCGCAACTGCTACGGTCACTGGGGCTGGATCCCGGCAACTACCTCTACGGCCTGTTCGGCATCCTGCTGGCCCACGTCTTCTTCAACATGCCGCTGGCGGCCCGCCTGATGCTGCAGAGCATAGAGAGCATCCCCGAATCGAGCTGGCGCCTCGCCAGCCAGCTCGGCATGCGCTCATCCCATATCTTCCGGCTGCTGGAGTGGCCACTGATCCGCGGCATATTGCCCGGGCTGGCCAGCCTTATCTTCATGCTCTGCTTCACCAGCTTCACTACCGTGCTGGCGCTGGGCGGCGGCCCCAAATCGACCACACTGGAGGTAGCCGTCTATCAGGCGCTACGCTTTGACTTCGATCTCGCCACCGCGGGCGGACTGGCGCTGGTGCAGCTGATCCTGACCGCCGCCCTGCTCGCCCTGCAGCACAAGTTGCAGAGTACCCCGGCCAGCAGGGTAACCCCACGTCGCCCCTGCCTGCGGCCGGACCGTCATCAGCCGGGCACGGCCGTGGTGGATCTGCTCTCGCTCTGTATCGGCCTCGCCATCTTTCTGCCACCGCTGCTGGCCATCGTCGTCGCTGGCCTCCACCCCGGTCTGCTGACGGCGCTCACTTCCGCCAAACTGTGGCAGGCGAGCGGCCAGTCGCTGCTGATTGCGCTGGCGGCGGGCACCTTGGCGACCCTGCTCGGCAGCGGCCTGCTGCTCACCAGCCGTCACCTCAAGGTACGCACCCGCCAGCGGCGGGCTGCCGCTCTGTGGGAGGCAAGCGGCTCGATGATCCTGATGATCCCGGCAGTGGTGCTCTCTACCGGTCTCTTCATCCTGTTTATGCCGTTCGCTGATGTGTTCGCCCTCGGCCCCTGGCTGGTGGTGCTGGTCAACGCCCTGATGGCGCTACCCTACGTGCTGCGCACCCTCTCCGCCCCCATGCAGCTGGTGGTGCGCCAATACGACCGGCTGGCGGATAGCTTGGGGGTACGCGGCCTGCATCGCCTGCGACTGGTGGAGTGGCCGCTGCTGCGCCGCCCGCTAGCACTAGCGATGGCGCTGTCGATGATCCTCTCGCTGGGGGATCTCGGTGCCATCGCCATGTTTGGCAGTCAGGAGCTCACCACCCTGCCCTGGCTGCTCTACCAGCAGCTTGGCAGCTATCGATTGACCGAGGCAGCCGCCACCGCTCTGCTGTTGCTGACACTCTGTTTCTCCCTGTTCTGGCTGGTGGAGCGGGGTCTTGGAGGAAAAAATGGCGAGCAACATTGAGATACTAAACGCCTTGCGCCCCTGTGCCAGCGTTTCTGCGGCTGCTCCGGCTGGTGGAACGGACCCTTTGAGGAGGAAAACATGCTGAACATTGATACGCTTGCAACCAGCTACCCCGACTGGCGCGTCAGCTTCAGCGCAACCCTGCCCAAGGGGGAAATCACCGCACTGATCGGCCCAAGCGGCGCGGGCAAGTCGACCCTGCTCGGGATGATCGCCGGCTTCGTGCCGGTGGAGTCAGGCCGCCTCAGCTTCGATGGCGAAGATCTGCTACCGCTGGGCCCGGCCGAGCGACCAGTCACCACCCTGTTTCAGGATCACAACCTGTTCCTCCACCTGTCGGTGTTCGACAATATCGCCATCGGCTTGCACCCGGGGCTGCGCCTGAGTGCCGCCCAACGGGCACAGGTGATCGATGCAGCCGAGCGGGTTGGTCTTGGCGAGATGCTAAACCGTCTGCCGGAGCAGCTCTCCGGCGGCCAGCAGCAGCGGGTTGGGCTGGCTCGCGCGCTGGTGCGCGGCAAACCGCTGCTGCTGCTGGATGAGCCCTTCTCTGCCCTCGATCCCGCCCTGCGCCGGGAGATGCTGGCCGAAGTGGCGCGCCTCGCCTGCGAACAGGGCATTACCGTGTTGATGGTTTCCCACAATCCGGAGGATGCCCAGCTTATCGCCGATCAGGTGCTGTTTGTCGACGAGGGACGCATCGCCCTGCAAGGCAAACCGGATATTCTGCAAAACAGCAACCACCCGGGGCTGCTGCGCTACCTTGGACAGTGACCCAAGGACACTGAAGTGGTAACGGGATAAAAAAAGGGAGGCCAAGTGGCTTCCCTTTTTCATATGAAGATAGTCAGCTAAATCAGAGATTTTCCTCGGCGAACGAGGCCAGTCGGCTGCGTACCACGCCGTTGAGGAAGATGTTGGCACTGCCGTCAAAATCCTTGAAACGCTCGACGATGTAGGTCAGACCCGAGGTCACCGGGCTCAGGTAGTTAGAGTCGATCTGGGCCAGGTTACCGGAGCAGACGATCTTGGTGCCCTCGCCGCAGCGGGTGATGATGGTCTTGATCTGGGACGCGGTCAGGTTCTGGCACTCATCCAGCAGCACGAAGGTGTTCTGGATGCTGCGCCCGCGCATGAAGTTGACCGATTTGAACTGGATGTTGGCCTTCTCCATGATGTAGCTGAGCGAGCCGCTCATGTTCTCGTCCTGCTTGTGCAGCACCTCCAGGGTGTCGGTCACCGCCGCCAGCCAGGGCATCATCTTCTCCTCTTCGGTGCCGGGCAGGAAGCCGATGCTCTCAGCAATTTCCGGGGTATTCCGGGTGACGATCACCTTCTCGTAAATGCCCTTCTCAATCACCAGCTCCAAAGCCGCCGCCATGGCCAGCAAGGTTTTGCCGCAACCCGCAGGGCCGGTCAGGATCACCAGATCGATGTGCGGATCGAGCAGTGCATCCAGCGCCATCCCCTGATAGACATTCTTGGGGTGTACACCCCACGCCTTGCGAGACATCAGTCGCTCGCGGCCCAGATCCTTGATGCGGATCTTGTTGCCATCGTGGCTGAGCACCCGGGCGGCGAAGAAATTCTCTTCATCCACCAGATACTGGTTTACATGAACCCCTTCCAGCAGATTGGCATCGATCACATGGATGGTGTCGCGGCCATGGGTCTCGCTCTCGCACTCGCCAACCCGCTCCCAGAAGCTGCCGGGCACCACCTGAAAGCCTTTGGCCAGCAGGCGGATATCATCGATCAGCTGGTCACTACGGTAATCTTCAACGTGAGCAAGCCCGGCCCCCTTGGCCTTGAGGCGCATGTTGATGTCTTTGGTGACCAGCACCACCTGACGCTTCAACTCGTGCTTTTGCAGATAGAGGGCCGCGTTGATGATGCGGTTGTCGGCCTCCTTGTCGGTAAAGACCTCGGCATCCTGCGGCAGATGGTGATCGCTGAAGATGCAGATATTGCCGCTCGCTTCGCCAGCCAGCGGCACGCCCTGGGTGATCTGATCCGGGGTTGCATCGCGGAACACATCTTCCAGCGCACGAATGGCCACCCGCGCGTCGCGGCTGACATCCTTGTTGCGATCCTTGATGTTATCGAGCTCTTCCAGCACCGTCATGGGGATGAGCACGTCGTGCTCTTTGAAGGAGTAGATAGCGAGGGGTTCGTGAAGCAGAACGTTGGTATCCAGGATAAACAGCTTTCGGTCCGTATTGTCCATAAGCATCCTCCTTGGCACTGAAGGGCCACGTGTGTGAATCTCAGATGTCATTGAAACCACACGGCCGTGACAGTTTTATTACCCTCAACGCTACGCCCGATTTTACTATCGCGCAACAAATCACTGGGCCGCCTGATTTGATTGCGCATAAAAACAGCAATACAAAGACCGGCACTGTGGCCGGTCTTTTTTCTATCGTTCAACTACTTGGGCATGTCTGTCAGCCGCACTTGGAGTCGCCACAGTTGAGGCAGGTCATGCAGCCATCCTTCAGCACCAGCGCCTTGGTGTGGCACTTGTAGCAGAGCGCGGCATTGGCCGGAAAACCACTGCTCGCCTGCTGCTCTTCAGCCTCCTGAGCGGCTTTCAACTCGGCCTGCTTCTCGGCCAGAAATGCCTGCTGATGCTCGTCCAGCCCCGGCGCCTTGAGCATGCCGATCTCGGTGAGATGGCTCTCGATCACGTTGCCAATTTCGGCGATCAGCGACGGCACATACTTGCCCTTGTTCCAGTAGCCGCCCTTGGGATCGAATACGGAACGCAGCTCCTCGACCAGGAAGGTGACATCCCCCCCCTTGCGGAATACCGCCGAGATGATGCGGGTCAGCGCCACGATCCACTGGTAGTGCTCCAGACTCTTGGAGTTGATGAAAATCTCGAACGGACGGCGAGTTTCGTGCACCGTGCCCTCGTTGAGAATAATGTCGTTGATGGTGATGAACAGCGAGTGCTCGGAGACATGCTCCGGCGTCTTCAGCTTGTAGGTAGTACCCATCAGCCGCTCCGGGCGCAGCACGGTTTCGTGCATGTGCACCACGTCATCCTGCGCAGAGAGATCTTCTTGCGGTTCATCCTTGGTACGCACCTTGTAGGCGACGATTTTTTTGTCGATCTTCTTGACCATAATGTCGTTCTCAGAATTTACCGTAATAGCCTTCTTTCAAGGCGTCGTAGAGGTTGGCGGCAGTGTGCAGCTCACCATCGTATTCGATCTCTTCGTTCCCCTTGACGGAGATGACGGAACCATCCTCCAGGGTGAAATCGTACAGGGTGTTCTCCAGATCCTTCTCCTTCACCAGCACGCCCTGGAAGGCCTCCGGGTTGAAACGGAAGGTGGTGCACCCCTTGAGACCGGAGTCCGAGGCATACATGTAGATGTCCTTGAACTGCTCGAACGGGAAATCGGTCGGCACGTTGGCGGTCTTGGAGATGGAGGAGTCAATCCAGCGCTGGGCCGCCGCCTGAATGTCCACATGCTGCGCCGGGGTGATGTCATCGGCAGTAATGAAATAGTCCGGCAGACGGCTCGCCTCATCATCGGCATAGGGCATGGCGGCCGGATTCACCAGCTCGCGGTAGGCCAGCAGCTCGAAGGAGTAGACATCGACGCTCTCCTTGCTCTTCTTGCCCGGCTTGATAACGTTGCGGCTGTAGTGGTGGGCAAAGCTCGGCTCGATGCCGTTGCTGGCGTTGTTGGCCAGAGACAGCGAGATGGTGCCGGTCGGCGCGATACTGCTGTGATGGGTGAAACGCCCACCCACTTCGGCCAGCTCGGCGACCAGCGCAGGATCCACTTCGGCAACCTGCTGCATGTAGCGGCTGTAGCGCGCATGCAGCACCTTGCCCTTCACCTTGTCGCCCACCTTGATGCCATCAGCCGCCATTTCCGGGCGCAGACGCAGCATCTTGCCAGTCACTTCAAACTCCTGCTCCATGATGGGGGCTGGGCCCTTCTCCTTGGCAAGACGCAGGGACTCCTGCCAGCCGGTCATCGCCAGCTCCTGGGATACCTGCTCGGTAAAGGCTACGGATGCCGCAGAGCCGTACTTGATCTGCAGCATGGTGAGGGTCGAACCAAGACCCAGGAAACCCATGCCATGCCGGCGCTTGGCTGTGATCTCCTCGCGCTGTTTGGCCAGTGGCAGTTGGTTAATCTCCACCACGTTGTCGAGCATGCGAGTAAAGATGGCCACCACCTTGCGAAACGCCTGCCAATCGAATGCCGCGTTTTCAGTAAAAGGGTCGCGCACAAACTTGGTCAGATTGACCGAGCCCAGCAGACAGGCACCGTAGGGCGGCAACGGCTGCTCACCACAGGGGTTGGTCGCGCGGATCTCTTCACAGAACCAGTTGTTGTTCATCTGGTTGACCTTGTCGATCAGGATGAAGCCGGGCTCTGCATAGTCATAGGTGGAGGTCATGATGACATTCCACAGCTTGCGGGCTGGCATGGTCTTGTAGACCTTGCAGGCGACCTGCCCCAACTCGTTGAATACAACCCCTTCCTTGTTGGGCCAGTCGGCCCATAGCACCTGAGCGGGATCGTCCAGCGCAATGCCATCCTGCTCCACCTCTTTAGCGGTGTAGGGGAAGATCAGCGACCAGGGGGCATCCTCTTTCACCGCCTTGACGAAATCTTCGGTGATGAGCAGAGAGAGGTTGAACTGACGCAGGCGGCCATCTTCACGCTTGGCCTGTATAAACTCGATCACATCGGGATGGCGGATATCCATGGTGCCCATCTGGGCGCCGCGACGGCCACCGGCTGACGAGACGGTGAAACACATCTTGTCATAGATATCCATAAAGGAGAGCGGGCCGGAAGTATAGGCACCGGCACCGGAGACAAAGGCACCGCGCGGACGCAGGGTCGAAAAATCATAACCGATGCCGCAGCCAGCCTTCAGGGTCAGCCCCGCCTCGTGCACCTTGCCGAGGATATCGTCCATCGAATCCTCGATGGTGCCTGAAACGGTACAGTTGATGGTCGAAGTGGCAGGCTTGTGTTCAAAAGCCCCGGCGTTGGAGGTGATCCGGCCCGCCGGAATGGCACCATTGCGCAGTGCCCACAGGAAAGACTCATACCAGGCCTCCGGTTCCAGCTCCTGCTCCGCCAAAGCACGGGCTACCCGCTGGTAGGTCTCATCGATAGAGCTGTCGATGGGAGTGCCATCCTTGCTCTTGAGGCGATACTTGCTATCCCAGATCTCGAGGGACGTTTCCTGCATGGGGATAAGGCGGGAGCCAAGCTCACTCTCCAGCACCGGGTTCGATTTAGCCATTTTCAATCAACCTTATGTGAATGCATCAACATCATGACAACAGCAGAAAACACAACTAATGGTGCCATCTAAAATTAATGGCACAACATATAGTACACCTGATGTCATGAGGGCGCCGATTCTAACCTAAAAAAATGCCCCGGCCAGCAGATTTCTGGGCCAGGGCACTTAACTGATTAATTTGCTGAGAGATTTAACACTCAGAGATAGATCAGGGCTTCTTGACGTAAACGGTCGGTGTTTCACCCGCCATATTCAGATAGAACTCGTAGACGCCATCAGCATCTGGTGAGAACTTCATGTCCTCATACTTGGAGCAGGGGTTGACCGGCACCGCCTCACCACCCAGTACGGCAACACCATCACTCGGGCTCTTGTAGCCAAAGTTGGTACCGCAGCTCCAGCCTGAATCAGCAAACTTGAACTTGTAGGGGGCCCACTCTTTCTTGAGGGTGCCTTTGGCCATGTAGAGCTTGTCGGCTACCTTGACTACCTTGCTTTCATCAGTCGCCATCCAGTCGTTCATCTCCCCGCGCAGGTAGATGGACTTGCCACCGAAGTCGCTGTTGTCTGCCCCCGCCTGCTCTGCACCACCATTGGATGCGCAACCGCCTAATACCAGGGTTCCCGCCGCCAGCATCATCGTTACTGTTCTCTTGAACATGAGTCTATTCCTTAAATTATTGTGATTCCTTGGTCCATCAATATGGACTGAAGAATTAAACCAGAGGAGACATCACAAGAAAGGTAGAGGCATCACATTCTGTACTTTTTGTATCCAACATATTGAATTGGTGAGCAAATATTGAACAGAAAAAGAGGTCTTTTTGGGGCTTTAGAAGGGTAATCAATGAATGACAAGAAGGGGGAAGTCTAATAATCCGGCGACGTGATGAATTTCAGGCAATAAAAAACCCCGCTCATTGAGCGGGGCTTCTTGTATTGGGTGCCTGGCAGTGTCCTACTCTCGCATGGCGAATGCCACACTACCATCGGCGCTACCGCGTTTCA
>NZ_JAAKVA010000016.1:0-108723 GCF_049175415.1 Aeromonas sp. 600527 | reverse complement strand
GAAGGATTCGAACCTTCGAAGGCAGAGCCGTCAGATTTACAGTCTGATCCCTTTGGCCGCTCGGGAACCCCTCCACAAGTGCGAGGCGCATACTAACAGATCTTCTGATTTTGGAAACCCCCAAGCAGGATTTTTCCATTAAAAGAATTGGATTTGTGGCCGATAACCAATGAAATCGCCATTTTCTAGAGTTATCTCATGCTGCCCAGTTCAATCCGTAATCACCTGCTCGTTGATGAGGGCCAGTTGGGGCAGCGCCTCAACCATGACCTGCAGCATGGTGATCGGGCGGATTTCCGGTTGCATCTGGCCTTGCTGACTGATGCGGTGGAGGAGCAGCCCTGGTTTGATGCCAAACCGGCGGCCACACCCCAGAGTCGTGACTGGCGTCTGCACTTTGAGCTGAGACCGGCAGAGGTGCTGGTGGCTGAAGGGGCGGGGAGTGACTGCAGTGCCATCAATGAGCGGTTGCAGCAAGGGGGGAGTATGGTGGATGTACGACTCTGGTTGGCGCTGCAAACACCGCCGCTGGCGGTCAAACAGCCGCTGCTGGATGATGCTGTCTACGACAACCTGTCGCCGCTGGCGCGGGAGCGGTTACAAGGAAAGCTGGCCGATATGCCACGCCAGGAGGATCCGCTGGTATTGTTGCCGCTCCTCGATCGTTTGCAAGAGGGGGTGGATGCCCGGTTGCACTGGCTCAGTTGATGGCGCCTATTCACTGGCGTAGTGCTGTGCTTGTCGGTAAATCACAGGCAACAAAAAGGCGGGTGACCCCGCCTTTATGCTCTTTAGAATTTTTAGCCTTGCGGCATGCTATCAAGCGTCAGCTTCATCCGGTTGTGGCTGCTCTTTGAGCGCTGCGTTGGCACGACGGGCAATCGGCTTCTCGGTGTGACGATTAAGTTGGCGCTCCAGTTTTTGCCCCAGTTCGTTGATGGCGGCGTAGAGATCCTCATGTTCTGCCTGGGCAAACAGTTTGCCGTTGGGGATGCCAGCACTGGCTTCGACAATGAACATCAGACGCTCTTTGGAAACAATCACATGGGGTGTGATGAGAGGCACCTGAAGACGTTCGAGCTTTTCAAAACGGGATTCGATGCGCTCGCGGATAGCCGGGGTGATGTCGATGATTTTGCTGGTAATTTCGATTTTCATATTGGCCCCCTTCGGGTCGTCTTGCTTGTGTCTTCACCTTCAGATTACTCATTGGCAAAGATTGAAATGTGATCTGTGTCACATAAACTTCCCTTGGCTATTCAGCAACTTATAAATTGTGATCTTTTCCGGTTTCGTGCCAAAAACAGCTTGAGCTCCATGAAACTGGCAGGCAGTATGACGGGAATAGGATCGTTTCTGTCCCTTCTTGGCAGCACTTCGTGTCGACCTCATGTCCGGTTTTCACTGCTTGATATCGCATGTTTGTACTCTTCCCTCGCAACCCCTGATCTGATGAGCGGATGCAGGGGGCGTTGCTATGCCTGATTGGACATCAAACGTGGTTGGTTGTTGTGTTGGAGTGGTAAATGAAGCAGCAAGCCACGCAAGTCATGTGGTTTTTCGATCGGCAACATGATCAGTGGAGTCTCTCTGATCAGGGGGCCTACCAGCAGTGGCAAGGGGAGGGCAATCATCCCTGGGCCGCTCGCCTGTTACCGGAAGATGAGGAAGGCTTTGCCGATTTTCTTGTCCGGCTTCATGAATCACATCTGCCTGAACAGTTCATCGGTCATCTGAAGGATGATCGGGGGCAGCTCAACCATGTGCTCTGGAGCGGGCAGTTTGTGCCCACCCAGCAGATCTGCTGTGGCTGGCTGGCCCCTCTTGATACCGCCAACAGTGCGGTCTCCTCTCTCAACCTCTCTTTGCCGTTGCTGCAAACCACCCTGCTAACCCAGTTGGCGCAGGCGCTCTCTGCCCGCACCGGGCTCGATTTCTTCAATACCCTGGTCAGTCAGCTGGCCCATATCCTCAAGGTGGATGCGGTCTGGGTGGGGGAGTTGTGCGGTGCCGACCGGGTCAAAGTGCTGGCTGCCGACGGGCTGACGCTTAAAGACTACCCGCTGGCGGGCTCCCCCTGTCAGGAGCTCTACAAGCAAGGGGCCATCTGTTTCGAGGTGATTGACGAGTCGCAGGAGTATCAACCCTGGCTGGCGGCCGGGCAGACTTATTATGGTCAGCCGCTATTTGATGCTAGAAGCCAACTTCTGGGCCATCTGGCGCTGCTCTATTCGGCCCCGGCAGATACCAGCAACCTCACCTCGGTGCTCAATACCTTCTCGGTACGGATGGTAGCCGAGCTGGAGCGACTGCAATCCGATGCCCAGATGCGCCTCTCTGCCGTTGCATTCGAGACCCACGAAGGGATCATCATCACGGATCCGGGGTTCAAGATCCTGCGGGTCAACAACGCCTTCAGCCAGATCACCGGTTTTGACAGCCACTCCGTACTGGGTCTGCAGCTGGAAGAGGATCTCTGGCCCAATCTTGGAGGGCTGGGCTACGAGCTCAACCCTCTCAACCGCTGGCAGGGAGAAACTCTGCGTCGTCATGCCGATGGTCACACCTACCCCCAGTGGGAGATAGTGACGCCGGTGCAGGATGAAAAAGGGGTGATCAGCCACTTTGTCATCTGCTTCGAGGATATCTCCGAGCGCAAGGCGGCCGAGCGACGCATTCAGGATCTCGCTTATTACGACGAGCTGACCGGGTTGCCCAATCGTCGTCAATTGCATGAAACCCTGGTACAGACGTTCAATGAGGCGATCCGAAACGGCCTGATTGGCGCGCTGCTCTTTATCGATCTCGATCACTTCAAGACCATCAACGACTCCCTTGGCCACGCCACCGGTGACTGGCTGCTCAAAGAGGTCGCCGCCCGTCTCAAACGGCTGGTGCGGCAAGGGGATTGCCTGGCGCGTCTCGGCGGTGACGAGTTTGTACTGCTGCTGCCATCGCTCTCTGCCAGCCCGCCCCAGGCAGAGATGCAGGCCGATATCATTGCCGAGCGTCTCATCACCGAGATTGCCGCTCCTTATACCTATGCAGGTCAGGTGCTGCACATCGGCGCCAGCGTCGGTATCACCCTGTTTCCGGATCGGGAGCAGGGGGTCGATGATCTGCTCAAGCAGGCAGATACTGCCATGTATCAGGCCAAGTCCGCTGGTCGCAAGACCCGTCGCTTCTTCGATGCCTCGATGCAGCAACAGGCGGATCGCCGTCTGCTTATTCACAACGAATTGCGCAACGCCCTCAGTCAGCAGGAGCTGACCCTTTACTATCAGCCGCAGCACATGGTGGACGGCGGTGACATCATTGGTGTCGAGGCGCTGATCCGCTGGCAACCTGCCGGTCGCTCGCTGGTCTCGCCAGCCGAGTTTATTCCCATCGCCGAGGAGACGGACCTGATTGTCGACATCGGCAACTGGGTGCTTTATGAGGCCTGCGCCCAGTATGTGCTGTGGGAAGAGAATGGTATCCACATTCCGCAGATCTCGGTCAACGTGAGCGCCAAGCAGTTCCACGCCACCGATTTTGTCGAGCGGATCCATGATGTGCTGGCGCAAACCGGCATGGATCCGGCCTGCCTCAATCTGGAGATCACCGAATCCGTGGTACTGGGTCATGCCGAGGACACCATCAGCAAGATGACCGAGCTCAAGGGACTCGGCATCAGCTTTGCCATCGACGATTTTGGTGCCGGCTACTCCTCCCTGAGCTACCTCAAGCGGCTGCCTGCCGATGAGCTCAAGATCGACCGCTCCTTCATTCAGGACATCCCGAAAGATGGTGACAACATGGCCATCGTTGAGGCGGTGATCGCCATGGCGCGACATATGGGGTTCAACGTCACGGCGGAAGGGGTGGAGTCCCGTCAGCAACTGGAGTTTCTCAAGGCGCAGGGGTGCAGCTTCTATCAGGGCTATCTCGCCTCCAAACCGCTGCCGGTGCCCTATCTGGAGAAATATGTACAGCGTCTGACCAGACCGGAACAGCTACGCGAAATGCAGATGAGCGATGCAGAAAAATAGTCCCTTCTCCCCGCTGTAGCACTGCCCGGCAACGGGTAGAATGAGTGGCAGTAGACCCGCCGCCATCAGGCGGTGTATTGCCCTCAATGGAGATGCTCAGTGAAAGCTGTATGGGGAATTGTTTTGTCGGCGCTGTTCGTGCCGACGCTGATGGCACAGACTGCCGACCAGACGCTCTACCGTCAGGCGTATGATGCCGTACGGGCCAATGATCAGGCCCGTTTCCAGCAAATTCGTGCCCGTTTGACCCACTACCCCCTGCTCCCTTACCTCGATTACTATCAGCTCGCCTTTCGTCCGGGGGCGGCCGATTACAACGATGTGACCCGCTTTATCCGCCAGCATGGGGATACCCCCCAGTCCAACCGGCTGGAGCGCAGTTATCTGACCTATCTGGCCCAGAGCCAGCAGTGGTCGCAGTTCCTGCGCTTCTATCCGGCCAAGCCGAGCTCCACCGACCTGCTCTGCATGCACTATCAGGCGCTCTATTATACCGGCAAGCCGAAAGAGGCGTTGCAGGGGGCGGGCAAGATCTGGATGAGCGGTCAATCGCGCCCCGATGCCTGCTCCCCGCTGTTCCAGCTGTGGCAGGCATCCGGTCAGCGTACCCAGGAGAAGATCTGGCAGCGGATGACGCTGGCGTTCGAGGCGGAAAACCCCAACCTGATCCGCCACCTTGGCGCGACCCTGGGTAGCGGCTTGCAAAGCTATGGCGATCAGATGGTGACCCTGTTCGAACAGCCCGCAAAGGCGATGAACCCGGCCTATTTCAGCAATAACCCCTATTCTCGCAAGCTGCTCTCCCTCGGTTTGACTCGCTACGCCAATCATGAGCCGGAGTCGGTGCTGCGCCAGCTTGCGCTGTTTCGCAGCCGTTTCGGCCTGACCCAGGCCGAGGTGAAACCGGTAGAGCGTGCCATTGCCCGCCGCCTGCTGCTGGATCGCTCCATTGCCCAGCGCAGCTGGGTCGACAGCACGGTGAAAAAGCTGGCGGATCCCGACATTACCGAGCTGCGGGCGCGACTGGCCATCTGGGAGCAGGATTGGCGTGGCCTCTCCGGCTGGGTGAAGATGATGCCGATGGCCCGTCAGAAAGAGGATCGCTGGCGCTACTGGATGGCGCGCTCCCTTGAGGTGCAGGGGCAGCAAAAACCGGCGCGGGATCTCTATCTGGAGACTGCCAACCTGCGTGGTTTCTACGGTTTCATGGCGGCCCAGCGCACCGGTGTGCCCTATCGCATCAAGAACCAGAGCGTCAAGCATGTACCGGACTGGCGGACGGCCAGCCAGCGCTGGCCCTTCCTGTTGCGGGTGCGCGAGCTATTGTCGATGAACGAGATTGCGGCGGCCCGTTCGGAGTGGATCCACAACATGGATCGCAATCCGGTGGTCCAGCGCATCGAGTTTGGTCATATCGCCCTCAATCAGGGATGGCATGAGCTGGCCATTCTCGCCAGCATTCGCGCCGAAGCGTGGGATGCTCTCGACCTGCGCTTCCCGCTGCCGCTCAAACGCACCTTCTCCCAGATGGCGCAAGAGCGCACCATGAACACCAGTTTGCTCTATGCCATCTCCCGTCAGGAGAGTGCCCTCTATCCGCTGGCCCAGTCGCCGGTGGGGGCGCGCGGTCTGATGCAGCTGATGCCCGCTACTGCCAAAGAGACCGCCGGCAAGCTGGGGGTGCCCTATCGCAACGAGCAGCAACTGTTTGATCCGACCATGAATATTCGTCTGGGGAGCGCCTATCTCAAGCGCTTGCTGGATCTCTATGACGGCAACCGGATCCTGGCGGCGGCCGCCTACAATGCTGGGCCGGGACGGGTAAAACGCTGGCGAGAGCAGAGTGACAACAAACCGATGGACGTGTGGGTCGAGAGCATCCCCTACAAGGAGACCCGTAACTACGTGCAAAACGTGTTGTCGTTCGATCTCATCTATCAGCACAAGTTGCAGCAGCCGCTGCGCTTTATGTCAGAGCGGGAGCTCAATCACGCCTATTGAGTCGGGGGCCGCCAGCCGGCCCCTGTTTTCAAATTGCCCTGCCGACGGGTATCATCGGGTAAGGTTTTGTTACCAAAGGAAACATGCCCGGTGACCTGGCTCCGGGAATTGCATCAGGCCGCAGGGTATACTCAGGCGTCGGCACCGACAGGTTCCCCCACAATAAAGGAATGGATAGTGGCAACGATTAAAGACGTTTCTCAGCTGGCAAATGTGTCTATCTCCACCGTGTCGCGGGTTATCAACAACACGGCACAGGTAGCACCGGAAAAGCGTGAGGCCGTACTGGCGGCCATGAAGGAACTGAATTTTCGACCCAACAGTTTTGCCCAGGCTCTGGTCAGCAAGCGTTCCAACTGCATTGGCGTGCTGGTTGGTGACCTCTGCGGCGGCCCCTTCTTTGCCCAGATGATGCGTGGCATCGAAACCATGGTCGATCAGGCCAACAAGTTCACCATCGTCATGTCTGGCAACCATGATATCGCCCGCGAGCGTCACGCCATTCAGGCGCTGCTGCAGCGCCAGTGCGATGCGCTGATCCTCCACAGCAAGGCGCTCCCGGACAAGGAGCTGAGTGAGCTGGCGGCTGGCTCTACCCCCATCGTTTTCATCAACCGTCAGGTGCCGGGCTTTGAGGATCGCTGCGTCTGGCTCGACAACAAGGCGGGGATCACCACTGCGTGCCAGCATTTACTGGATGCCGGTCATCGCAACATCGCCTTTATCACCTCCGATGATGAAGAGTTTGTCGATGGTCAGCAGCGGATGGCCGGTTACACCCAGACCCTGGCCAGAGCCGGGATCGCCTTTGATCCCGCTCTCGTCAGCCGCGCCTTTGCCGACGAAAATGGCGGCTATGTGGCGATGAGTGAACTGCTGGCCCGTGGTGTCGAGTTCACTGCCGTGCTCGGTTTCAACGACGGTATGGTGGCGGGGGCGATCTCTTGTCTGCTGGAGCGGGGTTACAAGATCCCGCAGCAGGTGTCGGTGGTGGGGTTCGACGATATCCCCTACGCCCGCTACATCTATCCCAAGCTCACCACGGTGCGCTACCCCATCGAGGAGATGGGCAGCCGCGCTGCCGAGCTGGCGCTGCGTCTGCTCGATCACAAGCCGGTGGACGGCCTGGCGCTCAAATTTGAAGCCCAGCTGGTTGAGCGTGAGTCAGTCGCCTGACGAGTGTCAGATAGTGAACAACAAGGTGGCCCCATCGGGGCCACACTCTTTTCTGCGTTATATGAATAATCCGCTATTTATCCCGCCAGGGCGATCCGCTGCTGGCGGCGCACCTCTACCCCTTCTGCCACCATATCGAGCAGCTGCCTTGTCTGTTCCCAGCCGATGCAGCTATCGGTGATCGACTGGCCGTAGCGCAGCGGTTTGCTGCCAATCTCCTGATGCCCTTCGCAGATAAAACTTTCCACCATGATGGCGGCGATGGCATGGCTACCTGCCCCCAGCTGGTCGGCAATGTCACGGGCAACCAGCAGCTGGCGGGCATGCTGCTTCTGGCTGTTGCCGTGGCTGCAATCGATCATCAGCCGGGGTGACAGATGATGTTGGCGCAGCAAGTCGCCAGCCTCTGTAACATGATTGCTCTGATAGTTGGGTTGGCGGCCACCGCGCAGGATCAGGTGGCAGTCGGGGTTGCCATGGCTGCGCACCAGTGCCAGCTGGCCATCACCGGAAGGCTGGGTATAGAGGTGGGCCGCTCGGCTGGCGAGGATCGCCTCTACCGCGATCCGGATATTGCCGTCGGTACCGTTTTTAAAACCGATGGGGCAGGGAAGGGCCGAGGCCAGCTGACGGTGGAGCTGGGATTCAGTGGTGCGGGCACCGATGGCACCCCAGCTGATGAGATCCCCCAGATAGAGCATGCTGGTGAGATCGAGAAATTCGGTGGCACAGGCGAGCCCTTCCTGTCCAAGGGCCAGAAGTAACTCCCGGGCCAGCGATAGGCCCTTTTCCAGCCGATCGCTGCCATCGAGGTCGGGATCGAAGATAAATCCTTTCCAGCCGAGCGTCGTGCGCGGCTTTTCGAAATAGGTACGCATCACCAGTTGCAGCTGCTCCCCGTATTGGCCCTGTAGTTCAGCGAGCCGGCCACCATAGTCGCGGGCGGCTGCCGGATCGTGAATGGAGCAGGGGCCGATCACCAGCAGCAGGCGATCATCCTCTCCCTGCAGAATATGGCGGGCTTGCTGGCGGCTGCGTGCGATCTGGCGAGCGAGCCGTGCCGGACAGGGTCTGGCCTTTAACATCTCGTCAGGGGTGGGCAGGGTGGCAAGGGGTGAAGCATTCAGAAGTGAGGTGAACATGAGCGATCCTGATGACAAATGGAAATCTGCATGCTCTTTGCTGTCCAGTGGGGATCTTCCCCTTATTCTCTTGGTTAACAGAGCGCGGGCATGGGCCCGCGCTCTGTTATATCGACCTTGGCTACCTTAGAAGCGGGCTGAGCCGCTGACGTAGTAGCTGCGACCCGGTTCGACGTTCTGGAAGACGGTGTCTTTCTCTTGCAGGCGCACGTCGGTCAGGTTGTTGATCCCCAGTCGCAGGTCAAAGTTCTCGGTGACCTTGAAGCCGGTGCCGAGATCGAAGGTCTGATAGCTGGGCAGCTTGTGCAGTACGACAACCTTGTTGACGGTCTGCTCGGCAAACTGGGTGCCGGTGTAGGTGGTGCCGACAAAGGCATTTACCCGCTCGGTGGCCTGCCAGGTGATCTTGGCATTGGCCTTGTGCTCCGGCCGCTCGGGCAGTGCCTGACCCTGATCGCCTTCAGCCTTGAGGTAGGTGTAGTTGGCGCCAAGGTTGATATCGTCGGTCAGATCGAGTTTGCCGGTCAGCTCCAGCCCCTTGGAGGTGGCTTTCTCCAGGTTGTACCAGGTGCGGTCAGTGGAGTTCGGCAACTGCTTGAAGGTGAGCATGTCGTCGATGTCGGAGTAGAAGAGGGTGGCGCTGGTTTCCCAGATCCCTTGCCCTGCGATGACTCCCAGCTCGTAGTTGGTGCTGGTTTCCGGCTTGACCTTGTCGCTGCCATAGATGCGGCAGCTGCCGCCGCAGCTCTCGATGCTGTAACCGTTGGAGTACTGGTGTGGTGCCGGTGCCTTGAAGGCCTGGCTGACACCGCCTTTCACTGTCACCACATCGTTCATCTCATAGACCAGATAGCCGCGTGGGGTGAAGTGGCTGCCGTAGATCTCGTGGTGATCGTAACGGCCGCCCAGTGTGAAGGTCAGGCTGTCGGTCAGGCCAATTTCGTCCTGAGCGAACAGCGCCTCCTGGGAGTGACTTTCTTTGCCGCCGATATCCTTGTAGCTCACCGCATCCACCAGCTCCCGATCCAGATATTCACCACCCAGGGTCAGGTAGTGGTTGGCCAGCGCCAGGTTGGTATAGCCCTTGAGGGTCAAGGTGTTCTCTTCCAGCTCCCGTTGCTGCGGGGCAGAGTAGCTGGTGTTGAAGTCGTCGATCTGGGAGGTCTCGTAGTTGGCCATGACGGTGGTGTCACCCCAGCTCCAGTTCCCCTTGTGGGTCAGACCAAACAGGTTGCGATCGTTCTGCTGCTGGCGGCTGTGCACCTTGTTGCCGGTTTTGCGGAAGATATCGAGAGGCCGCTCATCCTGGTTGTAGAGGTAATCCAGCTCGAAGCGCTGCTGCTCATCCACCAGCCAGCTGAGGGTGGAGGCGAAGTTACGGGTCTGTTTGGCTTCGATAAGGGGGATGCCATCGGCTGCTTCGGGCGGAGTCCAGGCCTGACGGTCGTACACTTCGCCATTCATCCGGATCAGCAGGTTATCGCTCAGCGGGCCGGTAAAGCCCAGGTTGGTTCTGTGCTGATCGCCGCCATCCTTGCCCTCGATGGCCTTGAAGTCGGCATCGGCCGCCCCTTGCCAGGTTTTGCCCGGCTGCTTGGTGATGATGTTGATGACACCACCGATGGCATCGGAGCCGTAAAGTGCCGACATGGGGCCACGGATCACCTCGACCCGCTGGATCATGCCAAGGGGGACCGGGGTGTTGTCGAAGTTGCCGCCGCGCCACAGGGCA
Organism: Aeromonas sp. 600527; assembly: GCF_049175415.1. Classification (NCBI taxonomy): domain Bacteria; kingdom Pseudomonadati; phylum Pseudomonadota; class Gammaproteobacteria; order Aeromonadales; family Aeromonadaceae; genus Aeromonas; species Aeromonas sp. 600527. Next base: position 98,641 of record NZ_JAAKVA010000016.1, on the reverse strand, counting down.
TTGGAGGAGGAGAGGCGTTTGCCATCCACCAGCACTAGCGTGTACTTGCCGGACATGCCGCGAATACCGATATCGCTGCGGCCATTGGTGTCGGTCTCGGCCTGAATGCCTACTTCGTGGCGCAGCAGGTCGGCAAGGTCATTAACTGGCGCGGCGGCGATCTGTTCGGCGGTGATGACAGAGATAGAGGCCGGTGCCGAGCGGGTATTGTGCGCCGTGGTGGTGACGGTGATCACTTCATCGGCTTGAGGGGCGTTGCTGGCGGCGATCGCTTGCTGGGTCAGCAGGGTGACAATGGTGGTGGCCAGCAGGCTGGGAGCAATAAAACGGGAGGTTGAGGATTTCATTATTTACATCTTCCATAATACACAAATGATAAGCGTTATCATTATCAAATTGAATTTGCTCCGATCGCAACTCTTTTTTATCGGCGAAGTTCAGTTTCGTTCGTCACCCGCTTTTGACTAAAAAGAAGTTAATGTAATTGATTCTCATTTGTATTGATCGTTTTTTCGCTCCTTGTTAGGATGCCGTTCACCCTGACATTTGGTGATTCAAATGACTCACCTTAAGTCGTGTCAGGCAGTGATTCATTCCAAGGAGTAGCACCGTCATGTGTGACCATGCACTGGAAGGAGAGTGGCCCGCAGCAACTGCCGGGCTGGATAAAGTGTGCTGTTTTGCCAGCGGTGACAGGGTGCTGGTCGCTTCCGGTATCCACGATAGTTTTACCGGCATCCCACCGGAGAAGCTGCTCGCCCATCTGCGTCAGTTGCGCCAGCAGGGGATGGCCAATCCCATCGCCATCGGCGCCATCCCGTTTGATACCCAATCCCCCTGGCATCTGGTGATCCCGGCGCAATCACAGTGGGTCAAACGGGATGCGTTGTTACCCGCCCGCTGTTGCCAGCTCCATGGCGAGGTGAGCGAAGTGACCGGCTCTGCCCACTATCAGGGGGCGGTACGGGCAGCGTTGCAGCAGTTCAGCGAGGGGCAACTCGAGAAGGTGGTACTGTCGCGCGCCATTGATGTGAAGAGCGCAGAGCAGACCTCCCCCGCACACGCCTATGGCTCTCTGTTGGCCCAGAATCCGGGCGCCTATGTGTTCCAGATCCCGCTGCCGGAGGGGGAGACCCTGCTTGGCGCCAGCCCCGAGCTGCTGATATCGCGCAGCGAGATGGCGGTGGTGAGCAATCCGCTGGCGGGTTCCCGTCCGCGCCACGCTTTTCCTGATCAACCGGCGGCCAGTGCCGAACTGCTGGGTGCCCAGAAGGATCGCTATGAACATGCGCTGGTGGCCGATGCGGTCGCTGAGGCCCTCGCTCCCTTCTGCCGCGAGCTGGACGTCCCCATTGAGCCGCAGGTGATCGCCACTCCTACCATGTGGCACCTCTCGACCCGCATTGCTGGGCGGCTCCATGAACCCTCTCCCGTGCTGGCTCTGGCGCTGGCGCTGCACCCGACACCGGCGGTATGCGGCACGCCGCTCTCGGCAGCGCGTCAGGCCATCGCCCGGCTTGAGGGGTACGATCGCCGTTTCTACTGTGGCGCTGTCGGCTGGATGGATGCCGATGGCAATGGCGAGTGGGTGGTCACCATTCGCTGTGGCGTGCTGGCCGGCAAGCAGCTGCGGCTCTATGCCGGCGCCGGGGTAGTGGTGGGCTCTTCGCCGGAAGCGGAGTGGCAGGAGACCGCCGCCAAGCTCGGCACCATGTTGCGTGCCTTCGGCCTCGAAAGCCGGGAGCCGGAGGTAACTGCATGAAGCCGCTGGTACCCTTTACCCCCTGGCCCGCCGAGCTGGCTGCCCACTACCGGGCACAAGGTTGGTGGCGCGGACAACCGCTCACCGCCCTGCTCGATGACTCCGCCGCACGTTATCCCGAGCGCACGGCCCTGATCTGCGGCGAGCGAACCCTCAGTTATGGCCAGTTAAAGCGTGAGGTCGATGCGCTGGCGGCGCGGCTGACTGTGCGCGGGTTGGGTCATGGCGATACCGCGCTGGTTCAGTTGCCCAACTGCGCCGAGTTCTATATCTGCTGGTTTGCCCTGATCCGCTGCGGCGTAGTGGCGGTGCATGCCCTCTACAGCCATCAGCGGCGCGAGCTGGTGGCCTTTGCCCGCCAGATTGAGCCCGCCTTGCTGGTTCTCAGCCCCTCTCACCCCGGCTTTGCCGGTGAAGCGGGAAGCCTTGTGGCCCTTGATGAGCTGGTATATCCCTCCTGTCAGACATTGCTGTTCGAGCCGGCTGAAGGCTCCGATCTTCAGTCAGGATTTGCATGGCGTCAGCCTGACCTGATAGCCCGTGCTGATGGTTCGCCGCTGACGGCTATCGCGCAAACCCCTACCCCGGCCGATCAAGTCGCTTTTTTCCAGCTCTCCGGCGGCAGCACCGGCACCCCCAAACTGATCCCCCGTACCCACGATGACTATGGCTACAGCGTGCGCCAGAGCGTAGCAGTGTGCGGCTGGGATGAGCGGGTGATCTATCTCTGTGCCCTGCCGGCGCCCCACAACTTTCCCCTGAGCTCCCCCGGGGCACTCGGAGTGTTTTATGCCGGTGGCTGTGTGGTGCTGGCAAAGGATCCTTCCGCTGCAACCTGTCTGCCGCTGGTGCAGCGCCATCAGATCAACTGGGCGGCACTGGTGCCACCGGCTCTGGCGCTCTGGCTGGAGACGGCCAGCCACTATCCGCAGACCTCTCTGGAGTGTGTGCAGGTGGGCGGCGCGCGCCTCAGCCCGGTTCACGCCGAGGCGGTAGCGAGCCGCCTTGGTTGCCGCTTGCAGCAGGTGTTCGGCATGGCCGAGGGGCTGGTTAACTACACCCGCACCGAGGATGACCAGTGGCACATCGTCAATACCCAGGGCCGCCCGATGAGCTCGGGCGACGAGGTGGAGGTGCGAGACAGCGACGGGCACCCCTTGCCTGATGGTAAGTGTGGCGAACTCTGGACGCGTGGCCCCTACACCTTTCGCGGCTATTTCAAGGCTGATGCCCACAATCAGCGGGCTTTTGATCGGGACGGTTTCTACTGCACCGGCGATCTGGTCTGCCGCTTGCCCAGCGGCCACCTGATGGTGGTGGGGCGCAACAAGGATCAGATCAACCGGGGCGGGGAGAAGATCGACGCCCTCGAGATTGAAGAGTTGCTGATTACCCATCCAGATGTGCGGCAGGCGGCGCTGGTCGCCATGCCCGATCCCATGCTCGGGGAGCGCAGTTGCGCCTTTCTGATGTGCCGCGAGCCCCTCAATCTGCCCCGCTTGCGCCGTTTCCTGCGCGAGCAGGGGGTGGCCGATTACAAACTGCCCGATCGCCTGGTGCTGGTGGAGCAACTGCCCCACACCCCGGTCGGCAAGATAGACAAACAGACGCTGCGCGAGCAGCTCGCCAAGGAGTGTGCATGACCATTCAATCCCTCGCCGCCTATCCGCTGCCCACCGCTGAGGAGCTGCCCAGCGGGCGGGTGAACTGGCCTTTCGAACCGGGCCGCGCCGCCTTGCTGGTCCACGATATGCAGCACTATTTCGTCGACTTCTACGGGCCGGACAATCCGCTGATCAATCAGGTCATCGACCATATCGCCACCCTGATCCGTCAGGCGCGTGCTCTCGGCATGCCGGTGGTCTATACCGCCCAGCCCGCCGAGCAGAGCCAGGCCGATCGGGCGCTGCTCAACGACATGTGGGGGCCGGGGCTGACCCGAGCGCCGGAGCGTCAGCCGATTGTTTCGGCGCTGGCCCCCGAGCCGCAGGATACGGTGCTGACCAAGTGGCGCTACAGTGCTTTTTGCCGCTCACCGCTAGCCGAGCTGATGGCCGAATGGGGGCGGGATCAGCTGGTGATCTGCGGCATCTACGGCCATATCGGGGTGATGCAGACGGCGGTCGATGCCTTTATGCGCGATATCCGTCCCTTCCTGGTGGCAGATGCCATCGCCGACTTCTCCCGCGAGGATCACCTGCTGGCGCTCTCCTACGTCAGCCGCAATGCAGGTCGGGTGATTACCGTGGCCGAGGTGATGGCGGCCAGCAAACGCCCTCTGACTCGCGAGTCACTACGTGCTCAGGTGTTGGCACGGCTGCCCGCCGAGATGCAGCAGGAGCAGCCTGCCGAGAATGACAACCTGCTCGACTACGGTCTCGACTCGCTGGCTGTGATGGGGCTGGTGGAAGAGTGGCGTCAGCAGGGGCTGGTGGTGGAGCTGGCCGAGCTGGCCCGCACGCCGACCCTGGCTCACTGGTGGGGGCTCCTCTCCCGTCAGCTTCATGTCAGTCAGGCCACGGCTTATCAGGTCAACGAAGAGCACGTCAGCGAACCGGAGTGCACCCCATGAGCGAGTGGCAAGGCAGAACCATCTGGGTGACCGGCGCGGCGCAGGGAATTGGCCATGCAGTGGCGCGCACCTTTGCCGAGGCGGGGGCCAGCGTGGTGGCGTTCGATCTGCAACTGGCCGAGGCGCTGCCCGGCAACGTGAAGAGGGTGGTGATCGATGTCAGCGACAGCGAGGCCGTGACCCGCTGCTGCGAACAGCTGCTCGACGAGGGGCTGGGGCCCGATGTGCTGGTCAATGTCGCTGGCGTACTGGCGACCGGCAGGATCGATGAGGTGGATGACGCCCTCTTGCAGCGCACCTTCGCCATCAACACCTTCGCCCCTTTCTACCTGATGCGGGCCCTGACCCCCTGGTTTCAGGGGCGGCGCAGGGGCGCCATCGTCAATGTCTCCTCCAATGCCGGTCGGGTGCCGCGAGTGGGGATGGGCATCTATGGCGCCTCCAAGGCGGCGCTGACCAGCCTCACTCAAACGGCAGGGCTGGAATTTGCCCCCTACGGCGTGCGCTGCAATCTGGTGTCGCCGGGCTCGACCCGAACCCCGATGCTGTACGGCATGTGGCAGGAGGGGGAGGCGGCGCAGCAGGAAGGAGAGCTGCGTACCATCGCGGGCCTGCCCGGGCAGTTCAAGCTGGGTATCCCCCTTGGCAAGCTCGGGACCCCCGACGAGGTGGCTGCCTGCGTGCTGTTTCTCGCCTCCGATGCCGCTAGCCATATCACACTGCAGGATCTGGTGGTCGATGGCGGTGCCACCCTGGGGGTTTAGCCAGCGCACTGCCGATCTGGCAGGCGTGACACTCTCTTTATGGAGGAGGCCTTGCCTCCTCGCTTTTCAGCCATGCGGGCAGGGGCAAGCCGCTGCCCGCTCGATGTTTGCGCAAGGACATTCCCATGGAACAGACAATGGCGATGCGCGCCACTCACCAGCGTGGTGAGCAGCCGCGCTGGCCGCTAACCACCGCTCAGGCGGGTATCTGGTTTGCCCAGCAAAAATACCCGCAGAGTCCCGCCTGCAATACCGGCGAATACTGGCTGCTGGAGGGGGCGCTGGCTCCCCATCACTTCACCCGCGCGGTGCGCCAGACCATCGACGAGATCCCCGGTCTGCACTGCGCCTTTGTGGCTACTGCCGATGGCCCGCAGATGGTGGCCAACCCCGCCTGCTGGCAGCTGACCGAGCGGGATCTGCGCAGCGAAGCTAACCCGCTTGCAGCCGCGCAGGCCGAGATGCGTGCACTGCTGGCAGTCCCCTTCAATCTGGCCGGGGGGCCGCTGTTTGCCACCACCCTCTATCGCCTTGGCGAGGGGCGGTGGGCCTGGTTTATTGCCGTGCACCATATCGCCATCGACGGCTTTGGCCTGAGTTTGCTCTGCCAGCGGGTGGCGAGCTGGTATGAGGCGCTCTGCATCGGCGAGCAGCTTGCTCCCTGTCGTTATGCGACCCAGCAGGAGTTGTTGGCCGAGGAGGCGGCCTATCTGGATTCGCCGCGTGCCGCGCGGGATCGCGATTTCTTCGTGCAGCAGCTGGCCGGGGTGGAGAACCCGGCGTCGCTCTCCCGCCGTCCGGCGCAAGGGCCGGGCCCCACATATCGTCTTGAACAACGGCTTGCTGGCCGCCAGTGGCAGGCATTGGTGGCGCGGGCGAGTCGTTCGGCCTGTCACCCCTACAGCCTGCTGCTGGCGGCGGTGGCCAGCTATGTGCAGCGGATGAGCGGCGCTGGCGAGGTGGTGCTCGGTATTCCGCTGATGGGGCGGCTGGGCTCAGCGGCGGCCGATACTCCCTGCATGAAGGTCAATGTGGTGCCTCTGCGCATAGAGCTGAGCGGCACCAGCCGGGTAGGAGAGTTGCTGGCACAGGTCGAGCGGCAATTTGCCGCCCTGCGCCGCCATCAGGGCTGCCGTCAGGAGTGGTTGCAACAGCGTCAGCCGGGCCAGCAGCTGTTTGGCCCTCAGGTCAATATGATGCCCTTTGCCCGTACACTCAGCTTTGGTGAAGGGCACAACCAGATTCGTGGCGAGGTGCAGGTGCTGGCGGCAGGGCCGGTGGAGGAGTGCGCCTTCTACTTTGCCGAGGAGGCAGGCGCGATGACCCTGACCCTCGAAGCACATCAGGGGTGCTTCAGCCAACAGGAGAGTGAACGTCATCTGGCCCGGCTGGTCGCCTATCTGGCGGCCTGGAGTGAGGCGGGTGACGAGGCCCTGGCGGTGCGTTTGCCGCTGTTGCTGCCCTGCGAGCAGGCTGAGCTGGCGCGCTGGAACCAAACCGACTATCCGTTGCCGACCACTACCCTGAGCGCACTGCTGGCCGAGGGGCTGGCGGCGGCGGATCAGAGCGCCATCGCGCTGGAGTGTGGCGCCGAGCGCTGGCGTGTGGCCGAGCTGCGCCAGCGTACCCGCCAGCTGGCATGCTATCTGGCGGGGAGGGGCGTGGGCCCCGGTTGTCGGGTGGCGGTAGTGATCCCGCGCTCTCCCGAGCTTATCCTCGCCCAGCAGGCCATCATGGCGGTGGGTGCCGTCTATGTGCCCGTTGATCCGGACTATCCGGCGGAGCGGATCGGCTACATTCTCGCCAGCAGCGAGCCTGCGCTGGTGCTGACCAGTCGTACGCTTCAGATGCTGCTCGATGTGGCGGCGCCACTTGTCTGCCTCGATGCCCCCGGTGTGGCAGAGCAGCTGGCGGCGGGAGAGTTGGCAATGACAGCACCTTGTGAGCTGCCAGCCCCCAAACCGGAAGATGCGGCCTATATCATCTACACCTCCGGTTCGACCGGTCGGCCCAAAGGGGTAGTGGTGAGCCATGGTGCCATCGTCAACCGGCTGCTCTGGATGCAGCACATGTATCCCATCGGCCCGGCGGATCGGGTGCTGCAAAAGACCCCGGCCGGTTTCGATGTCTCCATCTGGGAGTTCTTCTGGCCCTTTATGACAGGTGCGCGGCTTGTGCTCGCCAAACCGGGTGGCCACAAGGATCCCGCCTACCTTGCCGAGCTGATTGAGCAGGCTGGGATCACCACCTTGCACTTTGTCCCCTCCATGCTGCAGATCTTTGTCACTCAGGCCGAGCCTGCGCGTTGCCGCGCCCTGCGCCAGGTATTCTGCTCCGGCGAGGCGCTGCCCGCGGATCTGGTGCCGCGCTGGTATGGGACATTCTCAGCCCCCCTGCACAACCTCTATGGCCCGACCGAGGCGGCGGTGGATGTCACCTGGTATCCCTGCCGGGCAGACGAGGCGGTGACCAGCGTGCCCATCGGCTATCCGGTCTGGAATACCTGCATCCACATTCTCGACCCCTGGTTGCAGCCGGTGCCGCCCGGTGTAGCGGGGGAGCTCTGGATTGGCGGCGTACAGGTGGCGGATGGCTACTTTGGTCAGCCCGAGCTCACTGCCGAGCGCTTTATTGCCAATCCCTTCGGGACGGGACGGCTCTATCGCAGCGGCGATCTGGCTGCCTGGCGCGAGGATGGCGCCATCGAGTATCTGGGGCGCCTCGATTTTCAGGTGAAGATCCGTGGCCAGCGCATCGAGCTGGAGGAGATCGAGCAGGTGCTGCTGCGCCACCCCCGGGTGGTGCAGGCGGTGGTGCTGGCCCCCGAATTTGCCCCCGGCGATCGCCGTCTGGTGGCCTATGTGGTAGCCGCAGATAGCAGAGATCTGACGCTGGCCGAGCTGGCACCCGCCCTTGGCGCTTCCTTGCCTGACTACATGGTGCCGGGGCTCCTGGTAAACCTGGCCGAGCTGCCGCTTACCCCCAATGGCAAGCTGGATCGCAAGGGGTTGCCGCTGCCCGATATGGCGTTGGCGGTGGGTCAGGCGCTGCCGAAAACCCTGCTGGAGGAGCGGCTCTGTCGCCTCTTCGCCGAGATACTGGGGCTGGCGCGGGTCGGCGCCGACGATAACTTCTTTGCCCTCGGTGGTCACTCCCTGCTGGCGGCGCAGCTGGTGGTGCGCATTGAAGAGTCGACCGGACAGGCGCTCACTCTGGCCAGCCTGTTCGAAGCGCCGAGCCCTGCCCAGCTGGCGCGCCGTCTTGGCGGCGAACGGGAGGCAATGCCCATGCTGTTGCCCCTGCGGGCGCCCGGTGCGCAGTCCGGCGTATCAGGCCCCACCCTCTTTTGCGTCCATCCCGCCGGCGGGCTCGGCTGGTGTTATGCGCCGCTGGTGCCCCATCTGCCGACCGACATGGCGGTCTATGCCCTGCAGGCGCGGGCGCTCTGTCAGCCGGATGCGCCGCTGCCCGCCAGCTTCGACGAGTTGGCGCTCGATTATGTGACCGAGCTGCGTCGTCAACAGAGCGAGGGGCCCTACTGGCTGCTCGGCTGGTCGCTCGGGGGCATGCTGGTGCACCGGATGGCCGCCATGCTGCAAGAACAGGGACAAGAGGTGGCCATGGTGCTGCTGCTCGACGCCTACCCCTGCCTGCAGTGGCAGACCCAGCCGCTGCCCGACGAGCAGCGGATGCTTGATGCGCTGCTGCGAATGGGGGGGATTGCGGTTGCGGATGAGGCGCTCGACTCTCTCACTCGCGACGAGGTGGTGGCCCGGCTGGGGGCAGAGGGGAGTGCGCTGGCCATGCTCGACGAGCAGGTGGTGAGCGCCATGATTGAGCTGGTGGGCCACAACAACCGGCTCATCCGTGAGCCGGTCGACTACTGCTACCACGGGGAGGTGATCTTTATCGAGGCGTCAGCCTCTCGCCAGCCCTGGCTGGATGGGCGCGGCTGGGAGTCGCTGACAAAAGGGGAGATCCGCTATGAGCGCTTCCCCTGTCTGCATCAGGAGATGGTGCATCCCGACTGGCTGGCAAAGATCGGCGCCCTTATTTGTGAGCGGGTCGATGGGGTCGGGCAGCAACCGCACATCCGGCAGAAGGGGGACGCATGACCCCGGTTGCCGCCATCCGGGAAGCCTTGCTGGCGGGCAAGTTGGTGGGGCTGGGGGAGCCGCACTGGCACCCGGATTTTATCCGGTGCCAGCACGCCTGGCTCTGCGATCCGGCGCTCTGGGGAGTCATGACTGATCTGGTGCTGGAGTGCGGCAACCACCGTCATCAGGGCTTGCTCGATGCCTGGCTGACGGGGCAGGAGAGCTGGCAGGGGGAGCCGCTCACGCTGGCACGGCTCTATCCGGTCTGGCTCGACTCCTGCGCCTTCCCCGCCTGGATGGCCCCCGAGTTTCCGGCCCTCTTCGCCGCCCTGCGCCAGAGCAATCTGGCGCGCCCTGAACATATGCGGCTGCGGGTGCATCTCTGCGAGCCCTTATTCGAGTGGCAGGAGATGAGCCCGGAACAGTGGCAGCAGCACAACAGGGGGCGGGATCTGGCGCTGGCCGACTATCTTCTTGCACTTCCCCCGCGTGGCGTGGTGGTGCTGGCGGGGGCGCGCCATCTGCTCAAAGCCGCAGGGGATCCCCACTTTGCTCAGCCGACGCTGGGCCAGTTGCTGGAGGCAGCACGGCCGGGCTGGCTACAGGTGCTTCACCCCTGGCCAATGGTTGCTGGGAAGGGAGATGAGGAGGAGGTGCGGGTGTGCGAGCTGGCCGGGATCGCGACTGCCGACCTCTATCCTCACTGGCCGGTGCATCCGCCGCTGGAGACCCTCATCGATCGGTTGGTGCGCGTGGCTGACCGGGGACGGGAGATGCGAATTTGCCCCACCTTGCTGGCCGAGCCCTGGCGCAGCCGCTTGCTGAGTCGCGCTCACCTGCTGCCAGTTGGCATGGCCCGCCAGCTGCAACACTGGCTGGCGTAACTGCTGGTTGGTGTAACCGCTGACTTGAGTAACAGAAGGGGGGGCAAGGCTCCCCTTTTTCACATTTTGCATCCTGCATTCAGCGCTGCAAAGTTGCACCATTTACGGCATACCTTGCCACTCATCGCCGAAAATTCAGCTCCTTCGCTACTTTAAAGAAGTTTCTACTGGTCTTACCTGAGTAAATCCCTTTGCTTTTTGTTTAACAAGGTATTTACATCTAGGTGTCACCAGCATCGGTGACGCTCACAACGGCAAGGAGCCAGTTATGACCCATGTCGACATCCCTTTCCTTCGTTACCTCGATGCGGAAGGGTGCCCGGTCGCCACCTTACCGACCTGGCTGGACAAGGCGATACTGCACACCTTTTACCGCAATATGGTGATGGTGCGCAGTTATGACAAAAAAGCGATCGCGCTGCAGCGAACCGGCAAACTCGGTACTTTTCCCTCCCATCTCGGCGCAGAAGCCGTGGGGATTGGCATTGGTCTCGCCATGCAGCCGCAGGATGTCTACGTTCCCTACTATCGGGACATGCCCACCCTCTATGTGCGGGGCGTACCGATGGAGAAAAACCTTCAATATTGGGGCGGTGACGAGCGGGGCAGTTATTTTCTCAAACCCGATGGAACCCCCTCTGAAGATCTCCCCATCTGCGTCCCCATCGCTACCCAGATCACCCACGCATGCGGTATTGCCTCGGCCTTCAAACTGCGTAATCAACCGCGTGTCGCCGTGGTCACCATCGGCGATGGCGGCACCTCCAAGGGGGATTTTCTGGAGGGGCTCAACTGCGCCGGTGTCTGGCACCTGCCGATGGTCATCATCGTCAACAACAACCAGTGGGCCATCTCGGTGCCACGCAAACTGCAATCGAGCGCTCCTACGCTGGCCCAGAAGGGGATTGGCGCCGGGGTGCGCAGCCTGCAGGTGGATGGCAACGATGTGGTGGCGGTCTACGATGCCGCCCGCAGTGCCGTCGAACGGGCCCGCAGCGGCAAGGGGCCGACCCTGATCGAGGCGGTCAGTTATCGCCTCGGCGATCACACCACGGCCGACGATGCCACTCGCTATCGCGATGGAGCCGAGGTCGAGGCCGCCTGGGCGAAAGAGCCGGTCAAGCGGCTGCGCCAGTTTATGCATAGCAAAGGGTGGTGGGATGAAGAGCAGGAGCAGAGCCTGCTGGCGGAAGCCACCCGAGAGGTGGAGCAAGCGGTCGCCCGCTATGAGGCGATGGCACCCCAGCCACCGGAGGCGATGCTCGATTATCACTACGCCAGCCTGCCCGCCGAACTCTTGCCCCAGCGCGAGCGAGTAATTGCCAAGGGGATGAAGCAGGAGGTTGGCCATGAGTGAGATCAGTTTGCTGGAAGCGGTCAACATGGCCCTTCACTACGAGATGGAGCACGACCCTGATGTGGTGGTACTCGGCGAGGATGTGGGGGTCAACGGCGGGGTGTTTCGCGCCACGGTTGGCCTGCGTGACAAGTTCGGTTTCAAGCGGGTGATCGACACGCCGCTGGCCGAGGGATTGATCGCCGGGGTGGCGGTCGGCATGGCGACCCAGGGGCTCAAGCCGGTGGCTGAGTTCCAGTTTCAGGGTTTCATCTTCCCCGGGATGGAGCAGATCATCTGTCAGGCGGCGCGGATGCGAAACCGCACCCGTGGCCGCCTCTCCTGTCCCCTTGTCTATCGCTCCCCGTATGGTGCTGGCATTCACTCGCCCGAACACCACAGCGAGAGTGTCGAGGCGCTGTTTGCCCATATTCCGGGGTTGCGGGTGGTGATCCCCTCCAGCCCGAGGCGCGCTTATGGTTTGCTGCTCTCGGCCATCCGTGATCCGGATCCCGTGATGTTTTTCGAACCTGACCGCATCTATCGCTCGATGAAATCCGAGGTGGTGGATGACGGTGTCGGCTTGCCGCTGGATGTCTGTTTCACCCTGCGACCGGGCCGGGATATCACGGTAGTGGCCTGGGGGGCCTGCATTCAGGAGGTGATGCGGGCGGCGAACCTGTTGGCCGAGCAGGATATCCAGTGCGAGGTGCTGGATCTGGCCACCATCAAGCCGCTGGATATGGAGACCATCCTCACCTCGGTACGCAAGACCGGCCGTTTACTGGTGGTACACGAGGCGTGTGGCAGCTTCGGGGTCGGGGCCGAAATTGTGGCGCGGGTGACCGAGCAGGCACTTCCCAGCCTCAAGGCGCCACCAAAACGGTTGACCGGGGTGGATGCCGCCGTCCCCTACTATCGTAACGAGGCGTATTACCTCATCACCGAGCAGGATATCGCCGATGCCGCTCACCAGCTGATGGAGAACCAGTGGCTATGAAATTTTTCAAATTACCGGATCTGGGTGAAGGGTTGGCCGAAGCCGAGATCGTCGAATGGAAGGTGAGTGCCGGTGATACCGTCGCGGTCGATCAGGTGCTGTTGTCGGTGGAAACGGCCAAGGCGCTGGTGGATGTACCCTCTCCGGTAGCCGGGGTGATTGCCCGTCTCTGCGGCGCCGAGGGGGATATCCTCCATATCGGTGCGCCGCTGGTGGAGTTCGAGGGGGGCGAAGATGATGGCACAGTGGTGGGCAAGGTGAGCGCCCATCAGCAACATATCGAGGATCACTTCGTGGTAGGAGCCATTGCCCCGGGTGGTGCGTTGGTGCAAGCCATGCCAGCCGTGCGCCAGCTGGCACAAAAACTGGGTCTGGATATCGACCGGATCAAGGGAAGTGGCAGCGGCGGCATGGTGACCGAACTGGATGTGCAGAAGGCATTCGATGCCCAGCAGAGCAGTGGCAACGAATTCCTCAAAGGGTCACGGCGGGCCATGGCCAAGGCGATGGAGCTCTCTCATCGGACAGTAGTGCCGGTCAGCATCACCGACGAGGTGGATTTGCGTTACTGGCGCCCTGATGAGGATGTGACAGTGCGCCTTATCAAGGCCATTGGCGTGGCTTGCCGCGCCGAGCCCTCGATGAATGCCTGGTTCGATGGCGATACCCTGTCACGGCGGCTGTTCAAAGAGGTCAATGTAGCCATCGCGGTGGATTCAAAGCATGGCCTCTATGTGCCGGTGATGGAGAACGTAGCCGAGCGGGAGGGGGCAGATATCCGGCAGGGGCTGGATCGGATGATCGCCGATGTGAAGGCGCGTGCTGTGCCCCGCGAGATGTTGCAGGGGGCGACTATTACGCTCACCAACTTCGGCGCCATCGCAGGCCGTTATGCCAGCCCTATCGTGACGCCGCCGCAGGTGGCCATCATAGGGGCGGGCAAGTTGTTCGAGAAAGTGGTGTTCATCCATGGTGAAGCGCGTCCCGTCAGGGCATTGCCGCTGTCGATGACATTTGACCACAGAGCCTGTACTGGCGGGGAGGCGGCTCGTTTTCTCAGAGCGCTGGTGGAAGCGTTGGAAGCTGCCACCTTATAGCGGTTTGTGCCCTGTCATTGGCGGGGCATAAATTTGTTTGCGTAATCTATAAAGCCACGTATAATCCAAATCAGCTTGAAAGGGCGATAGTTATGTCAATGAATACGATGTTTTACATCTTGTCCTGTTGTTCATAAGTTAATCCCGTTTTTTGAGCTTTATCCGCTGAAAAGCATAAGTAATTATTTTGAATACAGGTTTAAAGATATGTCTAACATGATCACCGGTACCGTTAAGTTTTTCAACGAAACCAAAGGTTTTGGCTTCATCCAGCAAGAAAACGGCCCGGACGTTTTCGTTCACTTCAGCGCCATTCAAGGTAACGGTTTCCGTACCCTGGCTGAAGGTCAGCGCGTACAGTTCTCTGTGACCCAAGGTCAGAAAGGCCCGCAGGCTGAGAACGTAACTGCTCTGTAATCCTTACAGAATTTAAGAAAGCCGTGGTACCTCTGGTGCCACGGCTTTTTGTTTGTCTGGCTTATGATGTGCTAAATCATGCTGCTATCGCTCATGCTTGCTGCCACCCTGACTGCGACTTCTGATGTGCCGGTACCGGTTCAATCCGCGATGGAGGCGCAGGTGATCTGCCAGCAATTTGTCCAGGTCCGGATGGGCACTGCACAGCAACCCGATGAGGTGAATGCGCGACTGGTGCCTGAAAGGGAGGGGGAGTGGCTGGTGGATGGCAAAGTAAAAGGACCCGAAGGTCCTTTGCTGTTTGCCTGCCATCTTCACCAAGGAAAGCGCTGGGAGCTACTCAACTTTTCCCTCTGGGCACCACAGCCTGTCAAAGCGGTTTGAGTGCGACCAGTAGATGTTGCAGGTGTTCAACCATGGTCATGCCAAACGGGGTGAGATAGCCGCCATCTTCTGCGCTGATGAGCCCCTGTTGGTGCAGGCGGGCTGCCGCTTGGCACAACTCTTCAGACATATCGCTGCGTAATTTAATCCCCAGGCTCATGTTGGCCGGATCAAAGCATGCCAGTATTTTCAAATCGTTCACGAATTCGTTAGAAACCTGGTCGATCCCAATCATGGATTTACTCCTTACGCTAAAGATGTATGCAAACTAGCATCCCCGGATCCACTTTAGTGGGCGCTGGCTCAAATTATTGATCTTTGGCTGGATGCTGCGTTTCAAATGCTGTTTTTTTCGGCGTAATCAGATGGTTGGCTGACAGCTTCGTCAAGGGTCGAACCGGGCCAAACGTGGTAGGATAGGGGCATTCTATATATCGGACGGTCCATTGGCGGCTGTTCGCCCAGTCCAAGGTATTGCTCATGGTCAAGATCACGCTGGTATCTCTGCTGCATTCACACACCACCACTTTCCCTGTTTACCCAGTCTCCTTGCTGACCTCCTTGTTAGAGGGCCATGAGGGAGAGGTGTGGCTACCTGCCCGCAAGGGGGGCGACATTACCCAGCTTCGCAAACATGCTAAAGGGGCTCACGCCCGCGAGCTAGCAAATCTCGATGCCGGTTGGTGCGATTTTATATCTGGTCAGGAAGGGGCGACTGCGGAGCTGGATGCGCTGGCCAACTACGACACCGAAATGATGGACAACTTGCAGATGTACTGGCACAGCGCAGCCAAGATCAACAGCCCGATCACAGATAATTTGTTCGAACTTCGTCGCGAAGTGGTGGATGAGGCCCATGGCGAAAAGCTTGCCGCTCTCTGGGAGCAACAACAACAGCAGCGATTTGAGCAGTTGATGAAAAGTGCGGCTGACGGTCGGGATCAACTCTGCTTCGTCGAAGTAGAGTCTGCCTACTGGCTGCGACAGAAGTTGAGCGAACAACCTGATGTAGAGCTGATCACCCCGACCTTTTAATCAGGTCTGGAAGGTTGGTGAGACGTTTTATTCGGCGCCCTGCTCTATCCTTATGAGCGTTGCTGTTTCCCCGACGGGAGTCAGGAGGCGGCAAGCTGGACAAGCTGACCACAAGATGTGAACATGGCGCCCTTTATTGAGAGAGAGACTTGGCCAATGAGCTATGAACTGAGCGACACCGAGCGCAATGCCGCGCTGCAACTCAACGCTGACTACCGTTACGATCACTTCATCAGCAAGCTGGTCGAGCATGAAGAGCTTTTCGTTCTGACCGACGAGCATGGCGTCATGATGCTGACCACCGACGATGAAGATTGCATCCCGGTATGGCCGCACCCGGAGTACGCCAAGGCGTGGGCCGAAGGTGAGTGGGCAGATTGCAAACCACAGTCCATAACCCTCAAGGTGTGGCTGGAGCGGTGGATTGACGGCATGGAGCAGGATGAACTGTGTGTGGCCGTGTTCCCGACCCCGGATCAGGAAGGCATTGTGCTGGAGCCGGCAGATGTGGCCGACGCCATCGCCCAGAAGCAGGTCAAGCGCGGCTAATTGCCTCTTTTGCTTGCAAGCAACCCGGTTGCAAAACAAGACCCCGCCACTGTGCGGGGTCTGTCGTTTTTGGGGATGGACATCCTGCGTTTGCAGGAACAGAGGAGGTTGGCCAGAACTACTGTTGCCGGTAAGTGGTGTCAGTCAGGAGTATGGCCGGGAAGATCTTGCCGCTCTTGATGGCTGCCCTGGTCTCGGATTTTAGCTCTTCATCAATCCACAGCAGGCCGCCATAGCTGTAACCGCTGTTGTCGCCCCCGAGAGGCCAGTAGAGCTGCTCGCTCTTGGGTGTTGCAGGTACTTTTGGCAGTTTTATCCAGCGCCAGGCGCTTTCCCGGGTGTAGGGCACCTGATAGGCGGGGACGAAGCTCGCCAGCTCATAGAGCCGCTGCTGGATCTGCCGTGACAGAGCAGCCTTTTTGGCAAAGTCGAACTCCTTGTCATACTGCTCCACCAGCGCCGTGATGGCATCGTCATCGATGTTCATAATGTTGTTGGTCTGGGGCTTGTTGGCGTTGACCTTGTGGAAGAACTCCCAATAGGCGGGATAGCGGCTGCCCGCCCAGGCCATCCAGGCACTCTGGTGCTTTTTCTCCAGCATCGATTTGAACCCGGCCGAGGCATCCATCAGGTTGAGCTCCAGATTAAGTCCCGCCTTCTTGGCCTCTTCCCGCAGCAGCGTGAGCCGCTGGGCGTGCTCCGCCGTGGTGTAGGTGATGGCCAGGGTCAGTGACTGTGCCTTGTCGTTTTGCAAAATCCCCTGTGGCCCAACCTTGTTGAAACCTGCTTTGGCAAAGTATTCCCGTGCCAGTTTGGGATCGAACGGACGGGCCTTGATCTCGCTGTTGGTAAACTCCCCCTGACCGGCACCATAACTGTTGAGTCGCTGGTAATCCCCCCGCAGCAGGGTGGTGAGCATCTTGTCGAGATTGAGGGCATGCTGGATGCCGAGCCGCACATCGAGATTGCTCAGCAGCGGATCGGCGGTGTTGAGATAGAGCCCCATCGGCGATTGCGGGGTCTGGTTGTAGAACCAGATACGCCCGATATATCCCTTCTCGAACTCCGCGGTTTTGGTCTTGTCGTGCCACCAGTTGGGCATCACCAGCGGGAAGGTGTCGAGATCGCCGCGCAGGAAGTGCTGCCAGGCGATGTTCAGATCTCTGAGCACCTTGATCTCGATCCGTGCAGGATTGAAGCGATGCTGGAAGTAGCGCTCGTTATCCCCCCACCAGTTTTCAATCCGTTTGAAGGTGACCGATTTGCCCTTTTTCACATGATCGATCTGATAGGGGCCGGTGACCGGCAACACCTTCCAGTTGTACTCCTTGACCCAGTTGGCAGTGAGCTTGATGGCGTGGCTCGGCTCCGGGCTGATGGGCAGTGACTCGAGCAGATCTTGGCGGCTCTTTTCGGTGCCGCTGGTGATGGCCAGAGTGTGATCATCAAACTTGGTTATGTCTGCTATCTGGGTGCTGTAGTAGTTGTTGTACCAGGGGTCGTTGATCTCTTTGCTGCGCATCATCTTGAGGGTAAAGAGCCAGTCATCGGCGGTGACCGGTTGGCCGTCTGACCAGCGCGCTTTGGGATTGATGCGAAAATAGAGGGTCTTGTTGTCGGCGCCGAAGGCCCACTCGTTTGCCAGCATCGGCATGGGGTTGCCGGTGACGGGATGAGTGCTCAGCAGTGGCAGGTTGGTTTCCCGCACGTAACCGGCAAAGCCGCCGTTGGAGTCGGGGCCATATTTGCGCAAGGTAAGGGGGAAGCTGGTCATAAAGGTGCGAAAGGTGCCGCCGCGCTTAGCGGCCGGATCGGCATAGAGAGGATCCTGGTTGTTGCTCTCCCACTTCAAGTCGGTGGGCAGCGTGGCACTCCAGCCAAACGGGCTCCAGCACAGGGCCAGGGTGATGGCGGTGGCGCGAATGATAGGGGAGAGTCGGCGTTCCCCGGCGGTGATGGTCGATGGCATGTCCTTGCTCTCCTGAAAGTCTGCTTCCTGCAGCTCACGCTTCGGTGATGTCAGTCCCGATGGGGACTGGCTCATCATGGAAATTTTATCCTGTCAGGTCAATGAAATAGCGCAAATTGGCAACAGCTCATCATGTCGCTCTCTGTGGTTTGAACCAGCGCAGTCGGCTACCCAGCAGATGGACCACAAAGCCGAGCAGCACCAGAGCTGAGCCTAGCCACTGCAAGGCGGTCGGATGTTCATCGAGCAGCAGGGCGGCCGCCACCATGCCGACACAGGGGATCAGCAGGGAGAGCGGCGCCACCTGCGCCACCGGATAGCGCATCAGCAGTCGTCCCCACAGGCCGTAACCCAGCCAGGTCGCGACATACGAGAGATAGAGCACGCACAATAATCCCTGCCAGCTGAAGTTGAGCAGGCTGCTGGCCATCAGCTCCGGCCCCTCGAACAGCCAGGAGAGGGCAAAAAACGGCAGTATGGGCACCAGACCGCCCCAGGCGATCAGGCTCGGCAGCGTGGTCTGGTAGCGCAGCCCGATCTGGCGATTGATGACGTTGCCAAGGCCCCAACAGGCGGCGGCGCACAGCGTCAGGATAAACCCGAGCAAGGTCAGGTTGCCTTCACCGTGAGTGGCGATGAGATAGAGGCCGAATCCCGCCAAGGGAAGCGCCACCCAGTGGTGGGGTTGCCAGCGCTCCCCCAGCCAGATCATGGCGAACAGCAGGGTGAACACCACCTGGGATTGCAGCACCAGTGAGGCCATGCCTGCCGGCATACCGAACTTCATGGCACTGAACAAAAATGCGAATTGACCGAGGCTGATGGCGCCGCCATAGGCCAGCAGCCAGCGCCAGGGCATGGCGGGCTTGGGCACCAGCAAGATGGCGGGAAAGACCACACCGATAAAGCGCAGCGCACCCAGCAGCAGGGGGGGGATCCCCTCCAGCCCCCACTTGATGGCCACGAAGTTGAGTCCCCAGCAGAGGATGACCAGAGCGGCCAGAAACTTGTCTTTGGTGTGCATGCGGTGTCCTTCGGTCTGTGGCCTCTGGCATGAGAGGCCAAAAGAGGACGAGCATACCCCCGCCAGGGTGGGCGCCGTCAAGCCGACCGGCGGGGGAGCAACCCGGCAACGGGGGCAAGGTGCGATTCAGGCAGAGACGCAGTGCACTGTGATGCCGCGTGTGGCCAGGGTGGCCCGCATGGGGGCGGGCAGGGCATCGTCGGTGACCAGCACCTTGATCTGGCCCGGCGTACCGAGCGGGCTCGGGTGGATGGCGCCAAACTTGCTGCTGTCGGTGATGACCACATTGGTCACCCCCTTGGCCAGCACGCTGTTGACCACGTCGGCGCGCATCATGTCGCGGCCGGTGAAGCCCATCTCGGGATGAAAGCCGTCTACCCCGATGAAGGCCTTGGAGAAGTGCACCTGCTCGATGCAGAGGCGCGTGAGCGGCCCCACCACGCTCTCGCTCTGATGCTGGAACAGGCCGCCGAGCAGCACTACCTGAGCCTGGGTGTCGCGCAGCAGGTGGGCGATATAACTGCTGATTGTGATGATGGTGACCCGCTTGTGCAGGGCCAGATGGCGGGCCAGCAGGGCGTTGGCGCTGCCCCCCTCGATAAAGACCGTTTCGCCATCCTCCACCAGCTGGGCGGCCCGCTCGGCGAGGCGCTCCTTGAGCAGGTAATTGATGTTCATCCGGGCATCGGGGTCGTCGCTCTCCAGCGCCATGGCCGAGCCGTGCACCCGCTTGAGCAGCCCCTGCTTTTCGAGAGCGGTCAGGTCGTTGCGCACCGTCACCTCCGAGACCCCGGTACGTTGGGATAGCTCGCTCACGCTCATCTTGCGGGCCTGATGGACCAGAGTGAGGATCAATTGGTGGCGTGGGTTCATGGGACCTCGCTGGTTGACAGTGGATAGCGGCAAGCCACCGCACGGGTGGCTTGCCGGTCATATAAGGGGCACAGCTGCCCCTGATGGGCCCGTCAGAGACTGTGCTCGGTTCGGGCGATGATATCATCTTGCGCATCGGGGGATAAGGCGGTGAAGAAGGCCGAATAGCCCGCCACCCGTACCACCAGATCCCGGTATTGATCCGGATTGGCTTTGGCCGCCAGCAGGGTCTCCCGTGAGACGATGTTGTACTGCACGTGCCACCCCTTGTGCACCTCGAAGAAGGTGCGCAGCAGGCTCATCAGTTTGGCCTTGTCCCGCTCGTTCTCAAGGCTCGCCGGACTCAGCTTCTGGTTGAGCAGCACCCCGCCGAGGATGGCCGCCGTGGGCAGCTTGCCGATGGAGTTGAACACCGCCGTGGGGCCGAGACGATCCGAACCCGAGGAGGGGCTGGCCCCTTCCGCCAGCGGCGTGCGGGCGTGGCGGCCATCCGGGGTGGCCATGGTGGCGGCACCGAAGGGCACGTTGGCGGAGATGGAGGAGGTGCCGGCATAGTAGGTACCGCCGATGGGGCCGCGGCCGAAGCGGGTGTTGTGCAGTCCCTTGAGCTCGTCGATGTAGCTCTGGTAGGCCTGCACCAGCAGCAGGTCAACCTCGTCCAGATCGTTGCCATATTTGGGGGCGGCATTGGTGAGGCGCTGGCGCAGCTGCTCCCCCGCCAGTCCTGAAAAATCTTGCTCGAGTGCTTCGGCCAGCTCACTCTGGTCTACGACCCCCTGCTCGAACACCAGTTTCTTTAGGGCCGCCAGACTGTTGCCGAGGTTGGCAATTCCCACCTGCAGACCGGAGACCCAGTCATAGACGGCGCCTCCCTCCTTGATGGTTTTGCCGCGCTCGATGCAGTCATCCACCAGGGTGCTGCAGAGGATGTCATGGGCTTGAGCCTCCAGCACGCTGTCGACCACGCAGTCGATCTCGATGGATTTGCGGGTGAAGTAGCGCACCTGCTCATCCCAGCGGGCCATCACCTCGTCAAAGTTGCCAAAGCTCCCGTCTCGTAGCGACTGGGGCTGGGGCAGGAATACCTTGCCGGTGGTGGCATCGCGGCCGCCATCCAGTGCCGCCAGCAGGATGCGGGCGAAGTTGATAAAGCTCATGCCGGTGCAGCGGTAGCCCCACTTGCCGGGCACGGCGGTCTCGATGCAACCGATGGCGGCGTAGTGGTGGGCATCCTCCACGCTCACCCCGAGCTTGATGAACTCGGGGATCACCACCTCGTCGTTGTTGAAGGCGGGCATGCCAAAGCCGCAGCGGATCACCTGAATGCAGGCGTCGAGGAAATCCTCGCTCATCCCGGCATGGTAGCGCACCGAGAGGTTGGGCTGGGTGGATCTCAGCTGGCCGCAGGACTCCAGAATCGCGTAGGAGAGGCCGTTGACCGCGTCATGGGCACTGCCATCCTGCCAGTTCTGGCCGCCGATGGTGACGTTCTGATAGAGCGGGCTGCCGGCGGAGGCCTTGGAGTGGGTGCCGGAGCGGATCTTGTTCACTTCCAGCAATTTCAGCCAACACCCTTGCAGCAGCTCGATGGCGCGTGTCCGAGGCAGGGATTCCGACAATTCCACCTCGCGGCGATACCAGGGGTAGAGATATTGATCCATCCGGCCGAACGACACCGAGTGGCCATTGGATTCGATCTGCAGGATGAGCTGGATAAAGTAGCAGAGCTGCAGTGCCTGCCAAAAGGTCTCGGGGGGCTGGTGGGCGATGTGGGCGCAGTTGAGCGCTATGGTCTCAAGCTCGTTTCGGCGCTCGGGGCGAGATTCTTGTGCTGCCATATCATGGGCAAGTGCGGCGTAGCGCATGATGTGAGCGCTGACCGCATCCAGAGTGATGGCGACGGCGTGCAGGAACTGCTCGCGTTGCAGATCGGCCCAATCCGCCAAATCCAGCCGACTGCGGCGCTCGGCCACCTTGGCCTTGAAGCCATCGAGCCCCAGCGTGAGCAGCTCCTCATAGTTGACCGCGAGGTGGGCATCCCCCGAGGTCATGTTGCCCTCGGCCTTGATGATGCCGCTCTCCAGCAGCGCTTTCTGCTCGTCGGTAAAGAGGCCGAAGCAGCGATCCTGCACCGTCTGGCCTCGCCAGAAGGGAGTGAGGGCGTGGATGATCTCTTTGTCGGTTTCGCTGACTGCAAAACCGGCGCCGGGACGGTCTGCCAGCTCGTCGATCTCCTTCTCAATCCAGCTCACCGTATATTCGGGAAACAGTGGCGCCGCCCGCACCTGACTGGCCTGATTGCCGACGATCAGCTCGTCGTGCCTGATCCAGATGGTGCGCTCCTTGAGGTGATGGGCCAGCGCAAGAGCGCGGCGCACCGGCAGCGGCCGGGCGAGGTGAGCCTGATAGGCCTCGGTGTAGTGGCGGGCACGCTCGGTGCAGACCGGCGGCTGAACGATGTGGATCAGGCTCTCTTTGTGGGCGCGGATCCGCGGGCTGAGGGTATTGAGGTCGAGCTGGGTCATGATCTTATCCTCTGGTCACAGGGGTCAGCCCCTGACGTTGGGCGTATGCATGGGCAAAGCTAAGTAAATCGGGGTCATCGAGCGGTGTCTCCGGCGCCTGATAGGGCAGATCCAGCAGGGCATATTTGCCCATCCCCAGGGTGTGGTAGGGGAGGAAGTGGATCTCCTGCACGGTGCCGAGGCTGGCTGCGGTGTCGGTGATGGCTTCGATCGATGCGCGGTCGGCATTGAAGCCGGGAATGAGCGGCACCCGGATCTGCATCGGCACGCCGTGCTCGGCGAGGCGTTTGAGGTTCGCGATGGGCAGCTCCACCTTGCCGCGGGTCCAGTGGAAGAAACGTTCTTTATCCACGTGTTTGAGATCCGCCAGCACCAGGTCCAGTGAGGGGAGGCTTGGCTCAATCTGGTGCCAGGGCACATGCAGGCAGCTCTCGACCGCCGTGTGCAGCCCTTCGGCCTTGCAGCGGGCGAGCAGGGACGCGGCAAAGTCGGGCTGCATAAACGGCTCGCCACCGGAGAGGGTGATGCCACCGCCGCTGCGCTCGAAGAAGGGGCGATCCCGCAAGATGGTGTCCATCAGGGTGTCCAGCGTTTCATCGCGGCCGCACACCTGCAGCGCTTCGCTCGGACAGAGGCCACGCAGCCGTTCCATATCATCGGCCTTGAGTGCAGAACGGCTGAGCTGGATGCCCTTGCTGTCACGCAAGATTGCCGGACAGGCATCGCTGCAGAGCTGGCATCCCTCGATGCACTGGCGCCGGTCGAGTAGTATGTCCGGCTTGGGAGAGCGGCTTTCCGGGTTTTGACACCAGCGACAGGCCAGCGAGCACCCCTTGAGAAACACCAGGGTGCGAATGCCGGGGCCATCGTGAGTTGAATATCGTTGCAGGTCGAAAATCATACCGCCTCCTTTTGTATTTGCATTCTATTTGCTTTCATTCGAAAGTTGATTTGATTTCGATCAAGCTATTTGCAGATGTTTTATCGCTAGAATGGCGACATATTGAACATCCCGTTAAGGAGTTAGAGATGGAGCTGTATCTCGATACCGCCGATGTGGCGGCAGTGCGTCGCTGGTCACGGATCCTGCCGTTGGCCGGTGTCACCACCAATCCTTCCATTACCGCCGCCGGGGGATTGCCGCTCTGTGAGCTGCTGCCCGCCCTGCGCGACGTGCTGGGGCCCAAGGCGCGCCTGTTTGCCCAGGTGATGGCCAAAACCGAAACCGAGATGGTGCGCGAGGCATTTGCCCTGCGTGAGCTGGACCCGGATCTGGTGATCAAAATCCCGGTATGCGCAGAGGGGCTGGCGGCCATCAAGAGCCTGACCGCTAACGGTGTGCCGACTCTGGGCACCGCTGTCTATACCCCGCTGCAGGGTTGGCTGGCGGCGGTGGCGGGGGCGGAATATGTCGCGCCCTACGTTAACCGGCTGGATGCCCAGGGTGGCGATGGCATTGCTACCGTGCAGGAGTTGCAACAGCTGCTTGCGCTGCACGCGCCGAACAGCAAGGTGCTGGCAGCGTCATTCCGCACTCCCCGTCAGGCGCTCGACTGCCTGCTGGCCGGTTGCCAATCGATCACCTTGCCGCTTGATGTGGCCGAGCAGTTGCTGAATGTGCCTGCGGTGGATGCGGCGCTGGTGAAGTTCGATCAGGATTGGCAGCGCGCTTTCGGTCGCTGATCCCGGTGGCAAGCTGATTGCCGTGATTGAGGGGGGAGGGTGAAGAAGCGCGGGTGATGGGGATTGACCGACTAGACTGGAAAGAGGTGGCTACATTCGCGGGCCGCCCTGCAGTCTACCGGAGGTATCCCATGAGCGACCATCTGCTGCTCCCCCATGGTGAAGATTTGCGTCGTGCGGTGCGTTGGCTCAGCGAGCACCACCAGCACGATATCTCTGCCATTGAAGAGGTCAGCCTGCGTTTTGATCTCTCGCCGCTGGATGAGGAGTTTCTGATCCGGCACTGGCTCGACAGCCAGCGCCAATCATGAATATCTGAGGTGATAGATTTAGAAGAAGTTGGCGAGGTTGATGCCAAACTCTTTGGGGTCGACTGTATTCTCGATGCTCTCCTGCACCCCTGACTTGGCCAGATCCAGCCACTGTACGTCGAGGTAGTGACGCTGGGTGGCGTGATAGATCACCTTGACCACCGGCTTGAGCGGCTGCTGCTCGTTGCGCTGCATCACGATAGCAAGGCGCTGGTTTGAGAGCTGTACCAAGGTTCCCACCGGATAGACCCCCATGCACTTGATGAACTTGGTAACCAGTTCGGCATCAAAGTGCTGATTGATCCCCTTGAGCAGAATGCGGAAGGCCTGGGTCGGCTGCATACCTGCTTTGTAGACCCGATCTGCAGTGATGGCATCATAGACATCGACGATGCCGCTCATCCGGGTATAGAGAGA
Source organism: Aeromonas sp. 600527 (assembly GCF_049175415.1). Taxonomy (NCBI): domain Bacteria; kingdom Pseudomonadati; phylum Pseudomonadota; class Gammaproteobacteria; order Aeromonadales; family Aeromonadaceae; genus Aeromonas; species Aeromonas sp. 600527. The sequence goes on along the minus strand of NZ_JAAKVA010000016.1, from coordinate 73,942 downwards.
GAGCTGCTCCCCCTTGAGTCGCTGCGGGTAGCCGGAGCCATCGAGCCGCTCGTGGTGGTTGGCGGCCACCTCCAGCATGGTGGGGGTAATGCCTGGGGTATTGCTGAGGATCTCGTAACTGTGCACCACATGCTGACGCATGATGGCGAACTCCTCGTCGGTCAGCTTGCCCGGTTTGTGGAGCACCTCGTCCGGGGTCATGATCTTGCCCACGTCGTGCAGCAGACCACCCAGGGTCAGCTCCTTGAGCACGCTGCGTTCCAGCCCCAGATAGCGGCCGAAGTTGGCCAGCAGAATGGCCACGTTCATGGAGTGCTCCATCAGGTAGGCATCCTTGGCGCGAATACGGGCCAGACAGAGCATGGCATCGCCGTGGGTGAACATGGTGTCCACCATCTCTTCGGCGACTTCGGCCAGCGGGGTGATGTCGATGGGTTCACCCGCTTTGAGGTGGCGAATGAACTTGCCTTGCAGCTCGCGCGCTTCCTGATAGAGGCGGCGGATTTTAAGCTCCCGTCCTTCGCCGTTGGCACTGGCACGGCGCCCTACCTGGGCGCTGTTGGCATTGAGATCGGGGGAGGTAACGGCGTCACTCTCGGCACTGCCCAGCTTGCTGCGGGCCAGATCGATGCGTACCGTGAGCACCCCCTGACGTACCAGATTGGCAATTTGCGCAACGCTGGTCACCAAGCCCATCTGGGCGATCTCCATCCCACCTGTCTGGCTGGCGATAGCAATGACGTACATGCCGGGTTTCAGCTGGTTGACGGGAATGACGGGATAGGATGCTTGAGACTTCATGAGGGCTTCCTGACTCTTATTATTATGAGTATCGTTCGGATGGGTCACACCGGAGAAGTGTAACATCGGATGAACAGTTCGTCATAATTGGCAACCCCTTAACAGTGGCGTTGTCGCCCCCGCCCGATATAATGACGCCCCTTTACTTGTTGGACTCCGAGGTTGTGAATGCGGCTTGATAAATTTCTGTGCGATTGTTCCGATTTGACCCGCTCGCTGGCAGGCAAACTGATCCGTCAGGGCGAGGTCATGGTGGATGGCATTGTGGTCAAGCAGCCCGCCTTTCATATCAATGAGCAGAGCCAGATCGAGTTTGACGGCGTGCTGCTGACACTGGAGCAGCGCAACCGCTATTTCATGCTGCACAAGCCGGAAGGGTATGTCTGTTCCAACGAGGATCCGGATCACCCGACCGTCTTCTTCCTGATGGATGAACCGGCGATGGGCAAGCTGCACGTAGTGGGTCGCCTCGACCTCGATACCACGGGTCTGGTGCTGGTGACCGACGACGGTCAGTGGTCCCACCGCATCACCTCGCCGCGCCACGAGTGTGCCAAGACCTATCACGTCTGGCTGGCCGATCCGGTGAGCCCGGATGCCATCGAGCTGTTCGCCGAAGGGGTCTACCTGCGTAACGAGACCGATAAAACCCGTCCTGCCCAGCTGGAAATTCTCGGCAAGTGCGAGGCCCGTCTGACCATCCACGAAGGCAAGTACCATCAGGTCAAGCGGATGTTTGCCTCCATCGGCAACAAGGTCGTTGGCTTGCATCGCGAGCGGGTGGGCGGTTTGACGCTGGATGAAGATCTGGCACCCGGTGAATACCGCGAGCTGACCGCTGAGGAGATTGCCCTGTTCTGATCAGGGGGGGCCGGGTGTCAGTGAGTGCTGAAACCCAGCACCAGTGCTGTGCCCAGGGTGGCAATCAGTGCACCCGCCCAGGCGGCAATGGATGGCCGCTCCCCCGAGTGCCACCACAACAGCGGCAGCAGCAGTACCGGCGTGGTGGAGGAGAGAATGGCCACCATGCCCACCTCGCCCTGCTGCAGCGCCATCAGGATCAGCGTCATGCCCAGCCCCATCGCCAGAAAACCGTTGGTGGCAATCATGGCGAGGATATGGCGATTGACCGGTTTGAGCGGCATGGCCAGTGGCAAACGCCCCAGCCGAAGGACGCAGTGGGCCAGCAGGGCACTGCCCATCCGGATACCCGATGCACTCACCGCATCCACCTCACCACTCATCATCACCGGCTTGGCGATGATGGCTCCCACGCTTTGACACAATGCCGCCGTCAGGCCAAGGCCAATTCCCAGCGCCAGATTGCCACGGATCTGCTCCCACTCGTTGCTGCTACTGCGTCTGCCAAACAGGATCGCCAGCATCACGCCGGCAAAGACCAGCATGGCCCCCAGCAGTCGCCAGCCTGTCAGCTGTTCATTAAAGAGCCAGAGCCCAAGCAGGGCGGAAAACAGCGCATGGCAGGAGAAGAGCAGGGCGCTGCGCCTTGGCCCCAGCCGGTTCATGCAGGCAAACAGCGCTGTATCGCCCACGAAGATGCCGACCAGCCCCGAGATGGCGAGCAGTGGCAAGGCGCTTGCGGTGAGGGTTTGCCAGCCACCGGTGAGCAGACTCATGGTGCCGAGCATCAGGCTGACCAGAAACATGCGCCAGCGGCTGTAGGCAAATGCGCCGAGATGACGGGCCGGTTTGACCGAAATTAGCGCTGCAACTGCCCATAAACTGGCCGACGCGAGGGCCAGCCACTCATAACCCATAAAAACTCCTGAAAAAATTAACCCGAAAGACTCCATCTCCCGGGCAAGCCCGATACAATACGGGGCGTTTTCGGGGATAACAAGAGCGGTATCAGGCATTCATCAGGCGCGCCGTCGGCCTTCCCCTCCTGCAGTGGTTTTATTCGAGGTTTTGTCATGAGGTATGGTTTCTTCCCCAAGCTGGCGCAACGCTGGCTCTCCCCGCTATTGCTTGCCTTGCTGGCTGGGCCCCTGGCCCATGCCACCACCGTTGAGCAGCAGCCTCTGCTTGCCGATCGGCAAACCCTGGTAAAGGGCAACGGTGCCGAGCCGGAGTCGCTGGATCCGGCGCTGGTGCGCTCCGGTTTCCCGGGGGAGGCCGTGCTGGTCGATCTGTTTGAAGGGCTGGTCAGTGATGATGGGCAGGGGAATATCGTTCCTGCTCAGGCCCAGCGCTGGGAGGTGAGTGACGATGGGCTGGAGTGGCGATTCTTCCTGCGCCCTCAACTGAAATGGTCCAATGGCGAGCCGCTGGTGGCCGCTGATTTCGTCTATGCCTGGCGCCGTCTGCTCGATCCGGCCATCAACTCCCCTTCTGCCGGATTGCTGCTGGCGACGGGGATCAACAATGCGCAATCCATCTATGCCGGTGCGCTGGAGCTCGGCAATCTGGGCATTGAAGCGCAAAGTGATCAGATTTTGAAAATCACCCTGGAGCGGCCGGCTCCCTATTTCCTGCAGCTCATCAGTCAGCGCCCCTTTGTGCCGGTCAATCAAAAGGCGATAGCTAAATTTGGCAAACAGTGGACCGAGCCCGGCAAGCTGGTGAGCAATGGTGCTTACCGGCTGACAAGTTGGACGCCAAACGAGCGGATAGAAGCCGAGCGCAATATCCACTACTGGGATGACCTTCACACCCGTATCGGACGGGTCACCTATCTGCCGATCACTTCGCAACATGCCGAACGGCTGCGCTATGAGGCTGGTGAAATCCAGCTCACCAACAAGGTCTCCCTCGGCTATTACCAGAAGATGAAGCGCGAATCTCCGGAGCGGCTCTGGGGCTTGCCGCTGTTTGGTACCTATCTCTATGCGTTCAATTTGAAGCGCCCCGAACTGCAGGATGTGCGGGTGCGTCAGGCGCTCTCCATGGCGGTTGATCGACAGTTGCTCATTGGATCGGTGAGCGGGCAGGATGAACAGGCAGCATGGTCGCTGTTGCCGGAGATGCCGGGTTACCCCCGGGTGATATTGCCTGTGGCGCTTGAAGATATGCCAACCCGCCAGGCCAAAGCGGCAGCGTTGTTGTCAGTTGCCGGGTATAACAGTGCCAATCCACTCAAGCTGAGCATTACCTACAACAGCGCAGAAACCCACAAGCAGATGGCAATGGCCATTGCTGCCATGTGGCAGAAGCTGGGGGTACAGGTCACCCTCAACAGTCTGGAGTGGGGCGCCTATCAGGTGGCCAAGGATAGCGGTGATTTCCAGGTGGCCAGAAGTTTCCTGTTTGGCGATTACGTGGAGCCGTCAGCCATATTGGGCAGCTTCCGTTGTCAGGATCTGCGCAACGAGAGCGGCTACTGCAATCCCGATTTTGATCTGCTGCTGGAGCAGGCTGCCAATACGCTGGACAGTGCGAGTCGGGTTGAATTGTACCGGCATGCCGAACAGTTGCTGCTTGAAGAGGCGCCGATCCTCCCCGTGTATCATTACAATCAGATGAGACTGGTGGATCCCACCCTGCGGGGACTGCCCAGCCAGAATTTGAAAGGAACGATTGCCACCAAGGATCTCTATTTCAGCCCGCAGTGAGGAGCATCTTATGAAACTTGCGATTATTTCCGACATTCACGGCAGCATTACTGCGCTGGAGCGGGTGCTGACCCAGCTTGAATCTTGGCAGCCGGATCACTATCTGCTGCTCGGCGATCTACTCAACCATGGCCCGCGCAATCCTCTGCCGGAAGGGTATAACCCGGCTGCCGTGGCCGATCGACTCAACGAGTTGGCACCGCAAATCATCGCGGTGCGGGGAAATTGCGATTCCGAAGTGGATCAGATGCTGTTGCGCTTTCCCATCACAGCCCCCTACAACCAGTTGCTGATCGATGAGCGGCGCTGGTTTGTCAGCCACGGTCATCTTTATCGCCCGGATGAGGTACAACTGCCGGAGGGCAGTCTGTTCCTGAGCGGTCACACCCATGTGCCGGTGCTGGAGTTGCAGGGGGAGCGGGTATTGATGAACCCGGGGTCGATCTGTTTCCCGCGCGGCGAGTTGCCTGCCAGTTACGGGTGCTATGAGGACGGGGTACTGCGCGTCAATGCGTGTGAGGATGGGCGAGAGTTGTTGCGACTGGTGCTTTAAAACTGCGAGCAAAAATGCAAGGCCTGATAGGAGATGTCAGGCCTTGATACCGTAGGAGCGGGTGCCAGAGCGAGTATTACCCTTGGCGTCATAGGTCAGGCTGTTGCGATCGCGCAGTTGACTCAGAAAGGTTGCCAGACGACGGTTTGAGACGATGCTCAATTCAAGCAATCGACCGTTGATATCATTTTGTGCCTGGCAGGCATCCAGTTTTGCACGAAGCTGCGCCATCTCGTCTGGATAGGCTGCCAGCTGTAGTGCCAGTTCCGGCATCTCTGCGAGGGTCTTGTCCAGCGTTTCTATCGCAGCAAGCAGCTGCTGTTTGCGCTCGGTCAGTGCAGGCAGGGCCAGTGCCTGATGCTGTTCGAGCAAGCTGAATTCCTCTTCCAGAATGCATTGCATCTGGCTGAGGTAATTATCTTGGGTGTGCAGTAACGAAGGTAAATCTATCATCCCAGAACTTTGTCCAGATTGGCCTCGAAACTGAACATCTTCTTGGCCACAGCGTCGCTGTTAACCTGATATTCGCCACTCGCGACGGCTTTCTTCAGTCGTTCAACCTTGCTCTCGTTGCCGGTTGAGGCGGTATTGAGGTTCTGTTGCATTTTTTGCAATTGTTGCGCCTCACTGGTCAAGGAGACTGAGTCCAGCTTGACAGTGGTCGCTTTGTTTTCGGGCGATGAGGTGACTGACTTGCTGCCTGTCCCCTGGCTATTAGCGGTATTTTGCAACCGATTATTCGCCAAGTTGTTGATATTGTTGATGGCCATTTTAGTTACCTTCGTCTGCTTTAAGGTTTGCTTACCTGTTTATCGGTGCGGCAGGTCAAAACTTTAGAAAAAATTGTTCAGGCTCCGGATATCAAAAAGTGACCGATGCGGCACCGACAGCTGTGACTTTACCTTCCACCGTTTTGCCGGAGCGAATATTGACGAGTTTGATGATCTCTCCGAAACTGCCATCTTGCAAGGCTCGGGCCATGGTTTTGATCTGGAAATTGCTGTTTTCGGCAGTCAGGGTGACCTGATCCCCTTTACATACCACGCAAACTTGGCTCAAACGGATGGGCTGTCCCGGTTTGATCTCCCGCTTGCTGCGGACTCCGATAAGAGGGGCTGTGTCAGTCAGGTAGTCGCCGCGGATCAGGGTTTGATCCTGAAACGCTACTACCAGCTGGCTTTCACTCAGCAGATCCCCTTTGGCTATCGGAGCCGTGACGGTAACAAAGGGTTTTTGAATACTGACCCTTACAGGTAAGTAGACATCCCAGGGTTTGTCTTCTTCACACTTAATGTAAACTGTTGTATTACGGCGAATTTCCATTTTTGCTGGTAAGCTGATGGTCAACAGATCTTCGCAACGGGTCAGTGGGAGTCTCTCATCAAGGGTCGCAGCTGTGACCTCTGCTCTGGCATCCAGCTGCAGATCGAGTTGGCTATAAACGAACTCTTCTGCCCGCTCCCTCAGATAGGTTGTGACCTCCGAGGCATCGCTGGAAGATATGCAGCCAAAAAAGAGGCTGATGAGTAAAAGTCGGTTAATCATTTTCGCTCGTCGGTCGATAAGTTGTTCACGCATATCACCATATTTAACTATGATTGCTTCAGAATCTGTTTGTTGTCACATCGATAGTCTGACGCAATCCATCACGCATGCATGATTAATGCCAAGCGTTTTTAGGGAGTGTTTATGGCCAGTATCCTGGACTCGGTCAACCAACGTACCCAGCTAGTGGGGCAAAACCGGCTGGAATTGTTGTTGTTTCGTCTTAATGGACGTCAAAGATTTGGCATCAACGTATTCAAAGTGCGTGAAGTGTTGCAGTGTCCCCCGTTGACCGTGATGCCCAAGTTGAACTCCTGTATTCGCGGGGTTGCTCATATTCGAGGCCAGACTATCTCGGTCATCGACCTCAGCATGGCGATGGGCAAGCGTCCAATTGAAGATTTGAGCAAGTGCTTCATTATCATCTCCGAGTACAACCGTTCTATTCAGGGTTTTTTGGTTCACTCTGTGGAACGCATTATCAATATGAATTGGGAGTCTATTCTGCCTCCCCCCAAGGGGGCCGGCCGTATCAACTATATGACGGCGGTTACCGAGGTTGATGGTGAGTTGGTCGAGATCCTCGACGTTGAGCGCATTCTCAACGAAATCTCTCCTGTTTCTACCGAGGTCAGCCAAGAGCTGGTGGAAGCCAGTGTCGAGCATCCGACCTTGGGGCGTCCTGTGCTGGTTGCTGATGACTCGTCTGTTGCACGCAAACAGGTACAGCGTGCGCTTGAGGCAATCGGTGTCGAATGTGTGCTGGCAAAAGATGGCCGCGAGGCATTGAATATGTTGCTGGAGATGACCAAAAATGGCCCTATCAAGGATCAGATTGCGCTGGTGATTTCTGATATCGAAATGCCTGAGATGGATGGCTATACCTTCACTGCCGAGATCCGGAATAATCCCAATCTCAAAGATTTGCATGTTATTCTGCATACCTCGCTCAGTGGTGTATTTAACCAGGCAATGGTACAAAAAGTTGGTGCAAACAACTTTATTGCCAAGTTCCAGCCTGATGAATTGGCCAAAGCCGTACAAAACGCACTCTAATTAAAGAAGAACAGCTGCATGAAGACACTTTCGGACGACTTATACAAACAGTTCAGCAACTTTCTTGCGGTACAGAGCGGAATCGTGCTGGGTGATAACAAACAGTATCTGGTGAAGAGCCGTCTCTCACCGTTGATGGCGCAGTTTGGCATCGAGAGTCTGTCTGAACTGGTCACCCGTGCAATGAGTGTGCGTGAGCGTGACCTGAAAATGGCGGTTGTTGATGCGATGACCACTAATGAAACACTCTGGTTTCGCGATACCTATCCGTTCCAGCTGTTGACCGACAAGATTTTTCCTGAGCTGGGTAAAAGTGGTCGTCCTGTCAAGATTTGGTCTGCCGCTTCGTCTTCGGGGCAGGAGCCCTATTCTATCGCCATGACTGCGCTGGAGCAGCAGATGAAGAAACCTGGCACCTTGCCTGGTGGGGTGCAGATTGTCGGGACAGACATATCGACTACTATGCTGAATCAGTGTAAGGAAGGGGTATATGACAGTCTGGCATTGGCCCGCGGATTGTCGCCAGAGCGCAAGAAGATGTTTTTTGAGCCCTATGGTGATAACAAAATGCGGGTGGTAGAGCGAGTCAGAAAATTGACCACCTTCCGGCCGCTTAATCTGCTGGAAAGCTATAGTCTGCTCGGTAAATTTGACATCATTTTTTGCCGTAATGTGCTTATCTATTTTGCACCGGAAGTGAAGTCAAAAATCCTCAACCAGTTTGCCTCCAGCCTCAATCCTGGTGGGTACTTGATGCTGGGAGCTTCAGAATCACTTGCGGGACTGACCGACAGATTCGAGATGATACGCTGCAATCCCGGAATTGTTTACAAGGTCAAATAGCGTTGCAGCCCTTGGTATTCGAGGGTGTCGGGATTGTTGACACTGTTTATAAGAGGGGAGGCACTGCGCCTCCTTCTCTTTTTTCGGCTCCATTCATGATGGCATTGTGCCATGTTCCCATATACCCGCACTGCAGAGCTTTTCATTCCATCCACAAGGTTGAGCATACCTGGACTCGACAGCCAGCAGTGTCTTGTAAATCGTCTGGCACATCTCTTGCAGGAAAAATATACCAAGCAGGAGGTGTGCTATGGCTTTTTCATTTGACAAGGCATTTGGTATCCATCAATACACGCTGGGTGTTCGCGCCAAGCGTGCCGAGGTGTTGTCCAGTAATATCGCCAATGCGGACACGCCAGGTTTTAAAGCAAGAGATATCAACTTTGCACAGGCGTTGCAGGATGCCCAGCATAAACAGGGTTTTGGCCTGGTAACAACCAGTGAAAAGCACTTTGCCTTGAATATGGATGCCCCCGGTACTGTCCAATACCGCAATCCGTTGCAGCCCGATACGGGTGATGGCAACACGGTGGATGTGCAGCAGGAGCGGAGCGAGTTCTTGCGCAACAGTCTGGAGTACCAAACCTCCCTGGAATTTATGAACCGCAAGATCAGTGGCTTGCTTAAAGCCCTGAAAGGAGAGCAGTGATGAGTTTGTTCAAGGTCTTTGATATTGCCGGCTCGGCCATGAGTGCGCAGTCTGTGCGTCTCAACACGGTTGCCAGCAATATGGCCAACGCGGACAGCGTCAGCTCCAGCGTGGAAAACACTTACCACGCCAGGCGGCCAATTTTTGCCGCTCAGCTCGATCAAGCCATGTCAGATAAACAGGGGTCGGTCGGCGTTGAGGTGAAGGGCATTGTCGAAAGCAAGGCTCCACTGCTCAAGGAGTACAACCCTAACCACCCGATGGCGGACAAGGATGGCTTTATCTTCAAACCAAATGTCAACATGGTTGAAGAGATGGCTGACATGATCAATGCCTCGCGCAGCTACCAGACCAACGTACAGGTTGCAGATTCGGCCAAGAAGATGCTGCAGCAGACGCTTCAGCTTGGCAAATCCTGATAGGAGGGATGCAACATGGTCGATACCACCAACAGTGTGAACGGCATTGGCCGTACCACGGCCCAGACTACTGGCACCACCACTACGCCGAAGAAAGAGCTGGATCAGGCTTCGTTTATGAAACTGCTGACCATGCAACTGTCATATCAGGATCCCTTCAAGCCGGTGGACAATGCCCAGATGCTCTCCCAGATGGCTTCCATGTCGACCTCGGAGGGGATCAACAGTCTGTCTACCCAGATGGGCAAGCTCAATGAGCAAATGATCTCCAGCCAGGCTCTGCAAGCCTCTTCTCTGGTTGGCCAGAATGTGCTCTTGCCCAGCAATGTTGGCTATCTAGACAAGGAGGGCCCTATCTCAGGCGTAGTGCAGGTTGGCACTGCCAATAAATATGCGGGAATAAAGATTACCGTGGAAGATGAAGCTGGCCAGGTTATCAAGGAATTTAGCCTGGAAGGAGAGCAGAAGGGCAATGTGGAAATCGCCTGGGATGGCACTGACAAGGCAGGTAACCGGGTCAAACCTGGAAAATATGTGCTCAAGGCCAGTGGCAGTGTGGATGGCAAGGCGGAAACTATCCCTACATACGCTTATGGCAAGGTCGATAGCGTTGCCTTGGGGAATGCAACAAACCCCACACTGCTCAACTTGAAGGGATTGGGCAGTACCCTGCTGAGTTCCGTCCTTCAAATATCAGGAACCAATGCAAACCAGACGGTTACTCCGTCAAAAACCACGTCGACAGCATCGATCTAAGGAGCTGGATATGTCATTTAACAATGCCTTGAGCGGTGTTAACGCGGCACAAAAAGACTTGAACGTCACCGCTAACAACATTGCGAACGTTAATACTACGGGCTTTAAAGAGTCCCGTGCCGAGTTTGCGGATGTCTACGCCAACTCCATTTTTGTCAATGCCAAGACCCAGGTTGGTAACGGTGTGGCGACCGGTGCGGTGGCTCAGCAGTTTCATCAGGGGGCTCTGCAATTTACCAATAACGCGCTGGATTTGGCTATTCAGGGGAATGGCTTCTTTGTGACCTCTGACAGCTTGACTAACCTGGATCGCACCTATACTCGGGCTGGCGCGTTCAAGCTCAATGAAAACAGTTATATGGTTAACAATCAGGGCCATTATCTGCAAGGTTATGAAATTAATGCTGACGGTACGCCGAAAGCTGTGAGTATCAATGCGACCAAGCCGATCCAGATACCGGATCGAGCGGGTGAGCCTATAAAGACCAGCAAGGTTGAAGCGAGCTTCAATTTGCCTTCCAAGGCGACCCCCTTGTCGGCGGGAACAATGCCGGATCCTCTTGCGGTGCCTCCTGTGGTTGGCAGTCTGTCGAGTTTTGATCCAAAAGACTCGAAAACTTACTCGTCTTCCACGTCTGTTGTGGTGTACGACTCTTTAGGTGAACCCCATACCATCACCCAGTATTTCGTCAAAGAAGCAAGCGATGCGGATCCTACCAAACCGGCAGATCCTACAGCATGGCGTATGTATTTATATGAGGGCGACAAGCCTATTGATATTGATAGCGGGGTTCAAACCCAGATGGCAACAGGTGTGAATCCTGTACCGTTAGCTGCTCGTTTTACCTTTGGTGCCGATGGTAAAATGATCACCCCAACTACCCCTGCAACAATTCAAACAGTGGCGTTGGGGGCAGGCGGCGCAGGCATCATCACTAATGGTGCTGATCCCACTCAGACCTTTGAGATTTCGTTGGGCACAATAACCCAATATGCCTCACCGTTCGAAGTCAACAAGTTGTCACAGGATGGTTCCACAGTCGGCCGTTTGACCAAAGTCGAGATCACGCCGGATGGCATTGTGTCCGCGACTTACAGTAACGCGACAACCATCAAGGTGGCCATGGTGGCCATGGCAAAGTTTGCCAACTCACAAGGGTTGACCCAGATAGGAGATACCTCCTGGCGGCAATCCCTGCTCTCTGGCGATGCATTGCCGGGAACGCCCAACTCCGGCACCTTCGGTACCATCAAATCGTCGGCGCTGGAGCAATCCAACGTGGATTTGACCTCCGAACTGGTTGACCTGATCACTGCCCAGCGTAACTTCCAGGCCAACTCCCGCTCTCTGGAGGTAAATAGTTCGCTGCAGCAGACCATCTTGCAGATCCGTTAATTCCTCTCCGGCAACGGGGCACCTTGGGTGCCCCGTTTTTTTATAGATCTCTGCTGCCGAATGGTGCGGCATTCCCCCTTCTGTTGGCATCCAAATTGCAGCTCTGCTGTCAGAGTCATCTGTTTGACGGAGAATCCCATGGATCACCTGCTTTATATCGCCATGTCCGGGGCCAAAGAGAACATGAACAGCCTGGCTGTTCGCGGTAATAACCTCGCCAATGCCAATACCACCGGCTTTAAATCAGATTTCGAGCAGGCCCGCAGCATGCAGGCTTTTGGTGAGGGGCTGCCCAGTCGGGTATTTGCCATGACGGAACGTCCCGGCCAGAACTTGCAGCATGGCATGTTGATGACCACGGGGCGGGATCTTGACGTGGCGGTGGATGGTCCCGGCTGGATTGCAGTGCAAGATCCCAAGGGGGGGGAGGCCTATACCCGTATGGGAAATCTGCAGGTCAATGCGACTGGTAACCTGCAAACCTCGACCGGTCTGAACGTCGTGGATGACGGTGGTCAACCCATCGTGCTGCCAATGCCGATGGAGAAACTCGAAATCAATCGGGATGGCACTATCAGTGGTCGTCCTGAAGGGGCAGCTGCGAACTTGTCGGAAGATTTTCAGCGGATCAAGCTGGTTAACCCGGCTGCAGATGCGGTAGAGAAGGGGCAAGATGGTCTGTTCCGGCGCAAGGATGGCCAGAATGAACCCGCCTCGGCCAATGTTGGCCTGATTGCCGGCTCCCTGGAGGGGAGCAACGTCAATGTGGTGGATGAGATGACCAACCTGATCAGGTTACAACGACAGTTTGAAACCCAGGTCAAGATGATGAAAACGGCCGAAGAGAATGACGAGGCCCAAACCCAGTTGCTGCGTATCAGCTAATCGAGGAGTTACCTATGAATCCTGCACTCTGGATCAGCAAGACCGGGTTGGATGCTCAGCAGACCAATATTTCGGTCACATCGAACAACCTGGCGAACGCCAGCACCGTTGGTTTCAAGAAATCGCGGGCCATTTTTGAAGATTTGCTTTATCAGAACATTAATCAGCCCGGTGGCCGTTCGTCGGCCGATACCGAGCTCCCCTCCGGCTTGATGCTCGGTGCTGGAGCCAAGGTCGTGGCCACCCAGAAAAACCACAGCCAGGGCAACGTACAGACGACTGACAATTCGCTGGATCTGATGATCAGTGGCCGTGGCTACTTTGAAATCCAATTGCCCGACGGCAGCCTTGCCTATACCCGTAATGGGCAATTCACCCTTAACAGTGAAGGCACCATAGTGACACCGGGTAACGGCTATCCTCTGCAGCCAGAAATCCAGATTCCGGAAAATGCCCAGAGTGTCACTGTCGGCACTGATGGTCAGGTCTCGGTACAGCTCAAGGGGGATGGTGCCTCTCAGGTGGTCGGACAGATCACCCTGTCAGACTTTGTTAATGCCAGTGGCCTGCAGCCGATGGGTGAGAACATGTTTCTGGAAACCCAGTCCAGCGGTGCCGCCATTCAGGGGACTGCGGGGGCGGATGGTATGGGAGTCATTAAGCAAGGGATGCTGGAGAGCTCCAACGTTAACGTCACCGAAGAGCTGGTGAATCTTATCCAGGCTCAGCGAGTCTACGAGATGAACTCCAAAGTCCTCTCAGCGGTGGATGGCATGATGTCCTTCCTGATCCAGCGGACCTAATGGGGAGAGCCATGATGAAAAGCGTATGGATGCTGGGGTTGCTGGTGTTGGGGGGGTGTAGCAGTACTCCCAATACACCCAGGCCTGATGACCCCGAGTTTTCCCCCGTATACGGGGAGTCGGAACCGGTCTCGGTGAGACCGACGGGTGCTATTTTTCAACCGGATCAGGTTAATGGCATCTACTCGGACATCAAGGCGCACAAGGTGGGTGACATCATCACCATCGAGTTGTCGGAATCAACATCTGCATCGAAGAAGGCCAATACCCAGAGTGGCAAGGACAACAAGTTTAATCTGGAACCAGTGACGCTGGGGGGCGTACCGGTTACGGCCAGCCCCTATGATCTCTCCGCATCCATCGGTCAAAACAGTGCGTTCAAGGGGCAGGCAAAAGCAGATCAAAGCAACAGTTTGCAGGGCAATATTTCGGTCAGTGTTGCCAAGGTATTACCCAATGGCAATCTGCTGGTACGAGGTGAGAAGTGGATCATGCTCAACAATGGCAATGAGTATATCCGTATCACCGGCCTGATTAGACCGGAGGATGTCACCTCGGATAACAGTGTGTCATCCCAGAAAGTCGCCAATGCCCGCATTTATTACGGTGGTACCGGCGATCTGGCCAATACCCAGGAACAGGGATGGCTTACCAGCTTTTTCAATGGTCCCTGGTGGCCGCTCTAGGAGATGTTATGAAGTCACTCCGTCTCGTGACTCTGCTCTGCTGTCTGCTGCCCTTGGGGCTGGCGAATGCCGCCCGGATCAAGGACATCAGCTCGGTGGAGGGGGTGCGTAGCAACCAGTTGATCGGTTACGGTCTGGTCGTGGGCCTGCCAGGTACCGGCGAGAAGAACAACGCCTTTACCGAGCAGACCTTCCGCACCATGCTCAACAACTTCGGCATCAAGGTCCCGGACAACATCAAACCCAAGATCAAGGATGTGGCGCCGGTGGCGATCCATGCGGATTTGCCGCCGTTTGCCAAGCCGGGCCAGACTATCGACGTCACTGTCTCTGCCATCGGTGAGGCCAAGAGCCTGCGCGGTGGTACGCTGCTGCAGAGTTTCCTGAAAGGGCTGGATGGGCGGGTCTATGCAGTCGCACAGGGCAGCCTGGTGGTAGGCGGGCTGGGTGCCGAGGGGGCTGATGGCTCCAAGGTAGTGGTCAATACTCCGACCGTCGGCCGGATTGCCAATGGTGCAACCGTAGAGCGAGAGGTGCCCAACTCATTTAGTCAGGGAGATACGATCACCTTCAACCTCAACCGCCCCGACTTTACTACTGCGCGTCGGCTGGCTGACGTAGTCAACGATCTGGTGGGGCCCAATACCGCTCAGGCTCTGGATGCCACCTCGGTCAAGGTCTATGCCCCGCGGGATCCGGGCCAGCGTGTCTCCTATCTGGCGACTATCGAGAACCTGGAGGTGGACCCGGCCAACGAGGCGGCCAAGATCATCGTCAACTCTCGTACAGGCACCATCGTTATCGGCAGTCAGGTGAAGCTCAAACCGGCTGCTATCAGTCACGGTGGTTTGACGGTGACCATCGCCGAAAACCAGCAGGTCTCTCAACCCAACCCGCTGGCGGGGGGCGAGACCACGGTCACCAACAACTCGACCATCAATGTCCAGCAGGAGCCTGGGCGGATGTTCAAGTTTGATACCGGTGCGACCCTGGACGATCTGGTCCGGGCGGTCAATCAGGTCGGGGTCGCCCCCGGTGATTTGATGGCTATTCTTGAGGCGCTGCAGCAGGCCGGCGCTATCGAGGGGCAACTGGTCATATTGTAACTGGCGGCAAGTGATTGCCACGGGTGGCAATGAGGTAAACAAAATGGCGGAGTTTGACACCAAAAGCGGCATTAATCTCGGGGTGGTACAGGATATCAAGAACCTGGACCGTCTGCGCCAGATGAGCCACAGCAAAGAGGGGCAGGCCGAGGCACTGCAGGGAGCTGCGCGCCAGTTCGAGTCAATCTTTACCCAGATGTTGTTTCAGAGCATGCGTCAGGCCAACGGGGTATTGACTCAGGATAACCCGATGAACAGTAGCTATACCCAGTTCTATGAAGGGATGCTGGATGAACAGAGAGTGGCAGACATGTCCAGCAAGGGGGGGCTTGGATTGGCTGACATGGTGGCCAGGCAGCTCTCACCGGAAACATTTGTCCATCAGGATGGTCGGGTGCTCAAGATGCCGCAGCGGACGGAACGAGTCTATAAACCCTACGTACCACCCACGACGGCAGCCACAGATTTGATCTCAGCATCAAAAGTTGGCAAAGATTTTGCTGAAAAAGAGATGGAAAAGGGGAAAACCCCGCTAGTCATGCCCACGCGCCCCCACCGTAGTGTACCGCCAATGGGGCCTGTGGCTCACCATCGTAGTCATGGGGAGGGGAGTGCACAGTTTGATAGTCCGGAAGCGTTTGTGCAGCACCTGATGCCGTTAGCCAAGAAGGCTGCGGACAAGTTGGGATTGAGTCCGGCGGTGCTGGTGGCTCAGGCGGCATTGGAAAGTGGTTGGGGCAAGCGGGTGATCAAGGATGGTGAGGGGCAGATGACTCATAACCTGTTTGGCATCAAGGCCGACCCTCGCTGGGAGGGCCCCAGGGCGGTCGTCAGCACCCTGGAATATGAAGAGGGCGTCGCATCCCGCCAGAAAGCGGCATTTCGTTCGTATGGCTCGTTTGAAGAGAGCTTCAATGACTATGTGGACTTTCTCACCTCGGGTTCGCGCTACAAGGGGGCCCTGGCCAAGGTGGACAGTCCGGATCGCTACTTCGAGGCATTGCAACAGGCAGGTTATGCCACCGATCCGCACTACGCCAGAAAACTGAAACAGGTATTGCGCAGTGATGCCATTGCCCGATACAACGAGATGGAGCTGTAAATATGGCAAGCGATCTGCTTGGAATTGGATCATCGGGCGTGCTGGCCCAGCAGCGTCTGTTGCAGAGCACCAGTAACAACATCGTGAACGTCAATAGCCAGGGCTATGTGCGCGAGCGTACGCTGGTGTATACCAATGCCATCGGTCTTGGTACCGGTGATATCAAGACCGAGCGAGTGATCAACAGCTATATGCAGGGAGAGGTGCGTCGCGATACCTCTGCCTTTTACGCATCTCTGACCCATTACGAACAGCTGGCCGATGTGGATCGCCTGCTGGGAGACACCAGCAACAGTGTGGGTGAGACCATTACCTCTTATTTCAAGTCCTTTCATTCGGCAAATGAATCGCCCGCCGAGATCGGGGGCCGCAAGGTAGTGATGACGGAGTTGAGTGGTATGGTAAACCGATTTCACACACTATCGGCCCAGCTCGACAAGCACAGCGATACCCTCAATACCCGTATTGAAGATGAAACCAAGCAGGTCAACAGCTTGTTGACCAGTATCAATGATCTCAACCAGGCGATCATTCGCACTCAGGGATCACCCGAAGAGAACCTGATGTTGTTTGATCAGCGTGACGAGGCAATAAGACAGCTTTCCGAGAAGATGGATATTCGCACCGTTGCTCAACCCAACGGCAGCATGCTGGTCAATATGAGTACTGGTCATTCGCTGATCCTGGATGGAGGCGTTGCCCAGTTCAAGGTGGTGGCAGGAGACCCTGATTCCCGTGATCAGGAGTTGCAACTGACCCTTGGCGACAATCAGGCACTCATTGATCACGATACGTTTGGGGGAGCCATAGGAGGGTTGTTCAAGGCGCGTACCGACCTGGAGCCGACCAAGCGTGAGCTGGGGCAGTTGGCCGTTGCGATGGCAGATGCCATGAATCAGCAAAACCGTCTCGGGATGGATCTGGACAACGAGTTGGGCAGCGATATTTTCACCCTGCCAACCAGCAAGGGATTGCCTTATGGCGACAACACGGGGTCGGTCGGGGCGAATGTCAGCTTCGTCGCAGGCAAAGGAAGCTCAGTGACCCCTTTCGATTATGAAGTACGCTTTAGCAGTGCGACCGGATATGAGGTGTTCTCGCTGGACAAAGCAGGAAATCGAACTTCTGTGGCAACAGGCACCACGCCGCCAGCGACGTTTGAAGTGGCTGGTCACGGGATCTCGATCGATCTTACCGGCACACCGGCGGCAGGAGACAAGCTGCTACTGCAACCGGCAAAGGGGGCTGCTGCCGGGCTTGCTCAGCAGATCACCCGGCCGGAAGACCTGGCCCTGGCTGCACCGCTTAAAGTGCAGAAGACAACCAACAACATCGGCAGTGCGGACATTAAACTGGATGGTGTCTTCAATACCGGAACGGGTTCCGGTTTTGGTACCAATAGCCTGGATCCCGCCGCGCCCCAGATCGTCAAGATCGGCAACAACGGCAACTATGAGGTATATGCCGGTGATGGGACTACCTTGATAGGAATCGCTCCGGCAGCCAGCAAAGGGCAGAATTTGATGGCATCTATCGTCAGCCCCTTTCCGGGCGGACCCGCGGTCTATAGCAACCCTAAACAGAGCCCGGGCTACGAGTTCAGTATTACCGGCACGGTAGTACAAACCGACAGCTTCCAGCTCAGTTACAATACCAATGGTTTTGCTGACAACAGTAATGGCTTGGCTATGGCGGAGTTGCAAAACAAGGATCTGGTGCGCAAGAGTACCAACGGGGGAACGACCAACGACAAGATGACTTTCAACCAGGCTTACTCAGGCTTGGTGATGGAAGTGGGCAACAATACGAGCCAGGCAAAAACTCAGCTTAAAGCCAATGAATCCAAGCTGATCCAGAGTACCGGGATCTATGAGAGCGTCTCCGGGGTCAATCTGGAGGAGGAGGCGGCCAATCTGATCCGTTTCCAGCAATCTTATGCGGCATCCGCCCAGGTGGTCAGTACGGCCAAAACCATCTTCGATACATTGCTTTCGTCCGTGAGGTAACGTCATGCGCATCACCACCAACATGATCTACGATCGGAATCTTTACTCCCTGACCAATACCAACGAGCGGCTGGACAAGGCCTATCAGCAGTTGCAAACCGGCAACAAGTTTCAGACTGCTGGTGAAGATCCAGCAGGCATGAGCCAGAAGATGGCATTGAACAAAGAGATTGAGTTGTTCAAACAGTACAGTGTGAATGGCAGTTTGCTGCAGAACAGCCTGGGACATGAAGAGACGGTATTGGATTCTCTCAATACTGCGATGCTCAGTGCCCAGACCCTGATCCAGAAGTCCAATAATGGTGCCATCAGCCTTGATGACCGCAAGGCCATCGCCAGCGAACTGGAAGGGTTGCAGCAGCAAATGTTTGACCTGATGAACAGCAAGAACTCATCGGGTGAATTTATTTTCGGTGGCAATCAGAGCAAGACACAGCCCTATATAAGAGACGCCAACGGCAAATACATTTATCAGGGTGATCCTGGCCAGCGAAATATTCAGGTATCACCCACAGTGCAAATTGCTGCCAATGATTCTGGACAGGATCTGTTTGAAATCGTAGCGACCAGAAGAACCGCCAGTGCCACCAGTGCAAATATCAACGTCGGGGTCGGTGATCAGGGGGATTTTGATAATTTCTATAAAGCAAGTTATGACCCGACACTGCCCAGCAACACCTACACTGTTTCTACCACCATTGGCCCACCTGATACCTATGATATCAAAGATGCCGGTGGCAATACTCTGCAGACGGGCAATTACACTCCTGGTACCAAAATACCGTTCAATGGTCTCGAATTGACACTGGACCAGCCTGCAGGTGGCGCAGCCCAGCAGTTTGCTCTTAATCCTCCCAAAAATGACAACGTGTTGAACGGGATGTCGGATTTTATTACTGCTCTGCGTGACCCCAATATTTCCGCGGAGAGCTTTGAGCAAAAAGTGGCTGATGCCACTGTTCATATGAAAAATGCTCGTTTGAATATCGATCACGGGTTGGGTGAGCTGGGTGGCCGTATGAATAGTCTGGAGCAGGTGATGGGGTCCAACGAGGGATTGAGCACTCTCAACGCCGAAGCGAGATCCAAGGTGTCGGAGGCCGATCTCTATGAGGTGATTTCAACGTTGTCCAAAGAAGATGCTGCCTTGAGTGCCTCACAACTCTCGTTTAGCAAAATAAGTCGTCTGACATTATTTGACTATATTCGCTAAGAAAAGGCCCCTATGGGGCCTTTTTACTGTGGGTTTCCGGCAGAGTTCCCCTGGTATTGTCGGACAATTGTAACAAGCTGTTGCCATACTCGGTTTCATGGTTGAGGCGGGGTTGACCTCCCGGTGGGATTGGATAATCATGCCGCCCGCACAACAGAGGGTTGTGCATATTATTTGCAGCATCTCGTTAGGCGAGGCTCCTGTATAAACACAGGCCACTGATCTCACGACGTCCAGAGACGCCCAAGATCAGGACAGTTTTCATCGGATTAAGGTGTAAACCCAAGTGGCTTCCGGCATGCCGGATACGTTATACAGTGCTAAAGCTGGTACGTGGGGATGATGACACGCCGAACGGCGTCATTTCCTGCCTATTACTCGTCAATCAAATTGCTGTTTTCTTGTCGTTGCATCCGGCTATTTCCGGAAGCATTCAGGCTTGCCTGAAATCACATGAGGTTCTTTGTGATGAAGAAAACACACACCATTCTCAACCGTCATCAACTACTCGATCTCGCCAGTCTGCAAAGCTGGCTGGAACACAACCTGGATCCGGTTCAGCGTGCCGATCAGCTGCTAACCCTGCGTCCGGAAGAGCTCAACTGCATCTTTGACACCTTGCCTGCGTCAGAAGGGGCAGAACTGATCGCCTCTCTCTCCGCAGAGTGTGCCGGTCGCCTTTTGCTGCGGCTACATGGCAGCATCGTCAGCGTATTGCAAGAGGCGATCCCCCGCCGCGAAATGGTGGCTATCCTGCGCAAGCTGGGTCGCCAGGAACGCACCATGCTGCTGGCCCGTTTCCCGGCCCAGGCGCAGGCGTTGTACTACTCCCTGCTGGATTGGCCGTCTGAGTCCGTTGGGGCTAACATGCGCTATGAGTATCTGGCGGTGAGCGAACAGGATACCGTTGGCAAGGCCAAGCAGCTGATCCACGACGCCTGGGACAACGCCCAGCTATTTCGCCACATCTATGTGGTCAATGTAGACGGTCGTCTGCAGGGGAGTATCTCGCTCAAGAGCTTGCTGATTGCCGACCCCGAGGCCAGTGTTACTACGCTGATGGATCGCGAAACCGTCCGGATCAATGCCCGGGCGGATCAGGAACTGGCTGCACGCCTGCTGATCGATCGCGACCTTTCGGTCCTGCCAGTAGAGGATCAGGGGCGCTTGGTCGGTATTTTCCATGTTGATGATGCGGCCGATATTCTGGAACTAGAATCGACCGAGGATGCCGAGATGCAGGGGGGCTCATCCCCGCTCGATACCTCTTACTTACAGGCGACACCTTGGCAGCTATGGCGTAAAAGAGTGGGCTGGTTGCTCATCCTGTTTGTGGCGGAAGCCTACACCGGCACCGTGTTGCGAGCGTTCGAAGAGCAGCTTGAGGCGGTCATCGCGCTGGCGTTCTTTATCCCGCTGCTGATCGGCACAGGGGGCAACAGTGGTACCCAGATCACCACCACCATAGTACGTGCCATGGCGGTCGGGGAGGTGAGTCTGCGTAACCTCGGTACCGTGCTGAAGAAAGAACTCTCTACAGGTCTGCTCATTTCAGGTGCCATTGCAATGGCGGCCTGGGTTAGAGCATGGAGCCTCGGTGTCGGTCCCGAAATTGGCATGGTAGTGACCTTGACGGTGATCGCCATCGTGCTCTGGAGCGCCACAGTTGCCTCCATCATCCCAATGGTACTGCGTCGCTTCCGTATCGATCCTGCTGTGGTATCGGCTCCTTTTATTGCCACCCTGGTGGATGGCACTGGTCTTATCATCTACTTCGAGATTGCCAAGCTGCTGCTCCCGCAGTTGCAGGTGGCCTGACGGGGAAACAGCAAAGCAAAGAGGCAGCCGATGGCTGCCTCTTTGCTATCTGCGTATCTGCGGGCTCAGGCCAGTTGAAAGAGCAGGGGCCAGCCCTGCTCCTGGCAATAACGGTGCTCCTTCTCCAGATTCTGCATCAGAAGGCGGTTCTCCTCGCACCAGTCGATCGGCAGGGTCACAACCAGCTGATCGCCTTGCACTGAGACTCTCCACTCAGGCAGCAGGTCGTCCTGGCGTCTGTGATGGGCTGCTACCGCAAGGCGCAGAATGCGGATGCAGCGCAGCACCGTTTGCATGTCGTGGTTGGGCAGGGAAGGGAGCTCGGAGAGCTTGAGCCCCTTGCGCTGAAAGCGTACCAGCGCCGCCAGCAGAGCTTGATCGTCCTGGTTGAAGCCGGGCAGGTCGGTGTGTTGCAGGATATAGGCGGAGTGGCGATGGATGCCGCTGTAGTTGATGGCAAGGCCAATTTCGTGCAGCCGCGCCGCCCAGCCGAGGATGGCGCGATAGGGGTCTACCTCCATCTGCCAGGGTTCTTGTAGGGCGTCAAACAGGGTCAGCACGCTCTGCTCTACCCGGGCGGCTTGCTTTTTGTCCATCCGGTAGTGGGTGCCAAGGGCTTGCGCAGTGCGCTCGCGGATATCGTGGTGCTGCAAGCGCTCCTCAAACTCGTAGAGCAGCCCTTCACGCAGGGCGCCATCAGAGTAGTCGAGCCGCTCGATGGGCAGCGAGGTAAACAGGCCGAGCAGGATGGCGACCGCGGCGGCAAACACCTCCTGACGCTCTTCGGTGAGCCCGACCAGCTTGAGGTTATCGACCCGCTTGCGCTCGATCATCAGGGCTTTAAGTCGCTCCAGCCCCTCCAGCGTAATACTGCCGTCAGTCAGCCCCTCACCCTGCAGTACGTCGCGCACGGTGCGGATCGAGCCTGAACTGCCAAGACAGCTCTGCCAACCCAGCTTGCGGTACTGGTTGACGATGGGGGCGAGCTGGTGCTGCGCCTCCAGTACCGCATTGCTGAAGTTTTTCTCGCTCAGCTTGCCGCTGGCAAAAAAACTCTGGGTAAAGCTGACGCAGCCCATCTTGCGGCTGGTGAGTGCCTTGTGATCGAACCCCTCGCCGATGATGAGCTCGGTGCTGCCACCGCCGACGTCAACTACCAGTACCTGACCTTCAATATGCTGGGTATGGGCGACGCCCTGATAGATGAGGCGCGCCTCTTCCTGCCCGCTGATGATCTCGATGGGGTGGTTGAGCACCTTGGCCGCTTCGCTGACGAATTCACGGGCGTTACTGGCGCGGCGCAGGGTGTAGGTACCGGCAATACGAATTTGATCCGGTTTGATATTGGTGAGCCGTTCGGCAAAGAGTGACAGACAGGCGAGGCCGCGTTCCATCGCCTCTGGGCTCATGCGCTTCTGCTCGTCCATCCCCTCGGCCAGACGCACCCGCTCCTTGATGCGATCGACGATGCGAAAACGCCCTTCGCTCAGATGGGCGATCACCATGTGAAAACTGTTGGAGCCGAGATCGACGGCGGCGTAGAGGCTATTGTCCATTGTTTGACTCGATACGTTTGAGATAGTCGTAAATCGCGACCTGAGAGCGGATTTTTCGGCGATTGCCCCGCTTCACATATTCGTTTTTCTGGTCGGCATCGATCACCCGCGCCTTGCAGGTATCACTCAGTTGTAGCTCGAGAATATCCATGATGCGCTGCTTGAGCCGCTCGTCATAGATGGGCGTGCCCACCTCGATCCGGCCGTCAATATTGCGGCTCATCCAGTCAGCGCTGGAGATATAGAGCTGGGGGTTGCCCTTGTTGTGGAACACCATCACCCGCGGGTGCTCGAGGAAGCGGTCGATGATGCTGATCACCTTGATGTTGTCACTCAAACCCGGCACGCCCGGCCGCAGGGCGCACATGCCACGGATGATCATCTGGATCGGCACGCCCGCCTGACCGGCGGCATAGAGCCGGTTGATGAGATCCCGGTCCACCAGATTGTTGATCTTGAGGATGATGCCGCTCGGCTGGCCCGCCTTGGCGTTGGATAGCTCGTTGTCGATGAGACGATAGAGCTGACGTCTGCTGTTGATGGGGGAGACCAGCAGGTGGTTGAATTTGTAGCGCCGATAGGGGTACTCGATATATTCAAACACCCCCTCTACTTCGGCGGTGATATCCGGATTGCGGGTCAGCAGCGAGAAGTCGGTGTAGATCTTGGCGGTCTTCTCGTTGAAGTTACCGGTACCGATGTGGGCATAGCGCACTGGCTCGCCATTTTCGTGGCGAGTGATGAGGCATAGCTTGGAATGGATCTTGAGGCTCGGTACCCCGAACACCACCTTGACCCCGGCATCGGTGAGGATGTTGGCCCAGTCGATGTTGGCCGCTTCGTCGAAGCGGGCACGCAGCTCGACCACCACGGTCACCTTCTTGCCGTTGTTGGCGGCATCGATGAGGGAGTGGATGATCCGCGACTTCTTGGCCACCCGATAAATGTTGATGCGAATGGCGCTCACCGCCGGATCGAACGCCGCCTGGCGCACCAACTCGGTGAAGTGGTGGAACTTGTGATACGGGTAGTAGAGCAGAATATCCTGCTTGGTGATGGCATCGAAGGCGTTGACGAAGCCGTCAAAATCGCGGCAATCGAGGGCCGGCAGTTTGGGGTTTTCGAGATAGTCACGGCCCACGTTGGGGAAGCCGATGAAATCCTTGAAGTTGTGGTAACGCCCACCCGGCATGATGGCGTCGTAGGAGCTGATCTGCAGCTTGAGTTTCAGGAAGCTTATCATGGCGGCGGGCATCTCCCGCTCGTAGACGAAACGCACCGGCATGGCGGTGAGGCGCTGCTTCAAGCCGTCACTCATCTTGTCCACCAGGCTCAAGTCCAGCTGGTCGGAGAGGTCGTATTCGGCATCCCGGGTCAGCTTCACCGCATAGGCGGCAATCTCGTCGTAGTCGAAGAAGCCTTTGAAGATCTCGTCGAGGCAGAAGCGGATGACGTTATCCAGAATGATGATCTGCTTCTTGCGGCGGGTCCCTTCCGGCGGCAGCTGGAAGAAGCGGGGCAGGTCATCGGTCGGCACTTCCACCAGGGCGTACTGGATCACCTGACCGTTCTTCTTCATCTCGATGGCCAGATAGGTGTACTCATCCTTGAGGAATTTGACCGGATTGACCTCCTTGTTGAGCAGGATCGGGATGATATGACGCAGCACCTTCTCCTTGAAGAAGACCCGCAGCCACTTCTGAATGGCATCGGAGAGCTGGTTCTCGTTGACCAGGAAGATGTTGTGGCGAGCGAGTGCAATCAACAGCTCCTTGTAGGTGTTGTCAAACGCTTCACCGAGCGCCATCACTTTTTGCTGGATGGCGCGCAGCAGCACCTTGGCTTCATCGTCGCCTCCATGTACTTCATTGATGAGGATGCGACGCTTGACGTCCGATACCCGCACCTTGAAGAACTCATCCTGGTTGGAGGAGAAGATCCCCAGAAAACGGACCCGCTCGATGAGGGGCACCGTCTTGTCCATTGCCTCTTGCAACACCCGTTCATTGAATGAGAGCCAGCTCAGCTCTTTCTCTTCATACAGCTTGTCGGTGCTCATCTTGTGCCTCTGTTTCAGGTCGCGTCTGCGCGGCAGTTATGGCGTTAATATATGACAAATAAATGACGGTATTGTTACTGCTCGCTGAACGCCTCGTCTATGTCGACCACCAGATCGTCGGAGAGGGATTCCAGCGCGGTGATCAGGTCATCCATCGCGAGTCCGTCGGGCAAGGCAACCAGCGCGTGAGCATAGAATAGCGGGGCGCCTGAGTGGGGGGCCGGCTCACAGCCGGTAGTGAGATCGGCCACGTTGATCTCGAGTTGGCGCAGGATGCTGGCTACTTCATGGACGATGCCGGGGCGGTCGTTGCCGGTTACCGTCATCATTACCTGATGAGCCGGCTCGGTGGTTGGTGTCCCTTCGGCAAAGCTGATGGTCAGACCCGGCAGCAGGGCCAGTGCTTCGCATAGGCTGCGATAGTGCTCGTCGGGGACAGATACATGGAGGATTCCGGCAAACTGGCCTGCCAGTTCGCTCATGGCGCTGCCCAGCCAGTTGCCCTGCTCGCGGCTGATGACGGCCGCCAGACTCTCGACGATCCCGGGTTTGTCTGAACCGATCACGGTGACCACCAATTGCTTTTGCATCCTGCTCTCCTTGAAATTGGATTTCTTGCTCGATCCCCATTGTGCCTGCTGTGGCTGGTCATATGAACCCCCGCCTGCGGGCAAATAGATAAAAAGACGGGACTTTTACACTTTCCATACGCTTGTCTGCTGCCTTGCTTCGTGGCGGCTGTGGTAAAGTAATTCCCCTTTCGTGTTGTGAACTGGATCGTGCTCTCATGAATACCCTTGTCCTATCGGGATTACTATTGCTGGCGCTGCTTGTGCTGGCGATCTTCTGGAGCAGAGGCAGACAGCAAAAGCGCCTGCCCTATGATGTGCAGGAGACCCTGTTCACTCCCGCCGAGCGATCTTTCCTCGGGGTGCTGGATCTAGCGGTGGGTGACAAGGCCCGGGTCTTTGCCAAGGTGCGGGTGGCCGATGTGCTGACGCCGCTGGCCGGGATCGGCAAAAGCAAATGGCAGCAGTACTTCAACAAGATCAGCGCCAAGCATTTCGACTATCTGCTTTGCCACCCCGCCGATCTCTCTTTTATCTGCGCCATCGAACTCGATGACAGTTCCCACCGTCACCAGAAGCGCAAGGCGCGGGATCTTTTTCTGAAAACCGCCTGCGACAGCGCCGGTCTGCCGTTGCTGCAGATCCCGGCAAGTGCCAGCTATCTGGTGGGAGAGCTGCGCGAACAGATCCTGCCGCTGCTGGTCAAAACCAGCGAGCCGCTGATCGACGATCTGCCGCACGGGGCGCGTCGCGAGCCGACGTTCAACCCTCTGCTGCTGGATGGCGTGGATGTCGGTGCCGGGATGCGTGGTCGCACTGCCCATACCGAGGCGATCTCGCCTGCGTCGCTCCACGAGCCCGCCATTCAGGCCAAGGGGATGGTGGAGGCGCCACAGAGTGAGGGGGAGCTGGTCGATGGCTTGTTTGCCGATGTAGAAGATGATGAAGAGCATGAGGTGCAGCTCTGCCCCCGCTGTGATGCGCCGCTGGTGGAGCGGGAAGCGAAAAAAGGTCCCCACGCCGGTCGGCTATTCCTGGCTTGCAGCCGTTTTCCCGAATGTCGCTATGCGGCGCCGCACCACCATAATCGCCACTGAGTGCTCTTCACAGTGTCACATGCTGCCCTCTGACGAGGGCAGTTTTTTTTCTGCCATTGGTGGCGTTTGTTCGCGGCGCCAATGCAGAAAATTCCTCGGCAAAATTTATCTAATCTCCCGTTTCTGTCGATACACTTAGCCTGAATACGACAATTTTTGACAATGCGTCGGTTTTTTGGCACTTTGTGTGCTTGCAAAAATACAGTCTGTAGCTGTTTTATTACTAAATAAAACAATAGGTTAGTTCAGGATGTCGCGAGGGATGGATATGGTGGAGATGGGCGTGTTGATTGTTGATGCCGATGCGCAGCGGCGCCAGCAGTTGGGAACCGTACTCTCGTTTATGGGGATCCTGTGGCAGGATGTCGCAGAAGGGGACCTGGATGTTGCTATCGAATCTTCCGGCCCACTGCAAGGGGTACTGGTAGGTGAGCTGACTGGTCGCACTTTGCCCGAGTTACTTGCCGCTTTCCCTCGTACCCCCTTTATCTCGCTGGTTGAGGAGGTACTGCCCAACAGCAACTTCATCGGGGTCGCGCTCTCACCCTTTACCTATGAATCTCTCACCCGCCATCTGCACTTCTGTCAGGCCTTTGTCTCTCTCCATCCTCGTCAACAGACTCACGACAAGGGGCAGACGTTACTGCGTTTGCTGGTGGGTAAAGGAAAAGGGATCCAGGAGGTTCGTCGCCTCATTAGCCAGGTGGCCGAGACAGATGCCAACGTGCTGATCCTCGGCGAGTCCGGAACCGGCAAAGAGGTCGTGGCCCGTGCCATTCACGAACTCTCGGCCCGCAGTAGTGGCCCCTTTGTGCCTATCAACTGTGGTGCCATTCCTGCCGAATTGCTGGAGAGCGAGCTGTTCGGTCACGAGAAGGGAGCCTTTACCGGCGCCATCGCAGCCCGTCGCGGTCGTTTCGAGCTGGCGCAGGGGGGCACCCTGTTCCTCGACGAGATTGGCGACATGCCGATGCCGATGCAGGTCAAACTGCTGCGGGTATTGCAGGAGCGGCTGTTTGATCGGGTGGGTGGTGGCAAGCCTATTCAGGCTGATGTGCGCATCATTGCGGCGACCCACCGTGATCTGGAGGCATTGATCCGCAGTCAGGGCTTTCGTGAAGATCTCTACTATCGTCTCAACGTCTTCCCGATCGAGACTCCGCCGCTGCGGGATCGCATCGATGACATCCCGCTGCTGCTGCAGGAGCTGCTCAACCGCCATGCCGAGCAGCACCACGGTTTTATCCGGCTGACCCAGCGTGCGCTGGAGTCACTGATGCAGTACCCCTGGCCCGGTAACGTGCGCGAGCTATCCAACCTGCTGGAGCGGCTGCTGATCCTCTACCCGCACCAGATTGTCGATGTGGCCGATCTGCCGAGCCGTTATCGCCTGCTGCCGAGCGAGCCGCGGGATGAGCGGCTGACAGAGTTGGATGAGCGGGATGCGCTGGCTGCGGTATTCCAGGAGCCGCCGGAACTGGATCATCCTCTCGCCTCTGCCCGCACCATGCAGTTGCCGGAGGAGGGGGTCAATCTCAAGGAAATGTTGGCCGACCTCGAGGTGGAGTTGATCCGCCAGGCGCTGGAGTCTCAGGACGGGGTGGTGGCCCGCGCCGCCGATCTGCTCGGCATGCGGCGCACCACCCTGGTAGAGAAGATGAAAAAGTACGGGATGAGCAAGGACGTCTGAGGGTCAAAGCCTTGACGCCAACGCACAATTCATTGTTTTAATTCATATAATTTAGTGGCATGGAAATTGAATAACCTGACCCAATAGCCAGTTTGAGGTCAGCTTTATGACAATCCAGCAACAGGACATGCCACTCCAGTCACACGAAGTGAGCCAGCTCTACGCCATCTTCAAGGCGCTCCCCACCGGGGTGTTGCTGCTTGATGGGGCTGGTGTGGTCACCCGCGCGAATCCAGCTGCCATCTCACTGCTGGGAGAGCCGCTGGAAGGGGAGCTTTGGCGTAACATCATTGCCCGCTGCTTCGAGCCGCGCGAGGATGATGGCCACGAGATCTCCCTGCGCGACGGGCGCCGGGTGCAGCTCTCGACCCAGCCGCTGCCTGATCAGCGTGGTCAGCTGGTCTTTATCAACGACCTGACTGAAACCCGCAAGCTGCAGGATCGCATCAATCACATGAAGCGGCTGTCGGCACTCGGTAATATGGCGGCTTCGCTCGCCCACCAGATCCGCACTCCGCTCTCCGCAGCCATGCTCTATGCCGCCAACCTGGCCAACCGTACCCTCAAGCCGGAGTCCCGCACTCAGTTTCAGCAAAAGCTGATGGCCCGTCTGCAGGATCTGGAGAAGCAGATCAACGATATCCTGCTGTTTGCCCGCAACGGTGACAGTCAGGTGGTCACCCCCATCTCGGTACAGGGCCTAATGGTTGAAGTTCAGGCAGGCGCCGAGGCTTTCTGTCAGCAACAGGGCTGCGAGCTGCACATGGAGGCGCCTGAGCCCGATCTCTGTCTGCTGGCCAACAGCAGTGCGCTGGCGGGAGCCATCAACAACCTGATAGCAAATGCTCAGCAGGCAGGGGCCACCTCGCTGCTGGTCAGCGCGGTGCGCAGTGGTGCCCGGGTGGAGATACGGGTCATCGACAATGGCAAGGGGATCCCTTCCCATCAGCTCGGTCAGGTATTCGAACCCTTCTTTACCACTCGCTCCCAAGGCACTGGCCTCGGGTTGGCGGTGGTGCAATCCGTCGTGCGTGCCCATCAGGGGGAGGTCGGTGTGGCCTCGGTTCCCGGTGAAGGCACCTGTTTTACTCTGTCGTTCCCCCTGCATCAGCAACCGGTGCAGCTTGGAGGTGTAGCATGACTCAGGCCCGGATCCTGGTTGTAGAAGATGACAATGGCCTGCGCGAAGCGCTGGTGGATACCCTTTTGCTCGGCGGTTATGAGTGCCGTGAAGCGGACAGCGGCGAGAGGGCTCTGCTGGCCCTCTCCCGTCAGCCGTTTGACATGGTGATCTCCGATATCCAGATGGGGGGAATGGACGGCCTCACCCTGTTGGCTACCATCCGCCAGCAATATCCGCAGATACCTGTGCTGCTGATGACAGCCTACGCCAACATCGATGGCGCAGTGCGCGCCATGCGCGAAGGGGCCATCGACTATCTGGCCAAGCCATTTTCGCCGGAGGTGCTGCTCAATCAGGTCAGCCGCTATGTGCCCGCCCAAAAGGTGGAGAAGCGCGCCGTGGTTTACGGGGATCCCAAAACTGCCGAGCTGTTCCAGCTGGCGACCCGAGTGGCCAGAAGCGAAGCGACCGTGATGGTGACCGGCCCGAGCGGGACGGGTAAAGAGGTGCTGGCCCGTTACATTCACGATAACTCCAGCCGCGCCGAGCAGCCTTTCGTCGCCATCAACTGCGCCGCCATTCCGGAAAACATGCTGGAGGCGACCCTGTTTGGCTACGAGAAGGGGGCTTTCACCGGTGCGGTACAGGGGTGCCCGGGCAAGTTCGAGCAGGCGCAGGGGGGCACCCTGCTGCTTGACGAGATCACCGAGATGGATCAGGGGCTGCAAGCCAAATTGCTGCGGGTGTTGCAGGAGAAAGAGGTGGAGCGGCTCGGCAGTCGCAAGATGATCCCGCTGGATGTGCGGGTCATCGCTACCAGCAACCGGGATTTGAAAAAAGCGGTGCAGGATGGTCTGTTCCGCGAAGATCTCTACTATCGCCTCAACGTCTTTCCGCTGCGCTGGTCTGCCCTCTGTGAGCGGCCCGGCGACATTCTGCCGCTGGCGGAGCACCTGCTGGCACTTCATGCCAGTCAGCAGGGGCTGCCGACACCACAGTTGACAGATGCCTCGCGGGAGCGGTTGCTGGCCCACCCCTGGCCCGGCAATGTGCGGGAGCTGGATAACGTGGTACAGCGCGCCCTCATCCTCAGCCCCGACGGGATCATTGATTGTGACCACCTCATTCTGGAGGAGCTGGACGAGCAGGAGATGGAGTTTGTCAGCGTGGAGCGCAGCTATGGCGGCGATCGCCTCGGCAGCGAGCTCAAGCAGCAGGAGCACCAGATCATCCTCGACACCCTGCAAGATTGTAACGGCAGCCGCAAGGCGGTGGCCGACCGACTCGGCATCAGCCCGCGCACTCTGCGCTACAAGCTGGCCCAGATGCGGGAGGCGGGGATCGACCTGCCAGCCTGAGGCATGTAGGGAAGCCGTACTGTGTGGGGGCTGTCATGGTCTTGACGGCCCGGCTCGATTATCATGGGGCCCTTGGCGCTTTGAGCCTGGGCCCTGTTTTTATTGGTAAAGCAGGGGACCGAGCCTTAATAAGGGACCCCTATGATCTCTCATCGAAAACTCGAAACCGTACTGAACCATCTGCTCGAACCGCACTCTATCAAGGATTACTGCCCCAACGGCTTACAAGTGGAGGGGCGCGAACGTATTCGCAAGGTAGTGACCGGTGTCACCGCCAGTCAGGCGCTCATTGACGCGGCGGTGGCTGCCGAGGCCGATGCCATTCTGGTCCATCACGGCTACTTCTGGAGCGGTGAACCGGCCCAGATCACCGGCATGAAGCAGCGTCGGCTCAAGACCCTGCTGACCCACGATATCAACCTGTTTGCCTACCATTTGCCGCTGGATGTCCATCCCGAGGTGGGTAACAACGCCCAGCTAGCCAAGCTGCTCGACATCAAGGTACGCCGCGGCCTGGAGCCGTGGAACAGCAAGAGCGTCGCCATGGTGGGCAAGCTGGAAGAGCCGATGAGCGGCGCCGACTTTGCCAAACTGATTGCCGAGCGCCTTGGCCGCGAACCACTCTATTGTGGCGACAGCGGCCCCGAGCTTATCCGTTCCGTGGCCTGGTGCACCGGTGGCGGTCAGAGCTACATCAATCTGGCGGCGGAGCAGGGCATCGATGCCTTTATCTCCGGTGAAGCCTCCGAGCAGACCATTCACACCGCTCGCGAGATGGGGATGCACTTCTACGCCGCTGGCCATCACGCTACCGAGCGTTACGGCGTCAAGGCGCTGGGGGAGTGGCTGGCGACCGTGCACGGGCTGGATGTGACCTTTATCGATATCGACAATCCGGTCTAAACCTGTCCACGATCTGGCTACGAAACCGTGATCAAGGCTCATGTGCTGCTCGGAATCCTCACGTATGTCTACACGCTCCGGTTCCTATGCTGCTCTTCACCTTGTTGACGGTTTCTCACTGCAGGTCGTGAACAGGTTTAAGCCTGTGCCTGTGGTGGGAAAATTCAGGAAATAAAAAGGAGGCCATCGGCCTCCTTTTTCACATTTCGACAAGACGTCTGCTTACTCGCAGGCGTAACCAGCGGGGCCCAGCAGGGCGCCATCCAGTTGCACAGCGCCGTCCACCATCTGCAGCCTGCCTTCGCAGAACCAGCGCACCACCAGCGGGTAGATGCTGTGCTCCTGCGCCTGTACCCGTGCCGCTACCTCGTCCGCCGTGTCCCCTTCAAAGATGGGCACGCGGGCCTGCAGGATCACCGGGCCACCGTCCAGCTCTTCGGTGACGAAGTGGACGCTGGCGCCATGCTCACTATCACCGGCATCGATAGCGCGCTGGTGGGTGTGCAGGCCCTGATACTTGGGCAGCAGGGAGGGGTGGATATTGATCATCCTCCCAGCGAAATTGCGCACCAGATCGCCGCTCAATATCCGCATAAACCCCGCCAGCACCACCAAGTCCGGCTGATAATCTGCCATCAGCGCCAGCAGGGCGGCGTCATACTCTTCCCGGCTGGCAAACTGCTGCTGGGCCAGAATGGAGGTCGCCACGCCTGCCTCTTTAGCGCGAACCAGACCATAGGCATCGGCCTTGTTGCTGATGACACCGACCACTTCACCGGCAATCTTGCCGCTGGCGCAGTGGTCGAGGATCGCCTGCAGGTTGCTGCCGCTGCCGGAGATTAGGACGAGGATCCGCATCATTTTATGACGACCTGCTCCTCACCGTCTGCTGCCTTGGCGATATGACCGATGTGCCATGCGTTCTCGCCTTCCGCTTTGAGCAGGGTCAGCGCCTTCTCCAGCTGGTTGGCGGGCAGGGCGATGATCATGCCGACACCGCAGTTGAAGGTGCGATACATCTCGTGACGGGTGACGTTGCCAGCCTGCTGCAGCCAGCTGAACACCGCCGGCCACTGCCAGCTCTGCTCGTCGATCACAGCTTGAGTATTGGCAGGCAATACGCGGGGGATATTCTCCCAGAAGCCGCCACCTGTGATGTGGGACAGGGCGTGGATCTCGCACTCCTTGATGAGCTTGAGCACAGGTTTCACATAGATGCGGGTCGGCTCCAGCAGGGCGTTGGCCAGGGTGGTGTCACCCAGCGGCTGATGCACGTCGGCTTTGGAGACTTCCAGAATTTTACGGATCAGGGAGAAGCCGTTGGAGTGAGGGCCGCTGGCGGCCAGCGCGATCAGGGCATCCCCTTCACCGACCTTACTGCCGTCGATGATTTCGCTCTTCTCCACCACACCGACGCAGAAACCGGCGATGTCGTAGTCTTCCCCTTCATACATACCCGGCATCTCGGCGGTCTCGCCGCCCACCAGGGCACAGCCTGACTGCTCGCAACCGGCACCGATCCCGGTGACCACCGCGGCCGCGGTGTCCACGTCCAGCTTGCCGGTTGCATAGTAGTCGAGGAAGAACAGCGGCTCGGCGCCCTGTACGATCAGGTCATTGACGCACATGGCCACCAGATCGATGCCAACGGTGTCGTGCTTCTTCAGGTCGATGGCCAGCCGTAGCTTGGTGCCCACACCATCGGTACCGGAGACCAGTACCGGCTCCTTGTAGCCCGCAGGGATTTGACACAAGGCCCCAAAGCCGCCAAGACCACCAAGGACTTCAGGACGACGAGTGCGCTTTGACACGCCCTTGATACGTTCAACCAGTGCATTGCCGGCATCGATATCTACGCCAGCATCCTTGTAGCTCAGTGAGGTTTTGTCAGTCACGAGTATTCCCCGTCATGTAAAGAAGTGGAGGGTAAAATTCGGGGCGTATTCTAACAGTGGCGGTGAAAAACCAGAAAGGAAATCGTTTGCGCGTTTTTGCGCGGAAATGCTCTACAAGCGGCGGCTTTTGTTGTATGATTCCGCGATTTTTTTTGCGGCAGGTTAGAGGAGATAATAATGAAAGTCGTTGAAGTCAAACACCCCCTGGTCAAACACAAGATCGGTCTGATGCGTGAAGGCGATATCAGCACCAAGCGTTTCCGTGAACTGGCCAAAGAAGTGGGCAGTTTGTTGACCTATGAAGCGACCTCTGACTTCGAAACCGAGAAGGTTATCATCGATGGCTGGAATGGGCCAGTAGAAGTTGACCAGATCAAAGGCAAGAAGGTAACCGTCGTACCCATCCTGCGTGCCGGCCTTGGCATGATGGATGGCGTGCTGGAGCACATGCCGAGTGCCCGCGTCAGCGTGGTCGGTATCTACCGCGATGAAGAGACCCTGCAACCGGTTCCCTATTTCGAGAAGATCGTCAGCAACATCGAAGAGCGTCTGGCGCTGGTCATCGATCCGATGCTGGCCACCGGTGGTTCCATGATCGCTACCATCGATCTGCTGAAGAAGAAAGGCTGCCAATCCATCAAGGTGCTGGTACTGGTTGCCGCGCCGGAAGGGATCAAGGCGCTGGAAGCCGCTCACCCCGACGTAGAGCTCTACTGCGCTTCTGTCGACCAGGGGCTGAACGAGAAAGGCTACATCGTGCCGGGTCTGGGCGATGCAGGCGACAAGATCTTCGGTACCAAATAAGTTTATGCCTTGACCTGCTTCCCATATGGAAGGGGTGATCGGAGCCGGCGCATCGCCGGCTCTGCTGTTTGTGGCCGCTTGTGCCAGCCTTGCCGCAGGACGTGCCTTGCCGCTACCATAAGCACACTCTCCCATTTCGAGACTCTGTTCATGTTCAAACGTGTTGTGACCGCCCTCTGCTGCGGCTTGTCATTCATGGCCTCGGCCGCTCAGGTGACCGACCTCTATCAGGGCAAGGCCCCGACCAGTGGTGACATGGTGGCCGCTCAGGGGCAGGCACTGGGTCAGGTGCTGATCAAGGTGACCGGCAAGCGCGACATCCTCACCCAGCCGGTGGTGGTCAAGGCGCTGGCGGCCCCGGGCGACTATGTCAAAAGCTATGGTTATCAGGATCAGGACTCCGTCAAGTATCTGAAAGCCGAGTTCAAGAGTGACAAGGTCAACAGCCTGGTCTCCGAGAGCCAGTTTGCCCTGCTTGGCCCGGCTCGTCCCCAGATGGCGATCTGGCTGGTGGTGGATCAGGGGGAGCGTCGCCTGCTGGCAGATCAATCCAGCGATGGTTGGGCGCAAGCCTTGCGCGAGCAGGCCCAGGCGCTGGGGCTACCGATCAGCATTCCGCTGATGGATCTCGATGACAACATGGCGGTCAGTGCCACCGACGTCTGGGGACGCTTTGCCGACCCGATTTTGCAGGCAAGCCAGCGCTATGGCGCCGAGATGGTGGTGCTGGGCAAGCTGACACCGGAAGGTGACAAGTGGAGCATCGATTGGGGACTCTACGGTCCCAAAGCGGCCGGTGAAGTGACCGAGCTGACCCGTGGCAATAGCACCGGCACTCAGGCCGAAGTGGCGCAAGGGTTTGCCGATACCCTGGCGGCCTGGCTGGTGAAAAACTACGGTGCCCGCATTTCGGGTCCGGCAACCAGCCAGACCCTGGTGGTGGATGGCCTCTCCGAAGTGGACAGCATGATCGCCGTGCAGAAGATGCTGCAGGGGATGGCCAACGTCAGCAAGGTGGCGATCGGCAAGCTGGAGGGAGACCAGGTCACCTTCAACTTTACCCTGCAAGGGGATCAGGCCGAGCTGGTGCGGGCGCTGCAGCTTGAGAGTCGTTTGCGCAAGGTTGACGATAATGGCAGCGGTTTGCGTTACCAATGGTCGCAGCCCTGATTTTATAAGGCTTTTGTAGACCGCCCGGCTTGCCCGGGCGGTTCTCTATCTGCCATTGCGATGGTACACTTAGCCACAAATGTCACAGTCAAAGCCCAACGAGTGAAGCAACCGGCCCAACTGTCTTTAGCCGTACAACTACCGGATGATGAAACCTTCGTCAGTTTTTATCCCGGCAACAATGCTCATCTGATCACCGCTCTCAAAAACGCGGCCATCGGTCAGGGATCGCCTTTCCTCTATTTCTGGGGAGCCAAGGGATCCGGACGCTCTCATCTGCTCCACGCCACCTGTGCCGAGGTCAACGCCCGCGATGCGGCGGCGGCCTATCTCTCCCTCGATCAGTTTGAACAGCTCGACCCCAGCATGCTCGATGCCCTCGAAAGCTTGCCGCTGGTCTGTCTCGACAGCCTTGAGGCGATCGCCGGCAATGCCGTGTGGGAGCGGGCGCTGTTCGATTTCTATAACCGCTGGCAGGAGAAGGGCGAGGGAACGCTGGTGGTCACCGGCTGCAGCGCACCGCGCAAACTGGGGCTGCAGCTGCCGGATCTCGCTTCGCGCCTCGACTGGGGGGTGAGTTTCCATCTCGAAGAGCTGGATGACGAAGGCAAGCTCAGTGCCCTGCAGCTGCGTGCCGAGCTGCGGGGCTTCAAACTGCCCATCGATGTGGGCCGCTTCCTGCTGAACCGACTCTCCCGCGATATGCGCACCCTGCTCACCACTCTCAATCAGCTCGACAATGCCTCATTTCGCGCCAAGCGCAAGCTCACCATCCCCTTTGTTAAAGAGATCCTCGAGCTCTGATCCTCTCGGCGGTGTGCGGTTGTGCACCTGACTTTCGTTTGAGTGGCAGATAAAAAGAAACCCCGGCTTCAGACCGGGGTTTTGCTATTTCAAAGGGCTCTGCCTATCAGTGGAACTGATCTTCTTCGGTGGAGCCGGTCAGTGCGGTGACCGAGGATTGGCCACCCTGAATGACGGTGGTCACCTTGTCGAAGTAACCGGTACCTACCTCCTGCTGGTGGGCCACGAAGGTGTAACCACGGCTGGCGGCGGCAAATTCCGGCTCCTGCACCATCTCGACGTAGTGCTTCATCCCTTCGCCACGGGCGTACTGGTAGGCCAGCTCGTACATGTGGAACCACATGTTGTGGATACCCGCGAGGGTGATGAACTGGTACTTGTAACCCATATCGGAGAGCTCCTGCTGGAAGCGGGCGATGGTGGCATCGTCCAGATTCTTCTTCCAGTTGAAGCTCGGGGAGCAGTTGTAGGCCAGGATGCGATCCGGGAACTTGGCCTTGATTGCTTCGGCAAATTTACGCGCTTCGTCCAGATCCGGCTTGGCGGTTTCACACCACACCATGTCGGCGTAGGGGGCGTAAGCCAGACCGCGAGCGATGGCCTGATCGATACCGGCACGCACCTTGTAGAACCCTTCGGCAGTGCGCTCGCCAGTCAGGAAGTCTGCATCGTACGGGTCGGCGTCGGTGGTCAGCAGGTCAGCGGCGTTGGCGTCGGTACGGGCGATCACCAGGGTGGTGGTGCCGCACACATCGGCTGCCAGACGGGCGGCAACCAGCTTTTGCACCGCTTCCTGAGTCGGTACCAGCACCTTGCCGCCCATATGGCCACACTTCTTGACGGAAGCGAGCTGATCTTCGAAGTGCACGCCAGCGGCGCCCGCTTCAATCATTCCCTTCATCAGTTCGAAGGCGTTCAATACGCCACCGAAACCGGCTTCCGCATCGGCC
Source organism: Aeromonas sp. 600527 (assembly GCF_049175415.1). Lineage (NCBI taxonomy): Bacteria > Pseudomonadati > Pseudomonadota > Gammaproteobacteria > Aeromonadales > Aeromonadaceae > Aeromonas > Aeromonas sp. 600527. The sequence goes on along the minus strand of NZ_JAAKVA010000016.1, from coordinate 36,755 downwards.
ACGATAGGCAGGAAGTAGTCGATAAAACCCTCGTCCTGCGGCCCGATCTTGTTGGCCCACTGGATCTGGTCGGCACGGGCGAAGGAGTTGTTGATGCGCTCCACCACGGACGGTACAGAGTTGGCCGGGTAGAGGGACTGATCCGGATACATGGTGGAGGACAAGTTGTTATCCGCCGCCACCTGCCAGCCGGAGAGGTAGATCGCCTCGATCCCCGCCTTGGCCTGCTGCACCGCCTGACCACCGGTCAGGGCGCCGAGGCAGTTGACGTAGCCTTTCTTGGCGTCGCCGTGGATCAGGCCCCACAGCTTGTCGGCACCGCGCTGAGCCAGGGTGTGCACCGGCTGCAAGCTGCCGCGCAGGTTCACCACATCTTCGGCGCTGTAGCCGCGCTTGATCCCTTTCCAGCGGGGGTTTTCCGCCCAGTCTTTCTCGATAGCCTGGATCTGTTGCTCACGGGTCAGTGCCATATCAGTTCCCTCTTTCATTGATTTCACGTTTCCATTGACTTGTTATTGGCGAGCCCCGCTAGGGGCCCGTGATTCAGAGCCGCTCGTAACCGGGCAGCGTCAGAAAATCGATCAGGGTGTCGGCGCAGGTGATCTCTTCCATCAGTTCACTCGCCTCGGCAAAGCGTCCTGCTTGCCAGCGTGCGGCGCCCACCTCGGCTTTGACCACCTCCAGCTCCTCGGCCAGCATCTGGCGGAACAGCTCTTTGGTCACCACCTTGCCATTCGACAGGCTCTTGCCGTGGCGGATCCACTGCCAGATGGAGGTACGGGAGATCTCGGCGGTGGCGGCATCTTCCATCAGACCGTAGATGGGGACGCAGCCGTTGCCGTTGATCCAGGCCTCCAGATATTGCAGGGCAACCCGGATATTGGTGCGCATCCCCGCCTCGGTGCGCTCGCCCTCACAGGGTGCCAGCAGGTCGGCGGCGGTGATGGGGGCATCCTGCTCACGCAGCACGCCGATCTGGTTCTTGGCACCAGCCGCAATGGTGGCATTGAACACCGCCATGGCGGTATCGGCCAGGCCAGGGTGGGCGACCCAGGTGCCATCGTGGCCGTTGTTGGCTTCGCGCTCCTTGTCCGCTTTGACCTTGGCGAAGACCTGCTCGTTGACGGCGGCATCCTTGGCCGGAATAAAGGCCGCCATACCGCCCATCGCCAGCGCTCCGCGCTTGTGGCAGGTCTTGATCAGCAGCCGCGAGTAGGCGGAGAGGAACGGCTTGTCCATGGTCACCACCTGACGATCAGGCAGTACCCGATCCGGATGGTTCTTCAAGGTTTTGATATAGCTGAAGATGTAGTCCCAGCGGCCGCAGTTCAGCGCAACGATGTGATCCTTCATCTGATAGAGCAGCTCATCCATCTCGAATACGGCTGGCAGGGTTTCAATCAGCACGGTGGCCTTAATGGTGCCACGGGGCAGACCGAACTTGTCCTCGGTCCAGGCGAACACCTCGCTCCACCAACGCCCTTCCAGATGGCTCTGCAACTTGGGCACGTAGAAGTAGGGGCCCGAGCCTTTGGCCAGCAGCGCCTGATAGTTGTGCAGGAAGTAGAGGGCAAAATCGAACAGGCCGCCGGGGATGGGTTCGCCATCGAAGGTGACATGTTTTTCCGGCAGGTGCAGACCGCGCACCCGGCAAATGAGGACGGCCGGATTGGGGTTCAGGGTATAAGCCTTACCTTCCGGACTGGTGTAAGAAATGCTGCCGTTGACCGCATCGCGCAGGTTGATTTGGCCCTCGATCACCTTGTTCCAGGCGGGTGCCAGTGAATCCTCGAAATCCGCCATGAACACCTTGACGTTGGCGTTGAGGGCGTTGATCACCATCTTGCGCTCGACCGGGCCTGTGATCTCCACACGGCGGTCTTGCAGGTCGGCAGGAATGCCGCGAATGGTCCAGTCACCTTCACGGATGTGGGCGGTTTCCGGCAGGAAGTCCGGCAGCTCGCCACCATCGATACGGGCCTGACGTGCCACACGTTGTTTCAGCAACTCCCCTCTTTGGGGAGCAAAACGTTCCACCAGTTCGGAGACCAGAGCCACCGCGTCCGGCGTCAGAATTTGCGCGTATTCGGGCAGCATCTCGCCCTGGATGCGAAGGCGGGCGCTGCAGTGGGTCTGAGCCGGTGCCGACATAAGGTTCACTCCTTTGAGAATTACATTTTGAACTTACTAACTACGACTAAAGTCGAATCCCTGTTCCTGAAACGTTCCCGCAACAACGGGATAACACGATTGATAAGGTGCGAAATATTGTTGATTACGTCAACAGTTTTTTTTAAACGCCTGTTTTTTTGATATAGTTAAGTTGATGTTTTTTATTGCTTTATTTGGTTGGTATAAAAACTCTACGCAGATGGTTATGCTCCTGCTTTTTCCCATCTGACAACGGCTAATTTGGGCCGTTACCTTGCTCCTCGTTCTGTAACTTATTACGTAATAAAATTACAAATGCAAAAACAAATCCCGACCTAACTCCAGGCTTTGCCAAAACAGCCGTATAAAGTGCGTTTGAATGTGGCAATGAATGTTTTGCTATTGCTAGATCTAGTTGGTGAACGTGCGTTTTAAACTTGGTGTGGTGATGCAGGCTCTGTTGGCACCAGCGGTTGCAACGATGGAAAGTGAAGCGCAATAACGTAGGTTTGTATCAATTGTCGGGGGGGATGCCGGGGAGGGAAGAGGGAGACGCATTAGTCAATAATACTGCCATCCTTGATAGAATTAGCAGTTTGTCGTTTTTTGCAGATTTCTCGCCAAGGGTGTGAAACTGAGTGTGTTGAACAGGCGATGCCCCAGTGATTGAGCGGCCATCTGGCCGGGCTCAATAGTCATCATCCGGTTCGGCAAGATCGATCACATCCAGCTGGATGACCTGTTCATTTTCGCTTTCGGTGTGGCAAGGGGTGTCGTGAGGAACGGAATAAAGCGTAATGGCGGGTGCGAAATCGGTGTTCTGGTTCATGCCTGGTCCTGTGTTGCACGCAAGCCGGACAAGTGATCCCTTCACTCGTGTTTCCACCTCCCTGTGTTGTCTACCGGCGGAAAGTTGCGCATCTTAATGAGTTCGGCAAAAAGATTCAAGTGGTTCTGAGTGTTTTTTGTTCTTGGTAGGCTGGCGTTGTCAGGAGGATAAATCGGAGGCAAAAAAATAGCCCAGTCGTTTGACTGGGCTATTCTCGGGGAAAATGGTCGGTGTGAGAGGATTCGAACCTCCGACCCTCTACACCCCATGCAGATGCGCTACCTGGCTGCGCTACACACCGACGGAGTCAGACTCGGCTGACGGGGAGGAAGTCTAATAGCATGGCCAAACGGGTGCAACTCCTTTTTTATCATAGAGATGCCGATTGCTTCTTTATTGCTCAGTCGGGATGCGGCTTGGGTCTGACGTGCAGATTTGGCATAATCGCCGCCCTGTCACTGCGAGCTATCATGCCTGCTATCTATGGATTCATCTGACAGGTATGGATAGCTGGAATGTAAACAGCACAATTGAACAATATAAAGAGGGGATGGGCGTGAAACCATCAGAGGTCCCAGAAATACCGAGTCAGGCACAGAGCCAAACCGAGCAGGACGAACAGTGGATGCGCCATGCCATGGCATTGGCCGCCCGGGCCGAAGGGATTGGCGAGATCCCGGTCGGTGCCGTACTGGTGCTGGATGGTCAGGTGGTGGGAGAGGGGTGGAACCGCTCCATCAGCGAACACGATGCCTGTGCCCATGCCGAGGTGATGGCAATCCGGGCGGCGGGCAAGCAGCTGGCGAACTACCGCCTGCTCGACACCACTCTTTATGTGACGCTGGAGCCCTGCTGTATGTGTGCCGGTGCGCTGATCCATAGCCGGGTCAAGCGGGTGGTTTACGGCGCCCGAGATCTCAAGACCGGTGCCGCGGGGTCGGTGTTCGAGATCTTGCAGGACCCGCGCCACAATCATAGAGTCGAGCTGACCGGCGGCGTGCTGGCCGATGCCTGCTCGGCTCAGTTGTCGGCCTTCTTCAAGCGCCGCCGCGCCGAAAAAAAGGCGGCCAAACTGGCGCTGCAACAATCAAACGATACCCTTTCCTGAATCATTCGGGGGCAGCGCAGGCTGCCCTTGCTGATTATCCTCATAAATATCCCTTTATAAACAATATATTGCGTCCATCTTCCTTCGAAAGGATCCCCGCCCATTTTTCCGTTAACAACCTCTGTTAAAGCACTCTCGATGTAACAAAACTGTCATGCAACCGCCATATAATGCCGCGAAGCCTAGCTTACATTGAGGTCTTGCATGTCATCGGAATCGTTAAACCTGGTCATGGCGGGCAGTAGAAAACGCCGGATCAAGGATAAATTGGCCAAATATGGCGTCACCACAGGCGGAGCCCTGGTACTGGTGGCGCTGCTGCTTATCTTCTTTTATCTGCTCTATGTGGTGAAACCCATCTTCAATGGCGCCTCCATGGAGCAGACCGCCTCGTTTACCCTGCCTGCCGCAGGGAAGACCGCCTGGCTTGGCGTGGAAGAGCAGAACGAGATCGGCTATCGCTTCAGCGATAAGGGGCAGGTCAACTTCTTTACGGTGCAGGGAGATGACAAGATCAAGGTCGGCCAGTCACTGGGTCAGGCTCAGGTTGCTGGTGACATCACCACGGTAGCGACCCCGGCACCGGGCCAGCGGCTGATTGCTTACGGCTTTGCCGATGGCAAGGCGCAGGTCGTCCAGCCAGCGTTCAAGGTTTCCTATCCCAACGATGTTCGGGTGATTGAGCCCAGCCTGCAATATCCCTTCGGCGAAGAGCCGGTGGTGATCGACCCGCAAGGGAAGGCGCTGCAACTGATGGTGTTCGAAGCCACCAAGGACAAGATGGCGACCGCCGCCGTGACCGAAGATGGTCGTGGCGTGATGACTGTGATGAGCGGTGAGGAGAACTTCATCTCCGGGGAGATTGAGTGGAGCAGTGAGAACTACACCATTCCGTCCCTGCCGCGCCATGTGGATCAGATGTTGCTGACCCCCAATCTGCGGATCCTGTTCGTGCGCGAGGGTAATCGTCTCTCCGTCTATGACATTCATAACCTGAGCGAAATCTCCCTGCGCAACGTGCTGGAGATCAATGCACCCAACGCCAATGTGACCCGGGTTCAGCTGCTCTCCGGCGCCTCTTCACTGCTGGTGGGTAATGACAACGGCGTCATCTCCCAGTGGTTCGAAGTGGCGAAGGATGGCAAACGCCAGTTCACCCAAATTCGTGACTTCAAGGGTGATGGCGCAGTGGATCTGCTGACTCCCGAGCACTTTCGCAAAGGCTTCATCAGTGCCGACAAGGACGGCATCATCAGCTTCTTCCACGCCACCGGCGAGACCAAGCTGCTGACCGAGACGGTGGAAGGGGGCGAACTCTCTGCTCTGGCCATATCCCCCCGTCACAACCTGTTGCTGATGCAGCAAGGGAATACCTTCAAGCTCTTCTCGGTGGAGAACGAACACCCCGAAGTGACCTGGTCTGCCCTCTGGCAACAGGTGTGGTATGAAGGCTATCCGGAGCCCCAGTATGTGTGGCAATCCACCTCCGCCAGCAACGACTTTGAAGCCAAGCTGAGTTTGGTGCCGCTGGTATTCGGTACGCTGAAAGCCTCTTTCTACGCCATGGTGTTTGCTGTGCCGCTCGGCGTGGCCGGTGCCATCTATACCGCCTACTTCATGTCGGCGGGGCTGCGCAAATACGTTAAGCCGACGGTCGAGATCATGGCGGCGCTGCCGACCGTTATCCTGGGCTTCCTGGCGGGTCTGTGGCTGGCGCCCATCATCGAGGGTGCGTTGCCCGGGGTGATCCTGCTGCTGATATTGCTGCCGATGGGGATGCTGCTGACTGCACTGCTCTGGAACTATCTGCCGGAGCGCGGCAAGTCCTGGCTGCCTGAAGGGTGGCACGCCATCCTGCTGATCCCGGTGCTGCTGCTGATTGGCTGGGGGGCCTTCGCCCTGAGCCCGCTCATCGAGAATGCCTTTATGCACGGCGATTCGCGCATCTGGCTGACTCACGAAATGGGCATCAAGTTTGACCAGCGCAACTCGCTGGTGGTCGGTATCGCCATGGGCTTCGCGGTCATCCCCACCATCTTCTCCATCGCTGAAGATGCAGTCTTCTCGGTGCCCAAGCATCTGACTCAGGGCTCGCTGGCGCTGGGGGCCACCCCGTGGCAGACCCTGAGCCGGGTGGTGATCCTCACCGCCAGCCCGGGCATCTTCTCTGCGGTGATGATGGGCCTTGGGCGCGCCGTGGGCGAGACCATGATCGTGCTGATGGCTACCGGCAACACCCCCATCATGGACTTCTCCATGTTCCAGGGGCTGCGCACCCTCGCCGCCAACATCGCGGTGGAGATGCCGGAATCGGAAGTGGGCAGCTCCCACTATCGGGTACTGTTCCTCGCGGCCTTCGTCCTGTTTGTGTTCACCTTTTTGTTCAACACCCTGGCCGAGTTTGTCCGTCAGCGGTTGCGTGAAAAATACAGCTCGATGTAAGGGGCGACTCTGTAATGGACAAGGAATCGAAAATGGGTAAGTGGTTTAAATCAGGGGCTCCCTGGATCTGGATGACCGGCGGTGCCGTCAGCCTGAGTCTGGTGGCGGTACTGGGTCTGCTGCTGCTGATCGGCTGGCGTGGTCTGGTCTACTTCTGGCCGCACCCCATCTATGAGTGGCAGCTGGAAGATGCCAGCGGCAACAAGAGCGTACTGATCGGCGAGATCAACGATCGCGAGCAGGTTCCGGTGGAGCGACTGCGCGCCGCAGGTCTGCCACTGGAAGGGGAAGAGCGCGAGCTGCTGACCCGCTATCTGGTCAAGACCGGCAACCGTGAGTTCGTTGACCTCGATTTTCGCTGGGTGCTGGAGACGGACATCAAGTCCCAGAGCCAGCCGGCTGAGCTGGCCATGGTTGAGCGTGCCACCAACGGCAACTTCTATGGCTATATCGTCGGGGTGAAAGAGGATGGCCGCGAGCTCACCTCTGATCTGCATCCTGCCCTGCAGCGGGTGCTGGCGCGAGCCAATGCCCTTTCAGAACAGGCCAACGATCTGCAAAAAGGGGACATCGGCAGCATCAACTATCAACTGGAGCGGCTGCGCCTGAAAGAGCGCAAGGCCGAGCTGGATGACAAGCTGACCGATCAGCTCAAAGCCGAACTGGCCAGCGAGCGTAAGGCCCTCAACGATCGCTATCAAGTGCTGGAAAAAGAGCTCTTCTCCCTGCGTAGCCAAGCGGACCGCGACGCCATTACCGTCAAGGATATGCGTGGCGAGCTGGTGACCATGCCGATGTCCAAGGTACTGGACGTGGTATGGCCCAACGACATGAGCCTGCTGGCCAAGGTGGGTCACTGGTTCCACCAGATCGGCAAGTTCGTCTCTGACGATCCCCGTGAAGCCAACACCGAGGGCGGGGTGTTCCCGGCTATCTTCGGCACGGTGTTCATGGTGTTCCTGATGGCGATCATCGTGACCCCGCTGGGGGTGGTGGCGGCAGTCTACCTGCACGAATACGCGGGTAAGAACAGTCTGACCAAGATCATTCGCATTGCGGTGATCAACCTGGCGGGCGTGCCCTCCATCGTCTACGGCGTGTTTGGTCTGGGCTTCTTCGTTTACACCCTGGGGGGCAGCATCGACCGCCTCTTCTACCCGGAAGCGCTGCCGAGCCCAACCTTTGGTTCACCCGGCGTGATCTGGTCGGCGCTGACCCTGGCCATCCTGACCCTGCCGGTGGTGATTGTCTCCACCGAAGAGGGGCTGGCGCGGATCCCGAGCACCATCCGTCAGGGCTCGCTGGCACTGGGCGCGACCCAGGCCGAAACCCTCTGGCGCATCGTGCTGCCGATGGCGAGTCCGGCCATCATGACCGGCCTTATTCTGGCGATTGCCCGTGCAGCCGGTGAAGTGGCGCCGCTGATGCTGGTGGGGGTGGTAAAACTGGCACCGACCCTGCCGATGGATGGCAACTTCCCGTATCTGCATGTGGAGCGCAAGTTCATGCACCTGGGCTTCCACATCTATGACGTCGGCTTCCAGAGCCCCAACGTTGAGGCTGCCCGCCCGCTGGTCTACGCCACCTCCTTCCTGCTGGTGACGGTGATCGTGGGTCTGAACCTGACCGCTATCGGTATTCGTAACCACTTGCGCGAGAAATTCCGGTCGCTGGAGCATTAATCCGGCGCGTCTTGAGTGATACAAGAGTGAGATAACAGAGGGGCGGCCGAGCGCGAGCCGCCATCTCTCTGCACCAATACGTGAGGGGCGCCGGCAGCTGTCCGGCCACTCCAGATAGATTTTGAGGTAACAGATGATCAACGTAACGACCACGTCTACCCAGCACACCGCGCTGGACCTGCTCAACCTGACCCCGGAGCAGACCGCGCTGGAGGTGAAGGATCTCAACCTGTACTACGGCAGCAAGCAGGCGTTGTTCAACGTCAACATGAAGATCCCCAAAGGGCAGGTGACCGCCTTTATCGGCCCGTCAGGCTGTGGTAAATCGACCCTGCTGCGCTGCATCAACCGGATGAACGATCTGGTGGAGATCTGCCGCATCGAGGGGGAAATTCAGCTGCACGGCCACAACATCTATGACAAGAGCGTCGATGTTTCTGCCCTGCGCCGTCAGGTGGGCATGGTGTTCCAGCGCCCGAACCCGTTTCCCAAGTCCATCTACGAGAACGTGGTCTATGGTCTGCGCCTGCAGGGGATCAATGATCGCCGTACCCTGGATGAGGCCGCCGAGCGCTCTCTGCGCGGTGCGGCCCTGTGGGACGAGGTGAAGGATCGTCTGCATGACAACGCCTTCGGTCTCTCCGGTGGTCAGCAGCAGCGTCTGGTGATTGCCCGTGCCATCGCCATTGAGCCGGAAGTGTTGCTGCTCGATGAACCGACCTCGGCGCTCGACCCCATCTCCACCCTGACCATCGAGGAGCTGATCAACGAGCTCAAGAGCCAGTTCACCGTGGTGATTGTGACCCACAACATGCAACAGGCTGCGCGAGTGTCGGATCAGACCGCCTTCATGTATATGGGCGAGCTTATCGAGTACTCGGATACCAACACCATTTTCACCACCCCGGCCAAGAAAAAGACCGAAGATTACATTACCGGTCGTTACGGCTAAGGAGAGGAGAGGATGAATCTCAGCAAACAGATTGGCAGTCGGTTCAACGGCTAAGGCATAATCGGAGCAATCAAGGATTATTTGTATGGACAATATGAACCTCAATAAACACATCTCCGGTCAGTTCAATGCCGAGCTAGAGAGCGTGCGCAACCAGGTGCTGGTGATGGGCGGTCTGGTGGAGCAGCAGCTCACCGACGCCATCGCAGCGATCCACGATCAGGATCTCGATGCGGCCCGCAAAATCGTGGCCAACGACCACAAGGTCAACGCCATGGAAGTGGCGATCGACGAGGAGTGCACTCGCATCATCGCCAAGCGTCAGCCGACAGCCTCCGACCTGCGACTGGTGATGGCCATCATCAAGACCATCACCGATCTGGAGCGCATTGGCGACGTGGCCGACAAGATCGCCCGCATGCTGACCGACAACGCCAACAAGCCGCAGCCGCCGCTGGTGTCTCTGGAGAACATGGGCCGTCGTACCATCAAGATGCTGCACGATGTGCTCGACGCCTTCGCCCGCATGGATCTGGATGCGGCGCTGGCGGTCTACAAGGAAGATGACAAGGTAGACCGTGAGTACGAGTCCATCATTCGCGAGCTGATGACCTACATGATGGAAGATCCCCGCACCATCCCCCAGGTGCTCAACGTCCTGTGGGCGGCGCGGGCCATCGAGCGGGTCGGCGATCGCTGCCAGCACATCTGCGAGTACATCGTCTACTACGTGAAAGGCAAGGATGTGCGCCACACCAAGGCGGATGATCTGGGTACCCTGCTGGGCAAGGGCTAACCGGAAGTGAATAAAAAGGCGCGTGAAGCGCCTTTTTTGTTGCATAACTGGTCGGAGTAAGATAAAGCCCCCAACTGGCTGTTTTCTGATAGAATACTCCCCCTGTGTGAGTCCCGGATGGGCTCACGGTCCGGTCTCCCGGGCCCAGTTTGCCGTCTTGTGCTAAGGCGGGTGTAGCAATAGGTTAATCATGAGTTTTGCCGATAGTTTGTTCTTTTTAATGCTGCTGGTTGGCGGCAGTGTGTTCTTCTCCCTCTCCGAGATCTCTCTCGCCGCGTCTCGCAAAATCAAATTGCAGGTGATGGCGGATGAAGGTAATCGCCAGGCCGAAAAGGTGCTGGCCTTGCAGGCCCAGCCGGGCAACTTTTTCACCGTGGTGCAGATTGGCCTCAATACCGTCGCCATTCTGGGCGGTATCCTGGGTGAGTCTGCCCTCAACCCCGCCATCAAGGGGATTGTCTCTCAGTTCTACCAGGGTCCCTGGCTTGGCGAGATCAGCTCCGGTGCCTCCTTCGTGTTCGTCACCGGCATGTTTATCCTGATCGCCGATCTGATGCCCAAGCGTCTGGCCATGACCATGCCCGAGCAGATTGCCGTGGTGGTGGTGCGCCCCATGCTCTTCTTCGTCACCGTGTTGATGCCGCTGGTGTGGATCTTCAACGGGTTGGCCAACTCCCTGTTCCGTCTGATGCGCGTCTCCACGGTGCGCAACGACGAGATCACCTCCGATGATATCTATGCGGTGATGGATGCCGGTGCCGAGGCGGGGGTTATCCAGCGCGAGGAGCATCAGCTCATCGAGAACGTGTTCGAGTTGCAGTCCCTTGGTGTCACCTCTGCCATGACGGCCCGCGAGAGCCTCATCTACTTCACCCTGCAAGAGAGCGAAGAGAGCATCAAGGCCAAGATCGCCGAGCATCCCCACAACAAGTTTCTGGTCTGTGACCACAACCTCGACAGCATCAAGGGCTTTGTCGATGCCAAAGAGCTGCTGATCCGCGTTATCGGCGGCCAGAGCATCGACCTGATCGGTGGCAACCTGGTGCAGAACGTCATCATCATCCCCGATACCCTGAACCTCTATGAGGCGATGGAGTACTTCAAGAATCATCGTGGCGACTTTGCCGTGGTGATGAACGAGTACGCGCTGGTGGTGGGGATTGTCACCATGAACGACCTGATGAGCACCGTCATGGGTGAGTGGGCGACCCACGTGGTGGAAGAGCAGATCGTCCAGCGCGACGAGAACTCCTGGCTGGTGGACGGGGTCACCCCCATCTCCGACGTGATGCGCGCCTTCGATATCGAAGAGTTCCCCGAGAACCAGAACTACGAGACCATCGCCGGCTTTATCATGTATATGCTGCGCAAGATCCCCAAACGCACTGACTCGGTCAAATACGCCGGTTACAAGTTCGAAGTGGTCGATATCGACAGTTACAAGATTGATCAGCTGCTGGTTACCCGGGTCGAACCGGCTGTGGCCGAGAAGCCAGCTCAGGAATCGTAAAAGGAGCGACATAAGAGTCATGAAGATGCAGTCTCATTCCCGTGCGCTGGCCTGTGTCGCGCTCGCCCTGGCACTGTGTGCCTGTAGTCAGAGTGCGCCGCGCAAAGCCACAGTGGCAGCCAAGCCGGTAACCCCCAAGCCTGCCGTGGTCGTGCCGCAGCCGGATCCCGATGCGGTGGTACAAAGTGGCATGGCCGAGCCGAGCCCGGTCTTTGATGAGCAGTACCACGGCCCGGATCAGGGATCGCTGGAGTCGGTGACCGCCCTGTTTGCCCGTGGCTACATCGAGTCCGCCATGCGCGAGACCATGCTGGCGGCGGTGCACAACGACTATCCGCTGCTCGGCATGCGGGATGTGCGGTTGACCGATCCGGTCTCCAAATTCCTCACCTCCGAGCATGCGGCCACCACGGCCCATGACTACCTATATGCAGGCGTACAGCGTCGCCTCGGTCGTCCGCTCAGCCCTGCCCAGTGGGAGCAGATCTGGCGCGGTTTGCCGCAGCAGGGTCGGGTCTCCGACTGGGTCAAGCAGATCAAGCGAGTGCTGGCCGGGCGTTAAGTCGCCAGCGGATCAAGATAGTGATGAGGCCACCTTCGGGTGGCCTCTTGCATTTCTGCATTTACATCGCCGGTCGCATGCTGATTTCTGTTGATACTGATTGCCGCCCGTGGCACTTTGTTTTATCTTATTTTGGCCATCTAAACATCCATATGTTTTTATGGCTGTATAATAAAAGGCTTCACAGGATGAAGCAGGACGATCTGCAGCGATTCGATGCGAAACCGCAGATCAACAAAACAAACAGATAAATACGCAAATAAACAACGCACATAACAAAGAGACACGACAGATGGAAACCAGGGAATTGTGGGTGCTGGATGGGGGCATGGGGCGCGAGCTGGCACGGCGGGGGGCACCGTTTCGTCAACCCGAGTGGTCGGCGCTGGCCTTGATAGAGGCGCCAGAGACGGTGCGTGACGTGCATCAGGCCTATGTGGCGAGCGGGGCCAGGGTCATAACCACCAACAGCTATGCGCTGGTGCCGTTTCATATCGGCGATGAGCGTTTCTTTGCCGACGGGGAGGGGCTGGCAGCACTTGCTGGTCAACTGGCCCGCGAAGTGGCTGACGAGCAGAAGGGTGCCGTGCAGGTGGCGGGTTCTCTGCCACCGCTGTTTGGCTCCTACCGTGCCGACCTGTTCAAGGCGGACCGGGTGAACGAGCTGGCCACGCCGCTTATCCGGGCGCTATCCCCTTATGTGGATATCTGGCTGGCCGAGACCATGAGCCTGATTGCCGAGCCACTGGCCCTGAAAGCGCTGTTGCCTGACGATGGCAAGCCGTTCTGGGTCTCCTTCACGCTGGAAGATGAGGCGCCGGGCAACGAGCCGCGACTGCGCTCCGGCGAACGGGTGGCCGATGCGGTGACCTCGCTGGTGGCGGCTGGAGTCGATGCCATCCTGTTCAACTGCTGTCAGCCCGAGGTGATCGAGGGGGCCCTCGAGGTTGCTCGCGCCCGATTGCAGGCGCTGGGCCGCGCAGACATTCGCCTCGGTGCCTATGCCAACGCCTTCCCGCCGCAACCCAAAGAGGCCACCGCCAATGATGGGCTGGACGAGATCCGCGCCGATCTGGGGCCGCTGGATTACCTTGGCTGGGCCGAGCGCTGGCGCGCAGCCGGGGCGAACCTAATCGGCGGTTGCTGCGGCATCGGCCCCGAGCATATTCAGGCGCTGAGCCGCCGGTTGCGCTAAGGAGCTTCCATGAAAGAGAACAAGATTGGGCTCTGGTCACTCACCGCGCTGGTGTTCAGCTCCATGGTGGGGGCGGGGATTTTCAGCCTGCCCCAGAACATGGCCGAGGTGGCAGGCGCACGCGCCGTGCTGATCGGCTGGGGCGTGACGGGGGGGGGCATCCTGGCGCTCGCCATGAGTTTTCTCTATCTGTCGCGGTTAAGGCCGGACCTTGACGGCGGCATCTACAGCTACGCCCGCGCCGGTTTTGGCGATCTGGTGGGCTTTTTCTCCGCCTGGGGCTATTGGCTCTGCGCCACCATCGGCGTGGTGGGCTATCTGGTCATCGCCTTTGCGGCGCTGGGCAGCTTTATCGATACCCCCGAGCAGATCTGGTTTGGTGATGGCAATACCCTGGCGGCGTTTGTCGGTGAGTCCTGCATCCTCTGGGCGGTGCACCTGCTGGTGGCCCGTGGTGTGCAGCAGGCGGCGCTGTTCAATCTGGTGGCGACCTTGGCCAAAAGCCTGCCGCTGCTGCTGTTTATCCTGTTTGCCTGCTACTGGTTCGACCCGGTCACCTTCGCGGCGGATCAGCAGGGCAGCACCCTGGCGGTGCCGGTCTCCGAGCAGGTGCGCAATACCATGCTGATCACTCTCTGGGTCTTCACCGGTATTGAGGGGGCTGCGGTGCTGTCGGCCCGCGCCAGAAACCGGCGGGATGTGGGCACGGCCACTGTGCTTGGTGTGGTGCTGGCGCTGCTGCTCTATGTGCTTATCTCGGTGCTGGCACTGGGGATATTGAGTCGGCCTGAACTCGCGGCCCTGCCCAACCCCTCGATGGCAGGGCTGATGGCCCAGATGACCGGCTCCTGGGGCAAGCTGCTTATCAGTGTCGGCCTTATCGTCTCGGTGCTCGCCTCCTATGTGAGCTGGACCCTGTTCTCGGCCGAGGTGCCGTTCAGCGCGGCCCGACACGGCGCCTTTCCTGCCATCTTCCGGCGCCAGAACCGCAACGGGACGCCTATAGCATCGCTCTGGCTCACCAGTCTGACGGTGCAGACATGCCTGCTGCTGGTGTGGTTGCTCGGCAAGGGCTACACCAGCCTGCTGCTTATCTCTACCTCGATGATCCTGGTGCCCTACCTGCTGATCGGCCTGTTTTTGCTCAAGCTCTTGTTCAGCAGGAAGGGGGAGAGCGGGCAGGGCCAAGGCCTGATGCGGGCGGTGGCACTGGTGTCGAGCGGTTACGGCTTCTGGCTGCTCTATGCCGCCGGGGTGGAGTATCTGCTGCTGTCGCTTCTGCTCTACGGGCCGGGTCTGCTGCTGTTTCTCTACAGTCGCCGTCAGCTGGGGGCTGGTCTTTGCCTGAGTGGCCGCGAGCGGCTGTTGGCCGGAGTGACCTTGCTGAGCCTGATCCCCGCCGTCTGGTCGTTCGCCCATCTCTGATATCGAAGATGTGACTGACCATAAAACAGAGCGCCACCGTGGCGCTCTCTTTGTTATCAGGGACTGGTTATCTGGGGCTTGCTATCCGGGAGTTGCTATTCGGGGCGAAGGCTCAGCGGCTGGCAGGCCCAGCCGGTTTGCCAAACAGCACCGCGAGTTTTTGTCGCCAGGGTAGGCCACGGGCGTCATGCAGCATGTCGCGCCACTCGTGGAAGGTGAGGGTGAGGGGGTTGAAGCTGTGGATCGGCTTGGTGATGCCGAAGCGGCATGGCTCGGCCGGATCTTCTTCGACAAAGGTGCCGAACAGCCGATCCCAGATGATCAGCACCCCGGCGAAGTTGCGGTCTATGTACTTGGCGTTGCTGGCGTGGTGCACCCTGTGGTGGGAGGGGGTGTTGAAGATCCACTCCAGCCAGCCGAGCTTGCCCACCACCTGGGTGTGGACGAAAAACTGAAAACCCAGGCTCAGCAGCACGGTGGCGACCACCGCCTCGGGCGGGAAGCCGATGACAATCATCGGGATCCAGAACAGCCACATGCCGGAGATGGGATACATCAGGCTCTGGCGAAAGGCGGTGGAGAGGTTGAGTCGCTCCGAGCTGTGGTGCACCACGTGGGAGGCCCACAGCCAGCGAACATGGTGGCTGGTGAAGTGGAACAGCCAGTAACAGAGATCCTGCAACAGGAACAGCAGTAGCACACTCCAGAGATTCAGCTCGATATCGAACAGTCGCCAGCCCCAGAGGGTGTCATACAGATAAGCAATGGCGATGGCCGCCAGCGCATCACCCCCTTGGTGCATCAGGGCCAGCGCGGCGTTGGCCAGCAGATCTTTCCACTGGTAGGTGGCAGTGGGAAAGGCCGCGCCATGTTTGCGCAGATAGAGCATCTCCCAGCCGATAAAGGCCAGAAAAACCGGGGAGAGGTAGAGCAAAAGCAGTTGCACATCCATATGCGGCCATCCATTCAGAGCAATTGTTCTTCAGCATAAAGGATGAAAGCAATATTTCATTAACATTTTCTAGCCATCTTGCCCGATGGCTTTGGCGGGTTTGCAGTGAGGCCGCAATTCAATCTGATGAATGGTGACCGCTGACTATGCTTGATGCAGATTGACCGTCAGAGGATTGGGCGATGCGTGTCTGTGTTTATCTGTTGCTGGGATTTTGCCTGCTGGCCCAGGCCAAAACCCGTGTTGAAATTTTGGCCGATGCCAACTATCCCCCCTACTCCTGGCAGGAGGGGGGAGGAGGTCAGGGGGATCTATGCCGATATTATCCGCGAGGTGACCACCCACATGAGTAGTTATGAGGTGGTGCTCAAGCCCATGCCCTGGCGGCGCGGTCTGAGCATGGTGGAACAGGGCAGCGCCTTCGCCATCTTTCCGCCTTACTACCAGCCCGACAGTCGTCCCTGGATGTGGCCTTACTCCCAACCGATGCTCGACGAGGAGCTGGTGGTGATGTGCGGCGCCAGTGTTGCGGTCAATACCCCGCAGGCCAGGTTTCCGCTCGACTATCACGGTTTGCGCTTTGGTATGAACGCCGGCTTTGCTGTCGGCGGAGATGCCTTCTGGCAGGCGGTGAAGGAGAAGCAGATCGACGTGGAGGAGGTGAAAAGCAATCGGGAGAACTTGCTCAAGATTGTCCGCGGTCGGGTCGATTGCACCATCAATGACCGCCTTTCCCTGCTTTATGAACTGCTGAACATGATCAAGGGAGAACAACTGGCGGTGGCCGATATGTCTCTGCTCAAACAGGGGCCGGTGCTCAGCAAGGAGCAGGGGGTCCTCGGCTATAGCCGCAAGGGGGAGTATCCCTACAAACAGGCCTTTATCGAACAGTTTGACAAAGAGCTCTATCAGCTCAAGAAACGTGACGGGGTGAAAGTGATCGTGGAGCGCTATCTGGGAAAGTCCCCGCGCTGAGCCGATGAGATGGGGACTCGGGTTCAGCTGGGTTGAGTCTGCTCCAGCGTCAAGTACAAAAAGAGGGACCCTGCGGTCCCTCTTCGTTTATCCAGCAGAGCGTGTTGGCTACAGCACCTGACTCAGGAACTGGCGCAGACGCGGGGAGGGGGGATTGTCGAAGAAATCGGCCGGTTTTTCATCCACCAGCAGTTCGCCACTCTCCATAAAGAGCACCCGATCCGCTACTTCGCGGGCAAAGCCCATCTCGTGGGTCACCACCACCATGGTCATCCCCTCGCGAGCCAGCCCCTTCATCACATCCAGCACTTCCCCCACCATTTCGGGGTCCAGCGCACTGGTGGGCTCGTCAAACAGCATGATGCGCGGCTGCATGGCGAGTGCGCGGGCGATGGCCACCCGCTGTTGCTGACCGCCGGAGAGTTGGGAGGGATAGCTGGCCGCTTTCACCGACAGCCCCACTTTCAGCAGCAGCGCCTTGGCTCTGTCTTCGGCCTCACGGCGCGACAGGCCACGCACCTTCTGCGGAGCGAGGCAGATGTTATCCAGCACCGTCAGGTGGGGGAAGAGGTTGAAGGACTGGAACACCATGCCCACCTCTTCCCGCAGCTTGTTGACATCGCCCGGCTCGGTCAGGCAGATGCCGTCGACCACGATATTGCCGTCGTTGATGGTCTCCAGCTGGTTAAGGGTGCGCAGGAAGGTGGATTTGCCCGAGCCGCTGGGGCCGACGATCACCACCACTTCCCCTTCGGCGACCTGGGTGCTGACATTTTTCAGGGCATGCACTTCGCTACCGTAGAACTTCTCTACGCCGGTCGCTTTGATGATGGGATCAGTTGCTTTTCGCATATTTCACCTCGAGACGGCGTACCAGGAAGGAGAGGGTGCCGGTGAGCACCAGATAAAGCAGGGCCACGGTGAACCATACCTCGAACGGGCTGAAGGTGGAGCTCACCACCTCGCGCCCCGCCTTGGTCAGATCGGTGATGGAGATGACCGAGACCAGCGAGGAGTCCTTGATGAGGTTGATGAATTGGCCTGCCAGCGGTGGCAGCACCCGCTTGAACGCCTGCGGCAGGATGACATAGCGCATGGTCTGGGCGGAGGTCATACCCAGGCTGCGGCCCGCCTCCATCTGCCCCTTGTGGATGGAGCTGATACCGGCGCGGACGATTTCCGCCACATAGGCGCCGGTAAAGACCGCCAGCGCGGCGACCCCGGCGGTGAAGCGGTCGAGGTTCAGCACGGTGCCGATAAAGAAGTAGACAATAAAGATCTGCACCAGCAGCGGCGTGCCGCGGATGAGCTCAACGTAGGTGACCGCCAGATTGCGCAGTGCGGGATTGGGGGATAGTCGGGCCAGCCCGGCCAGGGTGCCGAGCAGGATGGCGAAGATGCCCGCCACCAGCGAGAGTTTGACGGTGACCCAGACGCCCCAGGCGATGGGGCCTGCAGTCCAGCTCAGTTGGGTGTCGAGGGTATCGCCACGAAAAACGGTATCCCCTTCGGCGACTTGTACGCCGGTACTGGCAATGGCTTGCCGCACATTGGGGTCGAGATCGTCTTGCAGGAACAGCTTGCCCTTCTCGGCCTCGCTGGTGCCCGCCATCACGGTGCCGTCAAATTCGGCGAGATTCTTCTGCTCCGCCTGATAGGCGATGTATTGGGGAATGCGTTCCCAGCGCCAGGTGTAATCCACTGACTGGACAGCCTTGTAGATGCCGAATACGGCAACCAGCAGCATCAGCAGGAAAACCCCATGCCAGAGTAGCTGATTGGGTTGTTTTTCCATCTGTCTTGTCGGTTTGGGTGTGTGCACAGTCACAACCTCTTCTCGTTATTGTGTGGGGAGCTGCGTGGTGCAGGGGCGGCATGTGCCGCCCCCCGGAGGTTATTTGAGCTGATTCAGCCAGGCGTTGGATTCGAACCACTTCTTGTAGAGACGGTCGTAGCTGCCATCGCCCTTGATCTGGCGCAGGTAGTTGTTGAACCAGTTGAGGGTGTCCTGATCCCCTTTGCGGATGGCCCAGGCCAGCGGCTCGAAGGTGAACGGCTTGTCGAGGTGCACCACGGCGCCCTGATTCTGGGAGGCGAAAATAGCGTTGTAGGGCAGGTCATAGACGAACGCATCGACCTTGCCGTTGATCACTTCCAGCTTGGCGTCATCCTGGGTTTCAAACTGCAGCAGGGTGGCTTTGGGGATCAGGCGCTTGACTGCCTGCTCGCCGGTGGTGCCGAGCTTGACCGCGATCTTGTATTTCGGGTCGTTGAGGTCGGTGAAGGATTTGATTTCGCCCGCCTTCTCTTTGCGCAGGACTATGGTCTGGCCGACCACGATGTAGGGATCGGCGAAGTTGACCCGCAGGTTGCGCTGGGGCGTGACGGTCATGCCGCCCATGATGACGTCGAACTTGTTGGTCAGCAGCGCCGGAATGATGCCATCCCAGGCGGTGTTGACGAACTCGACCTTCACGCCCATCTCTTTGGCGACCATCTTGGCGAGATCCACATCAAAGCCGATGTACTGGCCCTGCTTGTTGGTCATCTCGAAGGGTTGATAACCGGCGTCGAAGCCGACTCGCAGCACGCCGCGTTCGAGCACGGCATCCAGGGTGGAAGTAGGGGCTGGGGTCGGGGCCGCCGTGGCGATCCCGCAAAACAGCAGGGTAGAAAGAATCAGTTTTTTGATCATAAGTGACGTCTCTGTCGGTGGTGTGTTCGGCCTTGAACCTGATCCCGTGCGACTCCGTGGCACAAGAGACTGCTGCATCCGGCAACAGGCAAGACAGGATGAATGTCTTGAGCGGGACAAAAGCCCCATATGAGATGCTATGAATAGTGGTTGAGTGAAAAATGTACCAAAAACAGATTGTGTCAGAAGACTCAACAGGTTAGAGACATTTATTGCTCATGGCTTCATTCATAAAATCACACGAAAACAACATATCTATCTAATTGAGTGGGTTCAAGCCCAAATTATCCCCAAGACATTTTGTTACAAAGCCAGGGTGCCGCTTGCAGCTCTCATTGTGCTATTGGGCTCCGTAAGAGGCTTTTATGGGGCTGATACGAATACGCATTGGTGGGATATCACACGCATTGCTCTGTTTGTCAGCAAACGAACGGGCTTTATTGTGAAAACCATCAAGTCGCACTGGGTCTTGGCAAACGCTTCTCATATACTCAGTTACCCTCTCTGCATGGCTTTGGTATGGACGCCTCACTACTGCTCAAGCTGGATATTTTTACCTTGATGATCATGGCCTTGTGTGGCTATTGTCTCGGTTTCCTCACTCTTACCATCATTCGCGTTACCCACAACGATATTCCCGGCGTCGGGGTCTGGTGGTGGTCCAGTCTGTTTGCCATGCTGGGTCAGGCGGGATTTGCCAGTCTGCTGCTGACACCTACCCCCTATGGCTCCTGGGTGGGCAATGTCTTCCTGATTTTTCATGTGTCGTTGCTGCTGGTCGCCCAGCGTTGTTTCTTCCGTCAATCGCCGGGCTGGCCTGTCTGCTGGGGATTCATCCTGCTGTTTGCAGCCATCATGACCTGGTCGGTCGCCATCGATGGCCGGATTGCGGTGCGGGTGATGATCAGCAGCGCCACTTTCCTCATGCTCAGTTCGCTCATCATCTGGCAGCTCTGGCGTCACGGTCGACCCGATTATCAGGTGGCGGTCTGGGTGCTGATTGGCCTCAATCTGGTGCTGATCGCCATGACCCTGATGCGGATGTTTACCGTGTGGGGCGAGGTGATCGAAAGCCCGTTCCAGCGTCAGCTGTTCAACGTGTTGCCCTATGTTTCCATGCTGGTGGGTAGCTCCATGCTCACCTTCGGGGTGCTGCTGCTCTGCAACCAGCACCGGGCGCTGGAGCTGCGCTATCAGGCCAGTCATGACCCGCTGACTGGGTTACTCAATCGCCGTGGTTTTATGGAGCGTCTGGCCCGGGGGCGCCCTGCACAGCAGGGCGCGCTGGTGGTGCTCGATCTGGATGACTTCAAGCAGATCAACGATCGGCATGGTCATGAGGTGGGGGATCGGGTACTGGAGCGGGTCGGGTTGTCACTGCGCGAGCTGGAGGGGGTATTGGCGGGCCGCTTTGGGGGCGAGGAGTTTGTGCTGTTGTTTCGCCATGTCACTGCAGACGAGGCGATCGCCCGTTGTCAGTCACTGCGGGTTCAGCTTGCGGCCAGCGAGGTAGAGGGGATCCATATCACCGTCAGCATGGGTATTGCTCACTGGCAGGGGGAGTGGCACTTTGACAGCCTGTTCAGCCGTGCGGATGACGCTCTCTATCGGGCCAAGCGGGAAGGAAAGAACCGGGTCTGTCAGGCTGCCTGATGCAGGAATAGGTTCAGGAATAAAATCAGGGCGAGGTGATCCGCGCCCTGGCTGTTTCTGTTTGCCGGATATAGCTTGTCAGCTGCCACCCGCTAATCTGCATTCGCTTGAGCGGCTCTCGGTGCCTGCGCCTTGAGGAAGGGGAGCAGCAGCAGAGCCGAGACGCCCGCCGCCACCGAGATCACCACGAAGAAGCCGTTCCAGTGCCAGATCTCCATCACCTTGGCCAGCGGATAGCCCGACAGCGCTGCTCCCATATAGGCAAAGAGGCCGACAAAGCCGGTGGCCGCCCCCGCCGAGTTTTTGTGGGAGCACTCCGCCGCCGCCATGCCGATCAGCATCTGGGGGCCAAACACGAAAAAGCCGATGGTAAAGAAGCAGGCCGCCTGCATCACATAGCTGAAGAAGGGCATCAGCCAGAGCGACCCCACCGCCAGCAGGATCCCCACCGCAAAGATGAGGTTCATCGGGCCACGGTTGCCGTTGAACAGCTTGTCCGATCCCCAGCCCGCCACCAGCGCACCGATAAAGCCTCCCACCTCGAACATGGAGATGGCCGAGTTGGCGCTCATCAGATTGAAGCCGCGCTGCTCGGTCATGTAGAGATTGCCCCAGTCATTGATGGCGGTGCGTACCACATAGACCAGTACGTAACAGCAGGCGAGCAGCCAGATATAGGGGTTGCCCAACACATACTTGCGCAGGATCTGGCGGTGGGAGAGCCCCGCATCCTGAGTCTGCTGGGCCAGCTCCATGGCGTCCTTGCGCCACTCGCCCACCGTTGGCAATCCCATGGCACTCGGGGTATCCCGCAGTCGCCAGCAGAGGAACAATCCCGCGATGATGGCGATAAGGCCGGGCACTATCATGCCGTAGCGCCAGCCATGTTGCAGAGCAATGGTGCTGACGATAAGGGGAATGAGCGCGCCGCCGACGTTGTGGGCGGTGTTCCAGGCCGACCACCAGACCCCGCGCTCGGTGCGCGAATACCAGCTGGTGAGCAGCTTGGAGCAGGGGGGCCAGCCCCAGCCCTGGAAGAAGGCGTTGGCGACCCAGAGGGCGGAAAACATCCAGAGTGCCGACGAGAGGCCGAACAGTATGTTGATAACGCCGGTGGCCATCAGCCCGACACCCATAAAGTAGCGCGGGTTGGCGCGGTCACTGATGATGCCGGAGAAGAACTTGGAGCAGCCGTAGGTGATGTAGAACAGGGTCCAGAGCATGCCGATATCGGACTTGTCCAGCATGCCGCTCGCCAGCATGTCCGGCATGGCGAAGTTGAAGCTCTTGCGGGTGAAGTAGAAGACCGCGTAGCCCAGATACATGGTCAGCAGCAGGTGCAGCCGCCAATGGCGATAGGTGGCGTCGATCTCGGCCTGATCCCGGATAAGGGGCTGCGGCGGCGCGCTTCTCATAAAACTCAGCACAGGCAGGCCCTCTGGTGGTGATTAGCCATGACCCTCCTCCCGTCTGCGACTGGGCAGGTTGACCGTCAGCTGGGTGCCGTGGATGCAGGAGAGTTGCAGACTGCCCCCGAGCGCCTGTACCCGCTCGCGAATGCCGAGCAGGCCATAGCCCTGTTGCGGGCGGCTTTCCGGCAAACCGCGGCCATCATCTTCCAGCACCAGTTGCAACTGCTCGCCGCTGGTCCGGGCGCGAATGGTGACCGAGTGGGCGTTGGCATGTTTGACCACGTTGTTGAGCCCCTCCTGACAGACCCGAAACAGGGTGACCCGCTGGGCATCCGAGAGATCCCCATCCGCCAGCTGCCACTCCAGACGGGTGACGATGCCGTGACGTTCCAGCTCCAGCTCCCTCAGCAGTGCCCGTACCGCCTGTTCCAGAGTCATGTCATCGAGCTGGCGCGGGCGAAGCCGTCCGAGCAGACCGCGCACCGCGTCATAGATCCCGAGCGACAGTGTGTCGATCAGGGCGCTGCTCTGGCCCACCCCGGCGTTGTCGGGGGCGAGGCGGCGCACGATCCCTGCCTGGGTTCGAATGGCGGTGATGGTCTGGCCGATGTCGTCGTGCAGCTCGCGCGCTACCTCCTTGCGGATGCTCTCCTCGGTCTCCAGCAGCCGCTCGGTGAGCTGGCGATTGTGGGCGAGCTGGCGGGTTAGCGCCTGATTGAGTTCGCGCTGGCGCTGGATCCCCGCGCCGAGCAGCAGGCCGGTCAGGCTCTGGGCCAGCAGGGAGAGCAGCAGATCGAGGGGGTGATCGTGCCAGGCCTGACTGGCCAGCAGGGCGATGGTGTTCATCAGGGTGGCGAGCAGCGCCCCTTGCCAGCCGTAGCGCCACGCCATGGCGATGATGGGGATGGCCAGACAAAACGGAGTGAAGCGCACCAGCGAGTTGGGCAATCCCAGTTGCAGCCAGAGGCTCAATACGAACAGCAACAGATACCAGACCAGATGGCGAAAGCGCCACTCCACCGGTTGATCCACCAGCGCAGGCCCCAGCGGCACCCAGGTGGCGCGGGTGAGGTAGTGCCAGATCAGCATGCAGGTGGAGGTCAGCGTCAGCCCGCCGGTCAGGCTGAGCAGCAGGGCCGAGAGGCCATCTTCCCCGGCCAGATGCCAGAGCAGGGCTTGCAGCAGCGCCGCCGCCGTGACGGTGGCGAGCAGCAGCAACAGTTGCTGCCAGTCGTTGCGCACCTGCTGGCGACGGGCAATCAGCAGCGGTAGCAGGGTCAGCAGACTGCCCGCGACCAGCCAAGGCCAGTGGGACAGCCCCACTTCCAGATTGAGCCAGTAGAGCAGCAGCCCTTCGCACAGCAACAGCGGCGGCCAGTAGTGGCCCGGGCTTTGCAGCAGCAAGCCGAGGCGCAGGCCGAAGGGGAACAGCAGCACCGCCAGCGCCGGGCCACCCGCCAGATGCAGGCTGATGCTCCAGAGGCAAAACCAGCCGGCGGCAAAGATGAAGCAGGCCGCCAGCGCGATGGCGACATAGCTGGCAAAACGGGAGATCACCAGCTATCCAGCATGCGGTGGGCCAGCTCGACGTTGTTGCTGACCTTGAGCTTGTCCATCAGGTTGGCGCGATGGACGTGGACGGTTTTGGGGGAGAGGCCGAGCTGCTCGGCGATGGCCTTCACCTCCAGCCCCTGTGCCAGCAACTGGGCAATCTCCCGCTCCCGATTGGTGAGGGGATCCCGGCTGCTGCTGGCCAGCTTCTGGGCGATGTCCGGCGTCAGATAACACCCCCCCTGGGCGGCGGTGCGCACCGCGGCGATCAGCTCGTCCGGGCTGCAGCGCTTGGAGAGAAATCCCTTGGCGCCGGTTTGCAGTGCCTGCTCGATGAGGGCCGGGCTGTCGTGCACCGAGAGCATCACCACAGCAAGGCCGGAGGGGAGCTGCTTGAGCAGATCCAGTCCCGACTGGTCGGGCATCGAGATGTCGCAGACGCAGACGCGCGCCCCGCTGCCGGGCAGGCCGGCAAGGGCATCGCTGGCGGAGCCGAATTCGGCGACCACCTGCAGGTCGGGCTCCAGATTGAGCAGTTGGGCAAAACCGGATCGGACGATCTGGTGATCGTCGATGAGGGCAATTTTTATCATGATGTCAGCCTGAAATTCGGTGCGTCATGACCATGACGCGGCCAACAAGATACCTGCCCCCCGAGTCAGGCTCAAGCAGCAGCAGGAAAAGGGGCTAAAAACCGGGGGGCAAGGTGCGTAAAGCTTGATCGGGATCAGCTGGCAAGGGCGAGCAAGCGGGCTGATCAACAGGGAGATGACCAGCCCGGGGGACTCAGCGGTGCAGTTCGCCGGCGCGCTCCGGCTGATAGACCACTTCCAAAATTTCTACCTCGATGGTGCGACCGGCCGGGCCCGGCCAGGCGATGCTGTCGCCCACTTTCAGGCCGAGCAGGGCGCTGCCTACCGGCGCCAGTACCGAGATGTTGCTCTCGTCGCCCTTGGCATCGCGCGGGTAGACCAGGGTGAGGCAGAACTCGTTGCCGCTGCTCTGCATCTTGAAGCGTACCTTGCTGTTCATGGTGACCACGTCCGGCGGCATGTCGGCCGGTTCGCGGATCTCGGCGCGGTCCAGCTCCTCTTGCAGGGCCAGATGCTGCGGATGGTTGCCGAGCAGTTGTTCGATACGGTCCAGATCAAGGCTGGAGATAACCAGATGAGGTTGTTTCATAAGATATTCCTTATCAATAGCGGATAGGCCCATACCGGCGGGTGCAGGTTGGCCATCACGCAAAGTGTTACAAAAATGGATTCAACAGGTTCAATCGATTGAAAATGCCATGCCCCCAAGCGACTCGCGGCCGAAGGAGCGAGGCGGGGGCTCAGCAGGGTGTGAGCAAATGCGAGGAAATAGCGAGTATTTTCATAGGGCTACCATAACCATTCTGGCCGGCCTTGGCAACCGCGATTGAGTGACTACTCAGGAGCCTGATAGTTGTACTGACGGATGATCCGCGCCAGTGTGCCATCATGGCGCATCTCGTCGATTACGGCTTGCCAGCGCTGCGCCTGTTTGAAGGGGAAATCCTTGTGAGCGGCCAGGAACAGTTGGGTGTTCATCAACACTTCCCCGCGAACCAGCTGTTGTGATGAGCGTTTGTCTTGTTGTTGGGCATACAGGATGACATTCCATGCGGCGACCCAGGCATCAATGCGACCGCGATGGAGTTTATGAGCGTTTAGTTGCTCATCTGCCACTGTCTCTCCCCGGATCCCGATGCGTTGCTTGAGTAGGTGTTGACCAAACGAGTAGCGCAGCACGCCCACATCAAGGTTTTTCAAATCGCTGCTTTTCAGTGCTTTTGGGTGAAACCGGCGATCGCTGACGATCAAAAACTGCTCATCGAGGATGGGCGTTACCCACTGATAGAGGTGCTCTCGCTGACTACTTCGCACGGGCGGTATCATCAATACATCGGGGCGGTGAATTGTCTGGGTCAGTGCACGTGGAAGTGGCATCAGCTCGATGGTCAGCGGCTCGCCTAGACGGCGGGCTGCTTCCTCCATGATCTCGATGGCGACACCGCTTGGTTTGCCGTGAGAGGAGCGAATGACGTAAGGGGGCAGCTCGGCCGCCACCAGCACAATAGCCTGGGCACCGGTGTTCACCAGCAACAACAGCAGGGTTAAAAAGGGCAGGCAGAGAGCGCGCATCAAGGTCGTGAGCAAGAGTCGAATATGCAGAGTGTAACATTCCTGCCTACGTTGTCGTTGTGCCCGCTGAGGGGTTGGGATCTCAGTCGAAGAAATCCCGCAGATCGCGCACTTCGTAATCAGCGAGTTGCTGCCAGGGGAGCTGAGCAGGCAGCTTGCGCAGGGTCACCTCCATCCGGTAGCTGCGATAGCCGTCGAGACTGGCCGACTCGACCACCAGCGGGATCTGCCACTGACTCGACCAGAGAATCCGGGTTCGTTGCTGCCCTTCGCGCTTCTCATACCAGCGGGCCTGCTCGGGGGCGGCCTCATCCAGGGGAGTCATCCCCTCGATCAGCGCCGGGTTGACGAGATGGCGGAGCCGCGGCCAGTCGGGCTTGAAGGCCACCTGGCCATACTCTTCCACCGGCACTTCAACCAGCTGGTTGTGCCAGCTGTCGGCATAGCGCAGCTGAATTTCACCCTCATCACTGCGACTGACCCAGCGGGCCGCCATCTGGTGGGTAAAGTGTTTGTGGCCGGGGGTGGTGTCGTGAGTGGCGTGATAGGCACGGGCAAGGGGGAGGGGAATGAGCCGCTGGCTCCACACCTGATTGCCCACGCGCAGCCACTTCTCTTGCCAGACACTCTCTCTGGCGATGCCATCGCTGCCGGTGTTCCGGTCGTGATAGCTGATCCGGGCGGCGAGATCCGGGGGCGTGTCGTCAGCATGCAGAGGGAAGGCGAGGGTGCTGCCAAGCAGCCATAACGAAAGCAAAAGTCGCATCATCATCTGTCGCTCGAAAGAGCCGGGGCCCGGGCCGCTGAGTCAATTGCTCAGATGTACCCAGGCCCCTGCTGCTTACAGGCCGAGCGCCTCCCGCAGTTTGCCAAACACCTTGGTGTTATCCAGCGTGCCTTTGAAGCGGTTGCTGCCGGCGCCATCGGCAAACAGCATCACATCGCCGCCTCCGTGGGTTTCCGATGTCAGTTTGACGCCGGTCTCCTGCAGATAGTCATTAGCCATCACCTGATCGCTGGTGAGGACGGAACGCACATCGGGGCGGTTGGGGCCGTTACCGAACACCAGGGTGGTGAAGGGCTTGCCATCCACGTCGTTCTGGGTCGAGCCGTCGCCATTTTTCACCAGATCCAGCACCGGATTGCCCTTGGCGGAGTAGCCGTTAATGGTCATGGTGTGGTCATGGTCGGCGGTGACCACGATCAGGGTATTGCTGAGATCCACTTTACCCAGCGCCGTCTTGACCGCCTCATCCAGTGCCACCGCGTCGGTGAGCGAGCGCTTGGCATTGGTGCCGTGCAGGGCGTGATCGATCCGGCCACCTTCTACCATAAGAAAGTAACCCTGACTGTTCTTGCTCAGCAGGTCGATCGCCTTGGCGGTCATTTCGGAGAGGGACGGCTGGGTATTGGCAGCCCCTTTGGCGACCCGATCCAGCTCGTAGTCCAAGTGGGATTTGCTGCTGAACAGGCCGAGCACCTTGCCGCTGGTGACCTTGGCCAGTTCACTTTGGGTGGTGACATAGCTGTATCCCTGTGCCTTCATCTCGGCGGTCAGGTCGCGGTTGTCATTGCGACCGCCCTTGTTGCTGGCGCTGTAGGGGGTCCAGTGGTTGGCACCACCGCCCATCAGTACATCGACCCCATCCCCCAGCGCCTGGTTGAAACCAGTTCCTCCCGGAACAGCTTGTGCGGCGATGTCATAAGCGGCATCCCGATGGCAGATGTGGGCGTAGGTGGCCGCCGGGGTCGCGTGGGTCAGCTCGGTGGTGGTGACGGCCCCGACCGATTTGCCTGCCGCCTTGGCCAGTTCGAGAATGGTGGGCACGGGCTTGCCGTTATCGCTGCTGCAATTGTTGACGGTTTTGTTGCCATTGACGTCTTTGCCGGGGGCGACGGCTTTGGTGTCGCTGCTCATGGCGATCACCTCGTTGTTCATCTTGACCCCGGTGGTGTAGGCCGCCATGGAGGGGGCCGAGTCGGTGGTCTGGGCATCGTTGGAGAAGGTCTTGATGCGGGCACTGCGCGGCAGTTTCATCATCTCCAGATTGCCCTCTTCCCCCACCTTGAACAGGCGGGTGGCGGTGAGCACGGTAGGCCCCATGCCATCACCGATAAAGAGAATGACGTTTTTGGCATCAGCGGCCTGTGCCTGGAAGGTTGCGCCCAGCGCACTGAACAGGGCGGCGCAGACCAGCGTGTGCTTGATGGATGTGTTCATCTGTTTGCTCATGAAAGTGCTCCTTACAGCTTGGCCGCAGCCTTGATCTTGCCGAACACGGCGGTGTTATCGAGTGAGCCATGGAAGCTGTCAGCCCCCTTGCCGATGGCGCCGAGGAAGACATCTGTGCCGCCGTGGGTCTCGTTGCCGATCTCGCCTACCTTGACCACCACTTCCTGGTGGTAGTCATTGGCGGAGACGGTGGCGTCGTCGAGCGGGGCGACGCTGCTGCGCGGGCCATCCACCCGGTTGTAGCCGTTGCCAAAACCTATGATGGTGTAGGGCATGCCCTCGCTATCCTTGCTTGGCTCGCCAGTCTCGTAGTTCTTCACCAGCCCGAGTACGCCGGGGTTGTCGGCGGTGGTCTTGCCGGTGCGCTTGGCATAGCCGTTGAGAACGAGCGTATGGTCGTGGTCGGCGGTGACCACGATCAGGGTGTTTTTCAGCTCGGGGTCGCTCTTTTTCACCTCGTCGATGGCGGCCTTGATGGCGTTGTCGAAGGCGATGGTGTCCTGCAGCGCCCGCTTGGCGTTGGTGTCGTGCAGGGCGTGGTCGATGCGACCCCCTTCCACCATCAGGAAGTAACCCTTCTCTTTGCCCTTGAGCTGCTTGATGGCGGCCAGGGTCATCTGGGCCAGTGACGGCTCGCTGGCGGGACGGTCCAGGTCATATTTCATGTGGCTGGAACCAAACAGACCCAGCAGTGGCTTGCCCGCCTCGGCCTTGTTCAGCTCATCCAGATTGCTGGCAAACTGGTAGCCCTTGGCCTGCATTTCGCTGATGAGGTTGCGGCCATCCTCCCGCTTGCCCTTGTCGGCTTTGGGCAGGAAGAAACTGCTGCCGCCACCGAGCACCACATCCAGCCCCTCCTTGAGGGCGCTGTTGTAGCCTTTGCCGCCCGGTACCAGCTGGGCAGCGATATCCGCTTCCAGATCCCGGTTGCAGATATGGGCATAGGTAGCCGCCGGGGTGGCGTGGGTTACCCGGGTGCTGGTTACCACACCGGTACCGCGGCCATCGGCTTTGGCCAGCTCCAGCAGGGTAGTCACCGGCTTGCCGGCGCTCTTGCTGCAGTCACTCTCATAGGTGGCGTCGCCGTCCATGCTGATGACGCCGTTGTTGCTCTTGACCCCGGTCATGTAGGCCGCCATGGAGGGGGCCGAGTCAGTGACCTGGGCATCGTGGGAGAAGGTCTTGATAAAGGCCGTCTCTGGCAGGGTATCGATGGTGAGATCACCCTCTTCGCCGACACCGTAGATGCGGGCCGCCGTCAGGGTGTTGAGGCCCATGCCGTCACCGAGGAAGAAGATGACGTTGGTGGGTTGGGTTGCGGGCTTGGTCGCCACCGTGTCATTGTCTGATTTGCAGCCGGCAGCCAGGGCGGCGCCGATCATCACTGCAAGTCCTGCCATTTTTCTCATTGGGGTTCGCTCCTTGTAAAACCTGAGCGCAGCCTAGAGGGGGCAGATGACACTTTTACTGACTATCGGTGACGGTTGTGTGAAAAAGTGATGAAAATGTTACACTATATCAAAGTGTTATCTATCAATTGAGCCGGTTGGTCCGGTCGCTTCCGGCAAGGTTTCTCCGCCTCGGCGGTTTGCTGATTTGATGAAGTGATGGCTAGAATGACCTGTCAAAATGTGCCCGCAGCAGGTAAAATGCGCCCCCTTCGTTCGATGCCCGCGGCAGAGCGCCTGTTGTTCCATGCGCCCGCCCGCAGCCCCCACAGAGAGTAACGGATATGTCCATCAACTGGTTCCCCGGTCACATGCACAAGGCCCGCAAAGAGATTGCCGAGGTCATGCCCCAGGTCGATGTGATCATCGAGATGCTCGATGCCCGCATCCCCTTCTCCAGCGAAAACCCGCTGGTGCCCGAGCTGCGTGGTGATACCCCGGTGATCAAGGTGCTGAACAAGGCGGACCTCGCCGATCCGGCGATCACCGATCTGTGGGTGGCGCACATGGAAAAAGAGAAGGGGATTAAGGCGCTGCCGTTGACACAACAAGAGCCGGAGAAGATCAAACAACTGCTGACCCTCTGCCACGAGATGCTGCCGGAACGCAACTTTGAGCTGCGCGGCGTGCGGGCGATGATCATGGGGATCCCCAACGTGGGCAAGTCCACCCTGATCAATACCCTGGCCGGGCGCATCATCGCCCGTACCGGCAACGAGGCGGGGGTGACCAAGTCCCAGCAGCGGATCAAGCTGGATAACAACGTCATCCTGACCGATACCCCGGGTTTCCTCTGGCCCAAGCTCAACCCGCCCTCCTGCGGTTATCGTCTGGCCATCACCGCGGCCATTAAAGACACTGTGTTCGACTATGCCGATATCGCCATGTTCGCCGCTGACTACTTCATCAAGGCCTATCCGGAGCGGATCAAGGCGCGCTACCAGATTGACGAGTTGCCCGAAACCGAGATCGAGCTGCTGGAGATGATCGCCCGCCAGCGGGCCTTTATGCGCAAAGGGGGGCTGGCCGACTTGCACAAGGCGTCCGAGATCCTGATCAACGAGTTCCGCTCTGGACTGCTTGGCCGCATCTCGCTGGAGACGCCGGAAATGGTGAGCGTCGAGATTGTCGAAGCCGCCGCAGAAGCCGAGCAAAAAGCCAAAGAGAAGGCCGAGCGGGAAGAGGAGCGTCAAGCCCGCGCCCGCCGCAAGTACGCCCGCAAGCGTCAGAAATAGTTATCCTCAGGCGTCCCGAGCTTGCCCGACAACGAGCGAGCTTGTGTGACCGAGATGACGAAACAAGAAGAGGCGACCCCAGGGGTCGCCTCTTCTGTTTTATCTGGTGAAATGCCCGACATATAAAGGCATGTAATCAGCCAAAACGTTGTCGCGCCGTCTCAAACAGCGACATATGAAGCGGGATCAGCTGTTGCCAGTCGCGGCGATAGCCGCCACCGGGCACTGCAGCGATGGGCACGCCGTGCAGCAGTGCACAGTCAAACACCATGGCATCGCGCAGGCGAACCGCTTCATCACTCAGGGAGAGATAGCCAAGCTCGTCGGCATGATGCACATCGACGCCCGCCTGATAGAGGATGAGATCCGGCGAATAGAGGCGCAGTGCCAGTGAGAGCGCCTGTTGCAGTGTAGTGAGATAGGCATCGTCCGTCATGCCGCTAGGCAGCGGAAAATCGAGGTGAGAAGCGGCTTTGTGATGGGGAAAGTTGTGCTCCCCATGGAGGGAGAGGGTGATGATATCGCGCCGCCCAGTGCACAAGGCCGCACTGCCATCTCCCTGATGCACATCGAGATCGACGATGAGTACCTGTTCACAGCCCCCCTCGTCGAGGCAGGTCTGGGCGGCAATCACCAGATCGTTGAACAGACAAAAACCGCTGCCGTGATCCCGATGGGCGTGGTGATAGCCGCCGGAGATCTGCAAGCCGCAGCCCTGCTCAATTGCATAGCGGCTGGCGGCAATGGTGGCACCCACCGAGCGCAAGGTGCGCTCCATCAGCATGGGTGACCAGGGAAAACCAATCTTGCGGATGGCGCGATCTTCAAGCTGGCCGCTCAGGGCCGCCGCGACATAATCAGCATCGTGAATGCGGCAGATTTGCTCCCGGGTGGCCGCAGGTGCTTCGCCAAGGGGGTAACCCCGTGCCTGCAACTGCTCAAACAGCCCCTGATACTTGGCCAGCGGAAAGCGATGGCGTTCGGGTAACGTCAGGGAGGAGTAGAGGGGGTGATAGAAAATGCGCAACGACATGGTGCCATTCTCCCTGGCAAGGTGGCGCTTTCTATATATGGAATCAGCAGATGAACCCATATATGCACTCTCTATATAAAAAGAAAGAGGAAGCGCGTAAATCAAGGCGAGTCGTGAGTGAGGCCACAGGATATGGAAAAGGGGAGCTTGGCTCCCCTTTCTGTCAATATCTCAGCCCGGCTTATTGCTGCTGGATAACCCAGATCTGGAAGGCTTTGCGGGTTTCCGCATCCGCCTTGTTGTACCAGTTTTGCAGCTGGGTCAGGGCTTCCGGATTGCTCTGTGCCTTGCTCGGCGCAGCCACGACTGGTGCGCTGGCGGCTGCCATCACGGCAGCAGAGGAGACAGCAACAGTTTTGGGCTGGTTGAATGCTTTGCCCATGTTGATCAGCTCTTGCTGATAGTCACGGGTCAGCTGGAAGCCCTCTACTTTTGGCATCACGAATTGTTCGCTGCTCACTTGCTGCCCTGTGACCTTGTCTTTCAGCGCCACTTTCTGATCTTTCAGGAACTGTTTGGCTTCTGCTTCATTACGGGGCTTTTTATAGTCCAGCACCAGTTGCTGATTGTCGGCGGCGGTGAAGTTCAGCACCAGCGGCTCGGCGGTCACCAGCTTGATTTCGTTACGGCTGGAGTAGTTGCCTTCAAAGGCGACGACCAACTGGTGCTTGCCGGCAGAGAGGGGGAAGGTGCTGGTTTTGTCGAGCAGCTTGGGGTTGATGGATTGGCCATCGATCAGCTGCACGATGTAAGGGTTGGATACTTCCAGTTGGGCATCAGCCAGGGCGCTACCGGCCCACAACAGACCAGCCAGCGCCGGTACCAGAACAGTCAGTTTCATTTCATCTCCTTGAACAGTCAGGCGATTGCCCACTGAAAACAGGGGCTCATTTTTACAGGTTTGGCCTACTGCGGCAATGGCTCTTTCCGGTGACTAAAGAGTGGTCTGCTGTTGATTTTTTTATTTATACAGTGGTTTGATTACTCGATCCGCCGAGAGAACGGCGGGAGGGCATCGAGCAACCCCTTGCCATAACGTTTGGTCAGCAATCGCCGGTCAAGGATGGTGACCCGCCCCCGATCGGCCTCTTTGCGGATGAGTCGACCACAGGCCTGTATCAGTTTGCGCGATGCCTCCGGCACTGTCAGTTGCAGGAACGGGTTGCCTCCTCGCTGCTCCACCCACTCGGCGGTGGCCTCCTCGACCGGCGAGTTGGGCACCGCAAAGGGGAGCTTGGTGATCACCAGATTGGTAAGGTAGTGACCCGGCAGATCCAGCCCCTCCGAGAAGCTGCCGGTACCAAACAGGATGCTGGCCTGACCGCCATCGCATTTTTGCTTGTGCAGGGTGAGCAGGGCGCTACGGGAGGCTTCCCCCTGCACCAGCAGTGATAGTCCCTTGGCTCGCAAGCCAACAGCCACCTCATTCATCTGCCGGTAGGAGGAAAAGAGCACCAGACTCGCCTCCTTGCCCGCCAGAATGCGCGGCAGCACGCTGACAAGCTCGCTGGTAAAAGCAGGCGAGTTGGGTTCGTGCGCCATTTTGGGCAGATAGAGCTCGGCCTTTTGGTAGTCAAACGGTGAGCGCAGGCGCAGATATCGGGTGCCGTCATGCTCTTTGAGTCCTACCTGATGGCGAAAATAACTAAAGGATGAGAGGGCGGTGAGCGTTGCCGAGACCAGCACGGCCCCCAGGCATTTCGACCAGAGCCACTCCTCCAGCAGATATCCCACCTCTATGGGGGAGGCATGCAGCCAGATATCGCCATCATCGCTCTTGGCCATCCAGCGGGCGAGCGGGGTTTTGCCTGTCGGGATATGGCGCCCCAGCATCTCCCACAGGGCGCAGAAACTCTCCAGCCGCTGCAGATGAAAACCGCTCTCGGCCAGCAGGGGTTCTGCCTCCTTACGGCGGATCTCGCCATCTTTCAGTGCTTCACCGATCGCTCCCTGCATCCTATCCAGCGCCCGCAACGCTTTCTTGCTCGACTCCTTGAGGTTCTCTGCCAGCATGGGCAGGGGATCCGGCAACACCCCCTCGGCGAAACGATAGTGGGGGTCACTGCCAAACAGCCGATCGTTGGCGCCGAGCCACTGCTCGACCGCCTTCAAGTCGGGTTGGATGGAGGCCAGCGCATCCTGCAATTTGAGTTGGGGGTCGAGCAGGCTTTCCTTATTAAGCGTCCGCGCCAGCTTGCCTGCGCTTTGCACCAGCTTCTCCAGCCAGCGGCGTGAACCTTTGATACTGGCCGACGCCGCGCCGTGATCCCGGGCAATGGTAGGCAGGTGATGGGCTTCATCCAGTACATAGATGCATTCATCTGGGGGGGGCAGGATGATACCTCCGCCCATGGTGAGATCGGAAAGCAGCAGCGCATGGTTGACCACCAGTACATCGGCGCTATCCATGTCGTTGCGGGCGCGATGAAAGGGGCAGTGCTGGTGATGGCTCAGCGCTTTGTTGCAAGTATGACGGTCGGCGGCGATGCGATCCCAGCAAGTGTCGGGAATGGGCTCTGGCCAGTTGTCCCGATCCCCATCCCATTTGCCATTGGTGTAGGCCTGCCACAGGGCCTGGTAGCGATCTTTGTCGCTGTCAGATGGCTTGGATTTGCTCAGACTGCCAAAGTCGAGCTCAAAGTTGGCCATCTCGGCACCACTGGCTGCCTGCTCCAGCAGATGCTCGCAACAGTAGCGCTGGCGTCCTTTGACCAACATGAAACGAAACGGCAGCTCACTGTGGCGGTGGTAGAAGGGGAGGTCTTTGTGGATCAGCTGCTCTTGCAGCGCCACGGTGGCGGTGGAGATCACCAGCTTCTTCTGGGTAAGGCGAGCTACCGGAATAGCGCCTTGTGCATAGGAGAGTGATTTGCCGATGCCGGTGCCGGCTTCGGCAACCAGAATGCGGCGCTGTTTATCGTACTCCCCGGTTAACGTCTTGGCGATTTCGGCTACCAGAAAATTCTGCTCCTTGCGCGGTACAAAACCGGGTAATTCATCCGCAATCTGGCGATAAGTCTGACGGATGATGGCTTTGAGGCGAGTCGAGAGCATAAAGATAAAGTCAGCTTGGGAGTTAATCGGAAGACAAGGATACCCGTAACCCCTTGGAGAGGTCGAGGAGACATCCATTCTCACAATGGTTTCTCGCTACTTAGACAACCTTGGGGGTTTATCAGGCATCTGGCTTCATGCGCATACAAAACACACCGTTTAAGTTCAAAAAAGCAGCTAAATAGATTGCAAACGTTTCCCTTTTAGCTGCTTTTTAGGTGAGATCTGGCTCACATTTTTGTCTCCATGACTATGGTTTCCATAAAAAGTTCCAAGTTTTTTCATTGCGGTTCAAAAAATCCGGTGCTAGTCTCGGCGGCATAGTGATGCAAAGAACATCGCTAACACAGGGAATAACAACAACTTAACTTAGTGTTTAATTACAGTAGGCATTGGAAACTATGAAAAAGACAATTCTGGCTATTGCTATTCCGGCTCTGTTTGCATCCGCCGCTAACGCAGCAGTGATCTATGACAAAGACGGTACCACTTTCGACGTATACGGTCGTGTACAAGCTAACTACTACGGTGAACACGATGATACCGACGGCGAGCTGATTGGCTCCTCCCGTCTGGGTTGGTCCGGTAAAGTTGCTCTGAACAACACATGGTCCGGTATTGCCAAGACCGAGTGGCAAGTAGCTGCTGAAAACTCTGACAAGGGCAGCGACGGTAAGTCTAGCAAGTTCGACGCTCGTCATATCTATGCAGGTTTTGACGGCACCCAGTACGGTAAAATCATCTTTGGTCAGACCGACACCGCTTTCTACGACGTGCTGGAGCCGACCGATATTTTCAACGAATGGGGTGATGCAGGTAACTTCTATGACGGTCGTCAAGAAGGCCAGGTTATCTACTCCAACACCTTTGGTGGTTTCAAAGGCAAGGTTTCCTACCAGACCAACGACGACGTAGCTGTCAAGATCACCGACGTAGGTCAGAAAG
Organism: Aeromonas sp. 600527; assembly: GCF_049175415.1. Lineage (NCBI taxonomy): Bacteria > Pseudomonadati > Pseudomonadota > Gammaproteobacteria > Aeromonadales > Aeromonadaceae > Aeromonas > Aeromonas sp. 600527. The sequence goes on along the minus strand of NZ_JAAKVA010000016.1, from coordinate 752 downwards.
TTAAAGAAGATGCAATCTTCGGTTCCGATGTTAAGCGTAAGAAAGCCTATGCAGCTGCCGCTGGTTACGACTTCGACTTCGGCCTGGGCTTCAATGCCGGTTATGCCTACTCTGATCTGCAGAACAAAGTTAACGGCAACACTGGTAAGAAAGACGAGTGGGCTGTTGGCGCGCACTACGCTATCAATGGTTTCTACTTTGCTGGTGTTTACACCGAAAGCCAAGTTAAGAACAAGAGCCTGGGTATGAAAGATGACGGCCGTGGCTACGAGCTGGCTGCATCTTACAACGTAGACGCCTGGACCTTCCTGGCTGGCTACAACTTCAAAGAAGGCAAGGCCAACGCTCAAGCTGCCGGTTCTACTTACAAGGATCTGGTTGACGAAACTCTGCTGGGTGTTCAGTACGCCTTCACTCCGAAGCTGAAAGCTTACACCGAGTACAAGATCCAGGGTATCGAGAAGCATGACGACGAGTGGACTGTTGCTCTGCAGTACAACTTCTAATAAGTTGCACATGAGTAATATCCAGGCTTGAGTCTTTGACCAGGCTACGATTGGCCGAGATAATTTCTCGGCCATTTTCTTTTTTGGCGACAACGTATTGGCGCCATGATAAATCGCTGGATTGCTGTGTTAAGTGAGCTTTGGCAAACCATCTGTCTCGGTTAATCTCTCCTGCTTCCTGCTTCCTGCTTCCTGCTTCCTGCTTCCTGCTTCCTGCTTCCTGCTTCCTGCTTCCTGCTTCCTGCT